>DATISY010000080.1:0-12193 GCA_035468285.1 Acidimicrobiia bacterium | reverse complement strand
CTAGCACGCCGTCACTGATTGCCATGACGGCTGGATGATGAACGACCTCGATCACGCGCCGGACGCAGTTTCGCAATCGGCTGCGATCCCGGTCGTCCGAGAGCATGCGGAACTCGACGACGGGATCGAGGAATGGGTCGTCGGAGCGCAGCCGCACCTCACCGGTGGAGAAGACGCGCATGACTGCCCCGATCAGGCGACCCACCTCCAGCGAGTCCTCGGTCGGGCCGGTCGCCCCGAACCAGAAGATCTGCATGTCGTTTGGTCCCGAGTCGGCGAGGCCGGACGTATAGCGCAGCAAGGAGTTGAAGACTGGTGCGTTCACTGACGGCATCCGCCCGGCCGGTTTCAGCGCGATTTCGAAGCCGGGTGTCGCGGCGTGGTCTTTCAGGTTTGCACCAACTGCGAGGCCGTCGTCGAGCCCGATTCCCGATCGCAAGAGGATCGCCGGCGAGTGGATCGCGCCCGCGCTGACGATCACCTCCCGGGCCACGATTTCCTCGCCGCTGGCGGTGCGTACTCCGCTCACCCGCCGTCCGCTGACCAGGACCCGGTCGACGAGCACTCCGCCACGCACCTCGAGATTCGGCCGCCCCCGGGCCGGCTCCAGGTACGCGTCGTTGGTCGAGACCCGCTGACCGTGGCGCATGGTGCGTGCGACCCGGCTGACGCCGGTGGCGTCGAGCGCGTGGTAGTCGTCACACATTGGGTAGCCGAGCTCGGTCATCGCCGTCCGCAGCGCCCGGTCGAGTGGCGGCAGCTCACCCAGCGGCACCCGTGCTAGCGGGATCGGACCGCCCTTGCCGTGCGTTCCGTCTCCGCCGTAATCGAGGTCGTCCTCGACCCGCAAGAAGGCCTCGAGCATGTCTGCCCAGCCCCACCCCGGACAGCCGAGTTCCCGCGCCCATCGCTCATAGTCGTCGACCGTGCCACGGATCGCGCCCATCGCGTTGATCGACGACGAACCCCCAACGCCGCGGCCCCGCACGTACAGTGCCTCCGGTTGCCCCCCGGCACGTGTGGCGACAAGGTGCTCCCACATACGGCCCGGCTCCACCACGGCGCGGAAGAAATTGGCAGCGTGCAACCCCGCCGGTGCATCGACTGCCCGGTGATCAGGCCCGGCTTCGAGCAGCAACACCGATGTGCTCGGATCACGCGACAACTGGCCGGCCAGCGCGGCACCTGCCGAACCAGCCCCGATGACGATCACGTCATACGAGACCACCACACGCTCCTCTGCCCACGCGTGCACTAGAACGGAAGCGGCGCTCGTTCTTGCACGCAAGCCTGCACGGCGCAACCCCGCAACCCTCGCACACCCCTACAACAGCCATCGCCCTGCAAGGGCGATCGGAACGGTGTGCACCTGTTCATCTGGGTCCATGCGGTGGCCACGAACGAAGCCTTGGGGTCTCCGTCACCACCACACCGTCACGACCTCGCGCTCACGGGGCGGCGGAATGGTGGTCAGGAGCTGATGCAACTCGTCGTACCGCGGCGTTGGCAGGCAGAGTCGGCGCCCGACGCGCGCGACCTGGTCGTCTCCATTTTCGCCGATCATCTGATATCGGCGCCGCCATCGCTGCTGGCGGACATTGAACCCAAGCTCCCCCAGCACAGCGATTGCGTCATCGACCGTCGGACGGTCGGGCTGGTCCAAGCCATGCAGGGCCTCCCAATACGGTCTCATCCAGGCCATGGGATGCTCGGCCGTGAGCTCGAGGACCACGCGATCCCTTGCGTGCGCGGCGAGAGCCGTCGCGAAGCCAGCGAGATCAGCGACGTTGTAGACGACGTGGTGACACACCACCACGTCAGCGAGACCGACGTCGGGCGCGACCGTGGGCCAGGTGCCCTCGATGGGCGTCGGGGCTATCCCAAGGCGGGCTGCGCGCTCGACGAACGCGGCCAGCAGGACGCGGCTGGGGTCGACGCCGATCACTCGGGTGGCCCCCAGTCGGAGACTCGCTGCTCCTGCGCCGACCCCGACGTCGAGCACGGTGCCGCCCGGCGGGAGCGCCTCGCGAGCGGTCCGGTCCGAGACGGTGTCGTCCGGCCGCCCGATGGCCTCATCGGCTGCATCGATGAAGACCGCCGGGTCGAAGAAGTAGGGCGAGGTTGGCGCCACGGCCACCAGGTCGTCCGGAATCGCCCAGCGCGCCAGCATCTCCGCCCACTGCGGGTGGATCGAGGTGCGTTCGGCAGCGGTATCCGGGGGCATCGATCAGCGGGATCCGAGCACGATCCGAATGTAGGCCTTCTCGAACGCTTCTGGCGAGCGGTGCTTCAACCCCCACGTCATGGCTGAGTGAGCATGCGCAAGCCCGCCGACGACGTCTTGGCAGGCTCAGCTCGGCCGTCGGGCGACGATCAGAACGCGCCCCGGATAAGGCCACATCGCGACAGTCAACTCCGCTTCGGACAGCACACCCTCGGCAGCACGATCACCCGTCCTCGAGCGAAATCATGCAACCTTCGGACTTCTCGCGGGCTCAGTTCCTCGACGGCGCCGTGGTCTTCCCTGGAGCGACGGGCCGGGCACCCGCGCTGCATCGGACCGCCGCCACGCACGCCAACCGCGCGCGACGAGAGCTGTCCAGCAGAGCGGGTTCGAGCGATCGCTCACTCTGCAACGAAGCCGGGGTTGCTGAGCGTGGGGCCGAGCTATGCCACTCGGCCTGGGGTACCGGCGTCGGTAGTCACCGGGAGCCCGGCTGCTGCCCAGGCGCGCATGCCGCCGGCCAGGTTGACGGCGTCGTAGCTGCGGGCGCGAAGCGCCTGGGTGATGGCAGCGGACCGTCCGCCCGACCGGCAGATGACGACAATCGCACGCCGGCTGGGGAGCGTCGGCACACGGTCGTGTACCTGTCCCATCGGGACGAGGACCGCGCCGGGGGCGTGGCCGGCTGCCCACTCCTCGGGCTCACGCACATCGAGCAGGACGGCGCCGGCTTCGACGAGCGCGGCTCCGCTCGTTGCTGCTACCTCGGGCGTCTCGGTGGGGGCGACGGCAGCGCCGCCGGCGGCGGGGAGTTCTGCCGCGGCCCAAGCGCCGTAGCCACCGAAGAGGTCAGACACGTCGGAGTGCCCGTGTTGGCACAGGAAGCTGGCCGCGATCAGCGAGCGGTAGCCGCTGGCGCAGTACAAGACCAGCGGCCGGGTGCGATCGATGCTGTCGAGGCAATCGGTCAGGACGGCCAGGGAGATTTCCCGGGCGCCGGGGAGGGTGCCGGCTGCGGTCTCACCCGGGTTGCGGACATCGACGAGTTGCAGGTCGGGTTCGAGGCCCCGAAGTTCGGCCAGCTGCTCGATGGTGAGCCGCGAGCTGGTCTCGACGAGCTCCGGGTGCGTCGTGAGGACCTGGCCGGGGTCGGCGAGCTGGCCGACGGTGCGGTCGAAGCCGATGCGGGCGAGCCGGACTCGGCCTTCGAGGCTGGCGGTAGGGTCGCCGACGAGCACGATGTCACGCTGGGGATCGAGGAGGTCTCCGGCCCATTCGGCGAAGCGACCTTGGAGCCCGACGTTGACCGCTCCTCGCAGGTGGCCCGCGGCGAAGTCCGTCGGTTCGCGGGTGTCGAGGAGCATCGCGCCGGCGCACTGACGGTCCCGCACCTCGTCCACGTCGAGGAGGGCGGGTGGGCGGTCCTCGTCGAGGAGGGGCCGGAGCTGGCGGTTGCGGAGGGCGTCGAACTCGAAGTAGTGGGGGCGCACGGGTTGGCCCTCGACGATGGCGCTTACGAAGTCATCCTCGGACATCGGTTGCAGCGCGTAGTTCGTCCGGCGCTGCTCACCGATGGTCGAGTTGGTCTCGCTCGATAGCTGCTTGCCGCAGGAGGACCCGGCCCCGTGTGCCGGGAACACGCGGGTCGGGTCGGGGAGCGCCAGCACCTTGTCGTGCAGCGAGTGGTACAGGCTCCGGGCCAGCACGTCGGCCGAGAGTCCGGCGCCTGACGAAGCGAGCAGGTCGGGGCGACCGACGTCGCCGACGAAGAGGGTGTCGCCGGTCAGCACCCCATAGGGGGCGTCGTCGTCGGGGTGCTCGTAGACGACGACGCAGATCGATTCGGGGGTATGGCCTGGTGTGGCCAGCACCTCGAGGGTCACTTCGCCGAGGGACAGCCGTTCGCCGTCGCGAAGCGCCTCGATGTCGAAGTCGACCCGCGCCGCCGCCCCGTACGAGATGACGGCGTCGGTGCGGGCCGCGAGTTCGAGGTGGCCGCTGAGAAAGTCGGCGTGCAGATGGGTCTCGATGACCCGCTCGATTCGCAGGCCTCGGGTGGCCGCGTCGTCGCAGTACTCCCCGACGTCGCGTCGTGGGTCGACGACCACCGCCCGTCCTGTGGTCTCGTCGCCAATGAGATAGGACGCGTGGGAGAGACACGCCAGATAGTGCTGCTTGAAGATCATCGTCGACTCTCCTCCTTGCGTGGCGCCTACTCAACGAGCAAGTGTCACCTACTTCGAACTCCGCAGCCGCCACGACGCAACCACTTAGGCCGTCATGCGGAGGGCTGTGGCTAGTGCCTCCCAGAGTCTGGATCCTGCGGACGCCAGGGGAGCCGCCCTTCGATCTCCAGATTCAAGGTGAAGCTGAGAAATGTACGGATGACGACAATGATTGCCAGGACGCCGACGTTCTCGATCGAAGGGTCCACAGCCACGGTCCGAATGAGGTCGGCGGCGACAAAGATCTCAACACCGAGCAGGATGCTTCGCCCGACAAAACTCCTTAGCCGCTGATACGTGTCGGGTCGCCCGTGAACGAGGTCGCGTGCGGCAGCGGCAAAACCGGCCGCGATCCCGACGATAAGAACGACAACCCCCGCCGCCTCGAAGGCCCGTTGCACATTGGCCACCGTGTTCGTGAAGGTCATCGCCACCACCGACATCGACCCGGAATCTATCCTCAGCAGACAGGTCACAGCACCGATCGTCACAGGACTCCTTCGTCGCGGTGCGAATGAGCCAGCCGTCAACGGGACTTGTCGCTACAGCGTGGGCGCGCGCCGGTAGCTAGCTGTCGGCCGTTCGGGTGTCGCACAATACGTATTCGGCGACCGGCGGGTGTCCGAGACCCCTGCAGTCGGTCGCGGATGGAAGTCGGTAGGCAACCTTGACCGTGGTCGGCGCGAGTACAGCCGATCGACCCCTCACCCACGACGGGACGTCCGACGAACGGATTGAGCCGAGGTGTCGGTCGCCAAAAGAAACGGCAACACATGGTGCCGAAGATGCGACTCAACCAGCGCTGCGGTTGTCGGGCGATGTACTTGGCTGGTTCTCCACGACTCGGCGTATTCGCGAAACGGAACCCTGCCCGCATTCGGGTCGACGTAGAGACCTCGCACCAAATCGCCGCGCCCAGCCGGCCGCCGTGATCCCGTGGGGCGTGGACGGCGACGGCCCGCCAATGTCCGTCCAACTCGTCGGGCATCCCGCGGATGAACAGACCTTGCTCGCTCTCAGCACCCAAATCGAGTCGGCGCGCCCGTGGGCCAGCCGTCGGCCGCCCGTCCCCTGAGCTACATCGCGGCACTGCGCACGCCTGCCGAGCGGCCCCCTGCGCCCGACTCACCGTCCCAGAAGTGCCGATCGGGGACGCCAGGCGGTGACGAGGTCGACCCGCAGCACTCAAGGAAACCTTGAACGTGCTCATGCCCGGTGTCTATGCGCTCGTGGGGGCCGAACCGCGCGGAGTGATCTGAGTACAGGCCGCCGTTTCATGTGGCATCCCCGCGGGCTGGCTAGATCGAGAAGCCGATGGCGAGTCTGGCGCAGTCGACGCGTTCGGCCACAACTCGAGTCGTAACCGGAGCTCCGCCGATCGCGTCACTAGGATCCGTCGAGCTCCCGCATTTCTTTGTCGAACTCCTCTTGAGCGCAGTAACCCTGCTTCAGGTTCCCTCGCCATATCTGGCGTGCTTGCTCAAAACCCGACCCGGATGGGCCTCGGCGCACCGGCGAGCTGGTCTGCGGCGGAGCCGCTGGCGGGCTGAGGACTAACTGAGGACCGAGTTCGGCCAAGTGTCCTAGAACCGTTGGCCATAAGGGGTTGGTGGCGAGTCGGCCTGTACGCCGGATTCTGTCCGGGGTGTCATGCGACGCCCCGGGGCGGCCATCCCTCTCGGCCGACGGTTGCCCGTTCGGCTCTAGCAGCCCACCCGGGGGTGTCTACGGACGGGCCGTCCTCCCCCTGTCTGGCCTTGCTCCCGGTGGGGTTTGCCTAGCCACCCGGGTCACCCCGGGTGCTGGTGCGCTCTTACCGCACCGTTTCACCCTTACCTGTGCGACCGGAGTCGCCATCGGCGGTCTGTTCTCTGTGGCACTGTCCTGCGGGTCACCCCGACTGGGTGTTACCCAGCACCGTGCCCGGTGGAGTCCGGACGTTCCTCGGACCGGTTGGACCGGTACGCGGCCGCCCGGCCGACTCGCCACCACCACCATTCTCGCACGGTCGGCGCGCCGCCCGGATCGAGGAGGGCGGGCAGGCCGGGCACGCCGGCCGCGCCCCCGGGTCCTCGGGCCTCTACGCTCTCGGCCTCATGGCTGTTCCTGCTGCTCTGGCCCGCGCCGAGACCCAGCTCCTGGACCGAGGGGAGCGCCTCACCAGGGAGGAGGTCGGGGCGGTCGCGGCGCTCCCGCTCGACCACCTTCCGGACCTCGTCGCGCTCGCGCACCGGGTGCGCCTCGCGTTCTGCGGCCCCGCAGTCGAGCTCGAGAGCCTGATCAACGCGAAGTCGGGGGCGTGCGCCGAGGACTGCGCCTTCTGTTCGCAGTCGGCGCGGTTCCACACCGACGTCGACGTGTACCCGTTCCTCGATCTCGACGAGGTCCTGGCCGCGGCGCGCGCGACCCGAGCTGCGGGGGCAACCCAGTTCTGCATCGTGGTCGCGGTCCGCAACCCGGAGGAGCGTCTGCTGGGGAAGGTGATCGACGCGGTCGAGGCGGTGCAATGTGACGTCGGCCTGGAGGTGGCGTGCTCGTTGGGGCTCCTCACTGCGGCGCAGGCGGCCCGCCTCGCCGCGGCGGGCGTCCGGCGGTACAACCACAACCTGGAGACGTGCCGGGCGGTGTTCCCGCAGATCTGCACCACCCACACCTACGACGACCGGGTCGACACGGCACGGGTGGCGATCGAGGCGGGGATGGAGCTGTGCTGCGGCGGGATCCTCGGCCTCGGTGAGACCCTCGACCAGCGGCTCGACTTCGCGTTCGAGCTCGGGGCGCTCGACCCGTGTGAGGTGCCGATCAACTTCCTCGACCCTCGGCCGGGGACACCACTCGAAGGTCAGACGGTGCTCTTACCGCGGGCTGCGCTCCAGGCGATCGCGTTGTTCCGGCTGGTGCTGCCCGGCGCGTGGCTGCGCCTCGCGGGGGGACGCGAGCGGATCCTCGGCGAGTTGCAGTCGATGGGGCTGCTCGCGGGAGCGAACGCCTTGATCGTGGGGAACTACCTGACGACCACGGGTCGCACCGCCGACGAGGACCAGGCGCTGCTCGAGGCGTTGGGGATGCCGGTCGCCACTGGTCCCGGCGAGGGCCGCTTCGTCGTCGACGCCGACGGGGGCCACGCACGCCCGGCCCGTCGGCCGATCGCGGTCCGCGCCGAGTAGCGCTCCCCCACCCCCGCGCGGGGCGATCGGGGACGGTCAGCCGGTCGCGCGGAGGTGGCCAGTCTCGTTGAACGTCACCAGGACCGGGCCGCTCAATCCGGTGGCGAGGCGCGAGATTGACGCCACGTCGAGCCGGAGCCGCCAGGCGTAGCCGTCGTCGAGCTCGAGCGCCCAGCAGATGATCGCCTTGATCGGTGAGACGTGGCTCACGGCGATGACGAGCCCGTCGCGCGCCAGGTCCATGAGCGATTCGGCGCAGGGCACGATCCGGGTGCGGAGGTCGACGAGGCTCTCCCCGCCTGGCGCGGCGAAGCTCGGGTCGGATCGCCACCGGGCCGCGACGTCACCGGGGACGTCGGTGAGGAGCCGCTCGTCCCAGTCGCCGTAGTCGAGCTCGATGAGCCGTTCGTCGGTCCAGACCGGCACCCCGGTCGCGTCGCCGATCGCGGCCGCGGTCTCTCGGGTTCGCAGCAGCGGGCTGGTGACCACGACCTGCGGCGCGGGACCGGCCTCGAGCGCGGTGCCGAGCGCGGCGGCCTGCTCCCGACCGCGGGCATTGAGCGGCGGGTCGGCCCGGCCGAGGAGACGACCCGCTCGGTTCGCGTCGGTCTGGCCGTGGCGGACGAGCACGATCACGGCTCACCCTCCCGAAGTCGTCCCGCGTGCCAGAAGTCCCGTCGGGGCCCGGGCAGGTAGAGGTCGAACTGACCGACGACCCACCACCAGGCGGCGAGCCCGACGACCTCCTCGATGAGAACGGCCCACCACGCGGGAAGCACCGACGCGTCGCCCGCGCCGCCGAGGAACGGCCAGAGGAACACGTGGTCCTGGGTGAACGCGCCGGAGAGGACGAGGGCGACGAAGACCCCGATCGGGACGCAGAGGAGCCGCCGACGCAGCAGCCGGGAGCGGCTCGCGGTGCCGACCATCACGGCGACGAAGAGCGCGACGGGGAAGACGAGGGCGTGCCCGACCGCGCGGTGGCCGATCGGCAGGTCCACCAGGAGGGGGAGCAGCGCACCGGCCGCGACGAGACGGTAGTCGAGGCCGGTGCTTCGGAACACGTTGGCGATGATCAAGATCGACAGCCCCGTGTACCAGAGCAGCACCGGTCAGCCCTGGTCGAGGGCGGCGTTCACGAGCAGGTCCGCGTCTTGGTTCTGCTCCCGGGGCACGTGGGCCAGGTCGACGACCGCATACTCGTCGAGGAGCGCCTTCGCCTCGGCGTGCAGCGGCCGCAAGTGGGGTTGCTTCACCCGCCAAGCCCCTTCGAGCTGGCGGATCACCAACATCGAATCGGCGCGGACGTGCACGACCCGGGCGTGGCATGCCCGCGCGGCGTGCAGCCCGGCGATGAGCGCCCGGTATTCGGCAACGTTGTTGGTGGCGACCCCGATCCGCTCGCTCACGGTGGCGAGCTGCGTGGGCGGATCAGTGGTCGGGTCGGTGACGACGGCCCCGATCGCGGCCGGGCCGGGGTTCCCTCGTGCGCCGCCATCGCAGAAGATCGTCACCTCGTCGTGCGTCACGGGACGAGGATGCAACCGCAGTTGTCACAGAACGCCAGGGCCCCGTCGGCGGTCTTGCGGATCCGGTCGACCTCGGTCGCGGGGACCGAGAGGTGACAGCCTTGGCACGTCATGCCGGAGAGCCGCGCCGCGCCGATCCCGTTGGCGCGCTGGCGGCGCCGCTCGTACTCCGCGACCAAGCCCGGGTCGAGGGACCCGGCGATCTCGTCTCGGGCGGCTCGCTCGGCCGCGGCGGCCTGGTCGAGCTCCTGCTCGTGGGCGTCGAGGCTCCCGTGCAGGGTGGCGGCCTCCCCGTCGACGCCGGCGCGGTCGAGGTCGAGCGCGGCGAGGGCGGCGTCGAGGGGCTCACGCTGTTCCATCGCCCCGAGCTGGCGGTCTTCGACGTCGCGCTGGTGACGGCGGAGCTGATCGACGTCGGCCTGGAGCGCCTGCAGCTCCCGTGGGGAGCTGATCTCACCGGAGTAGAGGCGCTGCTCGGCCGCCGTGGCTTGTTCGGCGAGACGTTGCGCTTCGTCGGCGAGACGCTGCTCGTTGCCGGCGACGTCGTCGTGTTCGCGTTGCTGGCCGGCACGCGTCTGCTCGATGCCGCCGAGGCGGTCGTCGAGTCCGGCGAGCTGGGCTCGCTCGGGGAGCGTGGCCCGCTGATGACGGAGCCGATCGAGCGCGAGGTCGCGCGCTTGGAGCGCCAGGAGTGACTCGAGCTCGCTCACGTGCCGCACCCTACGAGCCGGAACGGCCGGCCCACCACCAGCGCGCTACGACGACGGCGGCGTCACAGTCGTCGTCGGCGTGGGGGGCTGCGTGGCTGGTGGCGGGGTGGGCGGGGGTGTGATCACGACGGTCGGGGGTGGGGTCGTCGGGGCCGGCGTCCCACCACCACCACCGCCGCCGCCGCCGCTGGGGAACAGGCCGGCGCCGTTGGCGACCCGACCGTTCTCGCTGATCAGGCCGCCCGGACGGGCGCAGGCCGGTCCTGGGTCGGGTAGCGGGAGGGCGGGCTGGCCCTGGAGCGCCGGGTTCATGAAGTCCCGCGAGGCGGCGGCGGCGGCTTGACCACCGAACCCGGCTCCGGGGATGCGGCCGGTGGGGTTGCCGTGCCACACGAAATCGGCGAGCTGGGGTGTGAACTCCAAGAAGTTGGCGTCGCTCAGGTTGTCGGTGGTGCCGGTCTTGCCGGCCGCGTCGCGCCCGTTCAACGCCGCGTTGGTACCGGTACCGCCGGTGATGACGCCTTTGAGGAGATCGGTTTCGCAGTCGGCGGATTCCTTGCTGATCACCTGCGTGCCCTGGATGGTCTTGTCGTCGAAGATGACGGTGCCGTCGGGACCGATGATCTTGCTGACGAACACCGGCGAGTGGTGCACGCCTTCGTCGGCGAGGGTCGCCGACACGGTCGCCATCTCCAACGCGGTGGATTCCACCGTCCCGAGCGTCAGGGTCAGGATGGGCTTCAAGGTGCTCTGGGTGATCCCCAGCTTGTGGGCGGTGTCGATGAGCTTCGGGAACCCGACCGCGAGCTCGGTCCGGGCGAACGCGCAGTTCACCGACCCCGCGGTGGCGGCCCGCAGGGACATGGCGCCTCCCCCGCCCTCAGCGTTCTGGGTCCTGCCCCAGACGGGGAACTGGCACGGTGAGGTCCCGTCGACGATGTCGTTGGGCGAGAAGCCCGATTCGAGCGCGGCGGCGAGCGTGATGGTCTTCCACGTCGATCCTGCTTGGCGACCGGGGTAGAGGGTGGCGATGTTGAACTGGCTGTTCTGGAAGCCGGGGCCCCCGACCATGGCCTTGACCTCGCCGGTCTTCGGATCGATCGCGACCATGGAGCCGGTGAACCCGGCGGGGGACGTGAGGTCGTTGTTGACGGCGTTCTGGGCTAGGGACTGGAGGTGCTGGTCCTCGGTGGCGACGATCTTCAGGCCGCCCTTGAGGACGGCGTCCTTGCGCTCCTTGACCGTCTTCCCGAGCACTGCATAGAGCGGGTCAGTGAAGAGCCGTTGCTGCACCTCCGCGACCCAGGCGTTCGTCGGGCGCAGGTCCGGCTGCGGCTTGATCGTCGGGAGCGGCTCGGCGTTGCCTTTGGCCTCGTCGGCGGTGGTGATGTAGCCCTCGGTGACCATGCGGCTCAGCGCCACCGCCCGTCGGATCCGGGCGCCGCGCGGGTTGGCGAACGGGTTGTTGCCCTCCGGGTTGTTGATCAGGCCGGCGAGCAGCGCGGCTTGGCCTATGGAAATGTGGGCGAGGTCGGTGCCGCGCACGCCCCCGAACGGTGACGTCGGGTCGGCGACGACGAAGAACCGTTCCGCGGCGGCCTCGACGCCGTACGAGCCTTGCCCGAAGTACACGGTGTTCAGGTACTGCTCGAGGATCTGACGCTTGGAGAACTTCTGGTTCAGGCGCAGCGCCAAGATGATCTCTTTGACCTTGCGGTGCACGTCACGCTTGGAGTTCAGGAGCCGCTCTTTGACGAGCTGCTGGGTGATGGTGGACCCGCCCTGGACGACCTGGCCCGAGGAGACGTTGCGGACCGCGGCGCGGAACACGCCGTTGAGATCGATGCCGTCGTTGGTCCAGAACGTCTTGTCCTCCACCGAGATCACCGCGTTCTGCAGGATCTTGGGGACGGCCTCGAGCTTGACGTACTGGCGGTTCTGGGTTCCGAGGACACCGATCTGGTTGAGGCTGGCGTCGTAGATCGTCGAGCGCTGGGCGAGGCTGCGGAGCTTCCCGACGGCGTCGCTCTGGTACGTGATGCTCTTGGCGAAGACCGAGGTGCCGGGAAGGAGGGCAGCCACACAGGCGCCAATGGCCACGCCACCGATGACGATCGTCGTCAAGAATTGCGTGAGGAGCGGCCCCGGCCTGCGCATGAAGGGTCCAGATTGGCACAGGGCCACCCGAATCCCGCGTTCGCCCCCGTCACCATTGGGGTGTGGGTTCCGGTCCCGGCGTCGCACCCCCTCGGTAGCCTCCGCGGGTGGGTCGAGCGGACGTCGAGGGGCCAGCCCTCCCGGTGGCGCCGATCGTGGCCGGAGCCGGTCGGGCCGCCCG
>DATISY010000079.1:0-2971 GCA_035468285.1 Acidimicrobiia bacterium | reverse complement strand
GTCACCGTCATGGCGCTCGACATCGGGGCCCTCTTCGGGGGGCTCATCGTCACCGAGAAGATCTTCTCCATCGACGGGATGGGCAAGCTGTTCCTCGACTCGTTGCTCAACGGTGACGCGACCACCCTCACAGCCTGGCTCGTCGTCACCGCGTTGTTCATCGTCGGGTTCAACCTCCTCGCCGACCTCGCCTACGGCTGGCTCGACCCCCGGATCCGTGTCGCGTGACGCCGCCCGCCCGCACCGGACCCGTCATGCCCGAGGGCGAGCCGGTCGGGCCGTCCGAGCTGCTCCCCTCCGCCGCCCCGACCCCCGGTGGCGGCGCGATGGCGCACCGCACCCCGTGGCAGCTGTTCGGGCGGCGCTTCGCCCGCCACAAGGTCGCGCTGGCGTCGATCGGTGTCCTCGTCGCCCTGGCCTTCGTGTGCTTCGCCGCGTCGCTCGTCGCGCCGTACAACCCGACCCACCAGAACCTCAGCCTCGGCACCGTCGGGCCCTCCTGGTCCCACTGGTTCGGGACCGACGAGCTCGGACGGGACCAGCTCAGCCGCATCCTCTACGCGGGGCAGATCTCGCTGAAGATCGGCCTCGCCGTCGCGCTCCTCTCCACCGTCGTGGGCACGATCGTCGGCGCCGTCGCGGGCTACCTGGGCAGAGCCACCGACCAGGTGCTCATGCGCACCACCGACCTGTTCCTCATCGTCCCCGCCATCGCCGTGCTGGCCCTGGCGCTGAAGAAGTTCGGCCGCGACGACCTCACGATCATCTGGGTCCTCGCCGCGCTGTTCTGGATGTACGTCGCCCGCGTCGTGCGCGCCCAGGTGCTGGCCCTCAAGGAGCAGGACTTCGTCGAGGCCGCCCGGGCGTCGGGCGCGTCGGGGCCGTGGATCGTGGTGCGCCACATCCTCCCCAACTGCGTCGGCCCGATCGTCGTGAGCGCCACCCTCGCCGTCGCCGCGGCCATCGTCACCGAATCGACGCTGTCGTTCCTCGGCTTCGGGGTGCAGCTCCCCGCGACGTCGTGGGGCCGCATGCTCGCCGACGCGGAGGGGTACGTCGGCACCTCCCAGTCGTACCTCATCTACTTCCCCGGACTCGCCATCCTGCTCACCGTCCTCGCCATCAACTTCCTCGGGGACGGCCTGCGCGACGCCTTCGACCCCCAGAGCGAACCCCGATGACCGAAGCGTCGGGTGCTCCCGCCTCGCTGCTCGAGATCGACGGGCTCAGCGTCGAGTTCGCCACCGACGACGGGCCGCTCCACGCCGTCGACGACCTGACCCTCACCGTCGGTGAGCACGAGGTCCTCGGCGTCGTCGGCGAATCCGGGTCGGGCAAGACCGTCACCGCCCTCGCGGTCCTCGGGCTCCTCCCGAAGCGCGCCACGATCCGGGGCTCGATCCGCTTCCGCGGCGAGGAGCTCGTCGGACGATCCGAACGCGACCTGCAGCCGATCCGCGGCGCGCAGATCGCCATGATCTTCCAGGACGCGCTCGCCTCCCTCAACCCCGTCATGAGCGTCGGGCACCAGATCGCCGAGGCGATCACCGTCCACGACCCCCACGCCGACCCACGCGACGTGCGCGAGCGTGTCGTCGCGCTGCTCGACCTCGTCGGCATCCCCGACCCCGCGGGCCGGGCCCGGCGGTACCCACACGAGTTCTCGGGCGGGATGCGCCAGCGGGCGATGATCGCCATGGCCCTCGCCAACGACCCGGCGCTGCTCATCGCCGACGAACCCACCACCGCCCTCGACGTCACCCTCCAAGCCCAGGTTCTCGACGTGCTGGAACGGGTCCGGGACCGCACCGGATCCTCCATCCTCCTCATCACCCACGACCTCGGTGTCGTCGCCGGCATCGCCGAACGGGTCGCGGTCATGTACGCCGGCCGGCGCGTCGAGGACGGTCCCGTCGACGACCTCTTCGCCGCGCCCCGCCACCCCTACACGCTCGGGCTGCTCGCGTCGCTGCCCCGCCTCGACCGGCCCGCGCGCCTCGGGAGCCTCTTCCGCATACCCGGTCAGCCGCCGTCCCTCGTGCACCGCCCCCCGGGCTGCGCTTTCCATCCCCGCTGCCCGTTCCGGGCGCTGCCCGCACCGTGCGCCACCGAGGTGCCCGCCGACGTCGTCGTCGGCGAGACGCACCGCTCCGCGTGCCATCGCGTCGCCGAGCTCGACGGCGTCACCCCCGACGAGCTCCGCGCGAGGCCGGCGTGACGAGCGTGACGCCGACCGTGTCGCCGACTCCCGACCCGTCCGACGGCGCGCTCCTCGAGGTGCGCGACCTCGTCAAGGACTTCCCGGTGCGGGGCGGCTGGCTCCGCCGCCCGGTCGCCCAGATCAGCGCCGTCGCGGGGGTCAGCTTCACGGTGCCGCGGGGCGAGACCTTCGCGCTGGTGGGGGAGTCGGGCTGCGGGAAGTCGACGACCGCCCGCCTCGTGCTCCGCCTCCTTCCCGCCACCGCCGGGACGGTCCACTTCGACGGCGTCGACGTGCTCGGCGCGTCCGGCGCCGACCTTCGCCGGCTGCGGGCCCGCATGCAGATCGTCTACCAGGACCCCTACGCGTCGCTGAACCCCCGTCTCACCGTCGGTGGGATCATCGCCGACCCGCTCCGGGTGCATGGCCGCTTCGCCGACGGGGGAGCGGAACGGGTCGAGACCCTCCTCGAGCAGGTCGGCCTCGACCGCCGCGACGTCAACCGGTACCCGCACGAGTTCTCCGGCGGGCAACGCCAACGCATCGGCATCGCCCGCGCTCTTGCCCTCGAACCCGACCTCGTCGTCCTCGACGAGCCCGTCAGCTCCCTCGACGTCTCCATCCAGGCCGGCGTCATCAACCTCCTCGACGACCTCCAAGATGCCCTCCACCTCACCTACGTGCTCATCGCGCACGATCTCGCCGTCGTCCGCCACGTCGCTGACACCGTCGCTGTGATGTACCTCGGCACGCTCGTCGAGCTCGGCCCCG
>DATISY010000078.1:0-5740 GCA_035468285.1 Acidimicrobiia bacterium | reverse complement strand
GCCCATGAGGTCGATCGTGGCGAGCATGGTCTCGTGGTGCTGATGCTCGTGCTGGACGACCATGCCGTAGACGAACCCGTCGCGCGCTAGCGGATGGTCGTCGAGGTCGACGCGACCCAAGACGTCGAGGACACGGCCCCGGACGTCCCGGGCGGACCTGCGCGCGGCGTCGGGTCCGAGGATCGGGAGCGCGGCGCGCTCGCGACGAGGGTGCTGGAACGCGTCGTAGAGGTCGTCGAAGCGTGGATCGGTCGCGGGCGCGCCGATCAGCGCTCGGAGCAGCCACAGCTCTTCGTAGTGAGCGATATGCGCCAGGTCCCAGACGAGCGGAGACATGAGGGCCGACACCTGGCCGACCAACTCGTCGTCGTCGAGAGGTTCGAGCAAGCTCGACGTCCGTGCCCGAGCGTGGTCGAGATGACACGCGACGAGCCGGTTCAGGTCCATGCCGGTACCCGTGCCCCGAGAGCGTTCTGGGTGGCGCCGTTCCGCTCGGCGCCGAGGCGGTCATCGGCCGGGCAGCGCGAGCGGTCGACGTAGCGGTCGATGAACTCCTCGGTCGCGTCGATCGTCGCCCGGTCGGCGCCGCGGGACGACAGCACGTCGCGCGCCGCATGGAAGCAGCCCCGCGCCGCGCGCCCCAGCGCGGGGTGTGAGAGACCGTCGTGGGCCGCTTCTCGCCAGAGGCTGCTGACGGGTCCCGACGCCGCGCGGACCGCGGCGTCGAGCTCGGGGTCGGTGATGACCGCGTCCGAGACCGCGACCGCGGCTCGCCACCAGGGGTCGGGGAGCGCGTCGATCATCCGGAGCTCGAGCCATCCGCGTGGGCGGACCGGGGGGAACAGGGTGGTCAGGTGGTAGTCGAGGTCGTCGCGGGTCGGCCAGCCCAGCGGGTGGCCGTCGGTGATCCACGTCCGGAACCCGAGGTCGTCGAGCACGGGGACGTGCTCGTCGGTGGAGCGGCGCACCATCATGACCCGGGCGTCGAGGGCGTAGGTCGCCCACGCGTCGGGGCAGGCGCCGGTGCGGGGGACCGGCGCGCTGCGGCCGGGGTCGATCCCGAACCAGACCGCGAGACGCGCCGAGCGCCAACCGGTCGGCTCTCCCCGCGACCACGGCGAGTTGGCGAACGCCGCGGCGAGCACCGGGCCGACGTCGTGGGCGAGCTGCCAGCGGCGCTCCCGCTCCCCGTCGGGCCCGTAGTCGAGGTTGACCTGGACGGCCGCGGTGCTGCGCATCATGGTGCGACCGGCGTCGCCGTCCGCGTCGAAGAACGCCTCCATCGCGTCATAGCGGGCGTTCCGGACGACCCGGTCGCGCTCGCCGCTCGGGTCGAGTCCGACGGCGGTCAAGCCGATCCCCGCGGGTTCGAGCGCGGCGCGGAGGGTGGCGGTGTCACGGCCGATGGACGTGCACGCGGCGAGTCCGTCGAGGGCGGGGGAGCTGAGCTCGACCTGCCCACCCGGTTCGAAGCTGATCCGGCTCCCCCCGGACAGGGGCTCGAGGCTCGCGGTGGCGGCCTGGAGGGCATCGAAGGGAACCGGGCGGCTCGGGTCGTCGAGCCGCCCGGCCAGCCATTCGAGCTCGACGCCCACGCGGTGCGTCCCGTTCGACGCGGGGGCAGCCGGGCCGCGCGCGGCGTCGGCGACGGCCCGGTGGGCCTCGAGCTCGGTCAGGACCGGCTCCGGGGACGGCATGGCTACCGGTGTCCGAAGTGTGCGGTGACCCAGTCCATGTCTCGGACTGAGCCCAGCCGGAGGTGACGTGTCAGCACGTCGGGCATGGCGATCTCCTTGTTGGGTCGGTTGGGGTACGTCAGACGGCGGGTCGTTGGATTGGTCATCGGGCGGGGACGGTCGTCGCGGCCGGCTCGTGGCCGTCGAGGGACTGGCGGAGCGTGCGGTACACGGACTCGGGGGTGAGGACGCCGAGGAACCGGTCGCCGTCGAGCACCGCGACCCAGCCGACGTCGGTGAGGAGCATCGACGCCAGCGCGTCCTCGAGGGGCTGGTTGATCGAGACCCACGCCTCGAGGCGCTCGGTGCGGGGCGTCACCGGGCCGTCGCCGTCGGCCTTGTCGCGGCGGACATGGCCGACGAGGCGCCCGTCCGCGCTGACGACGGCGACCCAGTCGGCGCCGCTGCGCTCGATCGCGGCTCGGGCCTCGGCGAGGGAGGCGGCCGGGAGCACGGTGGGCGGGTGCTCGAGGGTGTCGCGGGTGATCGGGGTGACGCGGAGGCGTTTCAAGCCCCGGTCGGCGCCGACGAAGTCCGCCACGAACGGGGAGGCGGGGTTGCCGAGCACCTGGGCGGGGGTGTCGTACTGCGCCAGGTTGCCGCCGACCTCGAGGATGCAGATCCGGTCGCCCATCTTCACGGCTTCCTCGATGTCGTGGGTGACGAACACCACCGTCTTGCGCACCTCGCTCTGGAGGCGGAGGAACTCGTCTTGGAGGCGGAGCCGGGTGATCGGGTCGATCGCGCCGAACGGCTCGTCCATGAGCAGCACCGGCGGGTCCGCGGCGAGCGCCCGGGCGACGCCGACCCGTTGGCGTTGCCCGCCGGAGAGCTGCGCCGGGTAGCGGTCGCGGTACTCGCCGGAGGGGAGGCCCACGAGGTCGAGCAGCTCGTCGACCCGGGCCGCGACGCGGTCCTTCTTCCAACCGAGGAGGCGGGGCACCGTGCCGACGTTCGTGCCGATCGACTGGTGCGGGAACAGCCCGACCTGCTGGATCACGTAACCGATCCGTCGGCGGAGCTGGACCGGGTCGCCCTCGGTGATGTCCTCGTCGTCGAGGAAGATCCTGCCGCTGGTCGGCTCCACGAGCCGGTTGATCATCTTCAGGGTCGTGGTCTTGCCGCACCCCGACGGCCCGACGAGGACACACGTCTCGCCGGAGGGGATCTCGATCGTCAGGGCGTCAACCGCGACCTGCCCGTTCGGGAAGCGCTTCGAGACAGCATCCAGCCGGATCATGCAGGGGCCTCCGAACAGCCCTCGACCCTACCGCAGCCCCCGACGCGCCTTGCGCGCCGACGTGTCGAGCACGGACCGAAAGATGGCCGCGAACCGTTCCGGCTCGGGGGCGCGGCGCGACGGGCGAGCCGCCCGGACCGTCGCGTTCGTCGTTGGTTGCTCGTCGAGCGCGGCGAGCAGGGCGGCGGCGAGCGCCGCCCGGTCCCCGACGGCGACCAGCCGGCCACTGCCCGGCGTCGCCTCGGCGATGATCTCGCGTGGGCCGCCGGCATCGGTGGCGATGACCGGCACACCGCTCATCAAGGCCTCGACGAGCACCAGCCCGTACGGCTCGGGTTCGGTCGACGGCAACACGAAGAGGTCGAGATCCGCGAGGAGGTCGGCGACGTCGTCGCGGCCACCGAGCCAGTGGACACCGGGGATCGCGGCCGCCTTCGTTGCGAGCGAGGCGAAGAGACCTTCTTTGCCGGGGACCGGTCCGCCGGCGACGACGAGCTCCACGTCGTCACGCGCCCCCCGGACCTGCCCGAACGCGTCGAGCAGCACGTCGAAACCCTTCCAGGAGTCGATCCGACCAGCGGCGCCGACGAGGGCCACCCGGTCCCCGATGGGGACGCGCGGGCGAAAGTGCCCGGCGCGACGCGGGTTGAACTCGTCGGGGTCGGGCGTTTCGTGGACCACGACGACGTCGACCCCGTCGAGCTGATCGGCGATGGCCTGGGACATCGACAAGACCCGGTCCGAGAATCGCGGGATGAGGAACCGCTCGACGCCCAGGGCAGCCCGGGACTGCACGACGATCTCACGGCCGTGCCAGACATGGGGGCGACGAGCGAGCCGCGCCGCCGCCCACCCGTACCAGGAATGAAACGAGTTGGTGTGCACCACGTCGACGTCGACGCGGCACAGCAACCGGGCGAGCCGGACGACGGTGACCGGCCACGCGACCGCGTACACGAACCAGTCCCAGAGCCGATGACTCCGCGAGATACGCCGCATCGGCACGACATGCACTGTGGCGCCGGCGGCCTCGAACTCGGCCCGGAGCGGCGGTTCGCCCGGTACCACGACATGGCACTCGAATTCCGGGCGTGGCAGGCTGCGAACCATCCGAAGGAGCGCCTGATCCGACCCGCCGCGCTCGGCGACCGGTTGGATCGAGCAGAGCCTGATCATGCGTCTCGCCCTCAACCTTGAGCAGCTGCTCCATCGCCCACCCGGCGGGATCGGTCGCTACACCGCCGAACTGGCCCGGCTCCTGCCCGGGCCCGACCCGGACGGCGGCGAGCGTATCGAGGTCGTCCCGTTCGTCGCTCGACACCGCCGCTCGAAGATCGAGGCCGCGCTCGGCGCGTTCGGTCTCGCCGACCTCGAGCCGGTCGCGTTGCTGCTGCCGCGGCCGGTCCTCTACGACAGCTGGAACCTGCTCGGGGTCCCGCCGCTCGGGACGCTGCACCCGGCGCTCCGGCACGTCGATCTCGTGCACGCCCCCTCGCTCGCGGTCCCGCCCCGCTCCGGTGCACCCCTCATCGTGACCGCGCACGACGCGGCGACGCTGGTCGAACCTGACACCTACCCCCGCCGCGGGCGGAGATTTCACAATCAGGGTTTCGCCGCGGCCGCGCGACGAGCCGATCTCGTGATCGCGCCGACGCAGGCTGCCGCGGCGGAGATCGTCGACCGGACCGCGATCAAGGCCGAGCGGATCCGGGTGATTCCGCACGGCGTCTCACAACGTCAGGTGAGCGAGGGGCTGGTCGAGGCCACGCGCGCCACCCTCGGGCTCGGCGACGTGCCCTACGTGCTGTGGGTCGGGACCCTCGAGCCGAGGAAGAACCTGCCGCTGCTCCTCGAGGCGTTCCAGGCCGTGGTCCGGGCCGGCCTCCCGGAACGGCTCGTGGTCGTCGGTCCCGACGGATGGCGGGGCGCCCCCCGGGCGGTCGCCTTGTCCAGCGAGGCGCTCGGCGACCGCATCTGCTTCACCGGCGCGATCCGATCCGACCGGCTCACCGCCCTCTACCGCGGCGCGTCGCTGTTCGCCTTCCCCAGCATCCACGAAGGCTTCGGGCTGCCCATCCTCGAGGCGATGGCCCAAAGTGTCCCGGTCCTCTGCTCCGACATCCCCGTCTTGCGCGAGGTCGGCGGAGCCGCCGCAGCGTACGCACCGCCAACGGACACCGGGGCCTGGGGTGAAGCCCTCGTCGGGCTGCTCCGCGACGCACCGGCCCGCGCTCGCATGGCAGCCGTGTCGCGGGAGTGGGCCGCCGGTTTCACGTGGGAGCAGTCGATCCGCCGGACCCGGCGTTGCTATCGAGACGTGCTCAGCTCGGCTCGGTAGCCTCGTGACCGCGTGATCGCGACTGCGGTGTCGCCGGTGATCGTCCGTGTGCTCGGCGCGGACATCGGCCCCAAGTGGCTGTACTGGCCGTGGGTGACCGATCACCTGAGCCTGATCCGGGACC
Source organism: Acidimicrobiia bacterium (assembly GCA_035468285.1). GTDB lineage: Bacteria > Actinomycetota > Acidimicrobiia > IMCC26256 > PALSA-555 > PALSA-555. The sequence goes on along the minus strand of DATISY010000078.1, from coordinate 302 downwards.
GGCTCACCCAGCACATCGAGCTGACCTTGCTGTCGATGGGCTTCGGGTTGCTGATCGCGTTCCCGTTGGCGTTGCTCTGTGTCCGCTACCGGCGTGCGTACGGTCCGATCATCGGCGTCACCGGAGTCCTCTACACGATTCCGTCCCTCGCGCTGTTCGCCCTGCTGCTACCGATCACCGGCCTGTCGGTCTCGACGGCGATCATCCCCTTGACCGCGTACACCCTGCTGATCCTCATCCGGAACATGGTCACCGGGCTCCGGGGTGTCCCCGACGAAGTGCGCGACGCTGCCGAAGGCATG
>DATISY010000077.1:0-23751 GCA_035468285.1 Acidimicrobiia bacterium | reverse complement strand
CGGCGTCACGTCCGGCCTCAGCGACCGTCGTCGCCGGGGCGGCGAGCCGGCGGGCGGCGGCGAGCGTCGATGGGGCCTCCGGGGTGCGGCCGGCGACGGCCACGCAGCGGTGCCCGGCCGCGACGAGCGCGTCCGCGACGGCGGTCCCGGCCCGGCCTGGGCCGACGAGCGCGAAGACGCTCGTTGTCCTGTCGTCCATGGTCCGACCTCTCGATCCAGCCCCCGGTTGGGGTGCCGGTCGACTAGGGCACCACCAAGACTAGAGCGGTGCGGCGCACGCCCGGGTAGTCGCCGGGAGGGGACGGCCGCGCCGGGCCGGCGTCGAGGTCGGCGAGGGGGGCGAGGACGAAGCCCCGCTCGGCGATCCGGGGGTGGGGCACCTCGAGGTCGGCGTCGTGGACCGCCTCGTCGCCGACGAGGAGGACATCGACATCGAGGGTCCGGGGTCCCCACCGCTCCCCCCGGACCCGGCGCGCGGCGTCCTCGAGGTGGTGCGCGACGGCGAGGAGATCCCTGGCGCTGAGCGCGGTGCGGATCGCGACCGCGGCGTTGAGGTAGTCGCCCTGGGAGGGACCCCCGACGGGGGCGGTCTCGTACACGGCCGAGACGCCGACGACCGTCACGCCCGGGGTCTCGGCGAGACCGTCCACCGCGCCTTGGAGGTGCGCGGCGCGGTCACCGACGTTCGAGCCCAGTCCCAGGTACGCGAGCCGCGTCACCGCTCGAGGCGGACGGCGACGGTGTCGACCATGGCTCGCACCGGGGGGTGCAGCTTTCGGACGGTGACGGTCACCGCGAGCACCCGCTCGTCGACGCGGCACACCTCGGCGATGCGGGTCGCGAGGCGCTCGAGGAGCTGGTACCGCTCGGAGCGCACGACGCGGCTGACGGCTTCCGCGACGGCGGAGTAGTCGACGGTGTCCTCGAGCCCGTCGCTCTCCCCGGCGGCGGTGGCGTCGACGCTCAGTTCGACGTCGACCTCGAAGGGCTGGGGTCGGGCCTGCTCCTCGGCGAGCACGCCGTGCACGCCCAGCTCTCGGAGCCCGGAGATGACGATGCAGTCCATGGAGGTCAGCTCGGCCGGGCGCCCGCGCCGGCGAGGCCTTCGTCGATGGTGGCCGCGACGACTTCGCGGCCGGGGGCGCCGAGCTGACGGCCGGTCAGCTTCTCGATGAGGACGATGGCGTGCGACCCGTCGGCCATGACGCCCGCATAGAGGAGGTATCCGGTCAGGACGCCGAGAAGCCGCTCGCCGAACTCCTCGTGGTGGATGAGGACGCGTTCGTCGGGGTCGTCGAGCCACTTCTTCAGGGTCGTGTAGATCAACGGGAGCCGGTAGGGCCATTCGTCGTGGCGGCCGAGGGGGAGGTGCTCGTACGCGATGCTCGCTTCTTCGTAGGCGTGCAGGTTGTGGGGCGATTCGAGCATCGAGAGGACATGGGTGAACCCGTTGCCGGCGAGCCAGATCAGCTCTTCTTGGCGGCGGACCTTGCGGTGGTTGCGCGCGAACCCGCCGGGTCGTTCCGACGCGGCGAGGCGGTCTTTGATGACCCAGGTGAAGCCGCGGGGTTCGAGGCCTTGGGCCCACCGGCCGCGCATCAGGCGGCCGCCTCGTCGAGCGCGGTGAGGAGCGCGACGGCCCGGGCGGCCGGGCGTACCGCGTGGACCCGGAGGATGCGGGCCCCGTGGTCGACGGCCCAGACGACGGCGGCGAGCGTGGCGTCGTCGCGGGCGTCGAGGTCGGCGTTGTCGGTGCCGCCCGCGGCGTGGAGGAGCTCGCCGAGGAACCGTTTCCGGGAGGCCCCGACGAGGACGGGAACGTCGACGCGGTCGCAGAGGTCGCGCAGCTGGGCGAGCAGGGCGAGGTTGTGGGCCGGGGTCTTCCCGAAGCCGATGCCGGGGTCGGCCGCCAGCGCCGCGTCAGGGACCCCGACGGCGCGGGCCGCGTCGAGGCGGTCGAGGAGGAAGTCGCCGACCTCGGCGACGACGTCGGTGTAGCGGGGGTCGTCCTGCATGGTGCGGGGCTCGCCGAGCATGTGCATGGCGACGTATCCCGCGCCGCGGTCGGCGACGACCTCGAGGAGGGCGGGGTGGAACCGGGCGGCGGACACGTCGTTCACGATGACGGCGCCCGCGTCGAGCGCGGCGGCAGCGACGGTCGGCTTGGTGGTGTCGATGCTGACCGGGACGGCGGTCTCGCCGGCGAGGCGCTCGACGACGGGGATCACGCGGCGGCGTTCTTCGGCCTCGTCGACCGGCGCTGCGCCGGGTCGCGTCGATTCCCCGCCGACGTCGAGGACGGCGGCGCCGGCCGCGGCGAGCGCGTGCCCGTGGGCGACGGCGGCGTCCTCGTCGAGGTAGCGGCCACCGTCGGAGAACGAGTCGGGGGTGACGTTGACGATCCCCATCACCGCGGGGCGTTCGGCGTTCAGACTCGCCCAGGTGAACACGGGCGGATCGTACCGGCGACTGGATGGGCCTGCGGGGGCCCCGAGCGGTGCGTCAGAAGCGGGTGCCGGGCGCCGTGATCAGGCTCATGGCTTCCGAGCGGGTCGCGGCGTTGGTCTTGAACAGTCCCCGGACGGCCGAGGTGACGGTCAGCGCGCCCGGCTTCTTGACGCCCCGCATCGACATGCACAGATGCTCGGCTTCCATCATGACGAGCACGCCGTCGGGTTTGAGGACGTGGACGAGCGCGTCGGCGATCTGGGTGGTGAGCCGCTCTTGGACTTGGGGTCGGCGGGCGTAGCCCTCCACGAGCCGGGCGATCTTGGACAGGCCGGTGATCCGCCCGTCGGGGCCGGGGATGTACGCCACGTGGGCGCGCCCGGCGAACGGGACGAGGTGGTGTTCGCAGATCCCGTAGAGCGGGATGTCGCGGACGAGGACCATCTCGTCGTGGTCGGCCTCGAACGTGACCGCGAGGTGCTGGGCCGGGTCCTCGCCGAGCCCCCGGAAGATCTCCGCGTACATGCGCGCCACCCGCTCGGGGGTGCGTTGGAGGCCGTCTCGGTCGGGGTCCTCGCCGACCGCTTCGAGGATCTCGCGGACCGCTTTCTGGATGCGGCCGATGTCGACGCCGGAGCCGTGCTCGGGGTCGGTCATCGTGTCGCCCTCCGCTTGGGGGGTGGGGTGTCGGACGCCGCGACCGCGCTGGCCCGCCCGAGGCCGGACCCGGTGAACGGCTCGACGGAGGAGAAGAGCTCCGTGACGCGTTCCACGTCGCAGGTTTCCCGCTCGACGAGCTCGGCGGCGAGGCGGTCGAGGACGGCACGGTTGATCTGGATGATCTCGCGGGCGATGTCGTGGGCGTGCTCGACGAGGCGGTGTACCTCGGCGTCGATGCGGGCGGCGACGTCGTCGGAGTAGTCGGGGGTGCTGGCGAAGTCCCGGCCGAGGAACACCTCACCTTGGGCTTGCCCGAGGCGGAGCGGCCCGAGCTCGTCGCTCATGCCGAACTCGGTGATCATCTGGCGGGCGATGGTCGTTGCCCGGTCGATGTCGTTCTGCGCGCCCGTCGTGGGGTCCTCGAAGACGAGCTCTTCGGCGCTGCGACCCCCGAGCAGCATCGCCAGCTCGTCCGTGAGCTCGTCGCGCGTGACGAGGAACTTGTCCTCGGTCGGCAAGGTGAGTGTGTACCCGAGCGCGCGGCCGCGGGGGATGATCGACACCTTGTGCACCGGGTCGGTGTTCGGCAGCGCGTGCGCGACGAGCGCATGGCCGCCTTCGTGGTAGGCGATGATCGTTCGCTCCCGGTCGGAGAGGACGCGGCTGCGCCGCTCGGGGCCGGCCATCACCCGCTCGGTGGCTTCTTCCAGCTGGGGCAGGCCGATGAGCTTGAGGCCGTGACGTGCCGAGAGCAGCGCGGCTTCGTTGAGCAGGTTGGCGAGGTCGGCGCCGGTGAACCCGGGGGTGCGGCGGGCGATCAACCCGAGGTCGACGCCAGGCGCGAGCGGCTTCTCGTGGGCGTGGACCGCGAGGATCGCGTTGCGGCCGGCGAGGTCGGGACGGTCGACGACGATCTGGCGGTCGAAGCGGCCGGGGCGGAGCAGCGCGGGGTCGAGGATGTCGGGCCGGTTCGTCGACGCCAGCAGGATGACGCCGCTGCGCTGGTCGAAGCCGTCCATCTCGACGAGGAGCTGGTTCAGTGTCTGCTCGCGTTCGTCATGGCCCCCGCCGACGCCGGCCCCACGGTGGCGGCCGACGGCGTCGATCTCGTCGACGAACACGATCGCGGGTGCGGCCGCTTTGGCCTGCTCGAAGAGGTCCCGGACTCGCGACGCACCGACACCGACGAACATCTCGACGAAGTCGGAACCGCTGATCGAGAAGAAGGGGACACCGGCGGCGCCGGCGACGGCGCGCGCGAGGAGTGTCTTGCCGGTGCCGGGGGGCCCGTAGAGCAGGACGCCCTTGGGGATCTTGGCGCCCATCTCGCGGAACCGGGCTGGGTCCTCGAGGAACTCCTCGATCTCGCGTAGCTCCTCGACCGCTTCGTCGAGGCCGGCGACGTCGGAGAACGTGACGGACGGCTGGTCCTTGGCGAGGGGCTTGGCCCGTGATCGCCCGAAGCTGCTGAGCCCCCGGCCGCCTTGCACCTGACGGAGCAAGAACAGGACGACACCGAGGATGAGCACGAACGGCAAGATCGTGAGGAGCGCACTGACCCAGGCGTTGGTCTGCTGGCCGTCGACGCGGAACCCGCCGACGTGGGCCGCGATGATCTCCTTGGTGACGGTGTCGGTGTACCCGGACGGGAACCGGACCGAGTACGCGGTCCCGTTGGCCAGGGTCCCCTGGATGACGTGGTCCTTGTCGAGCAGGGTCGCCTGGCGCACGTGTCCGTGGGCCAGCTGGTCGCGGAACTGGGTGAGGGACAGGTCGTGGCGCGACGTCCCCGCGCTCAGGAAGTGGAACGCGGCGAACCCCGCGACGACGGCGACGACGACGAGAGACGCCAGGAGGGGGCGGCGAAGCTTGCTCAGAGTCCGCCCAGGTTACGTGGGATCCGGGCCGAGATATTCATGGACTTGGGGGACGTTGCGGTACCGCTCGGCGACGTCGAGGCCGTACCCGACGACGAACGCGGGCGGGATCTGAAACCCGACATAACGGAGGTTCAGGTCCACCTTCTGGAGTCCCTCTTTGAGGAGGAGCGCGCACACCTCGAGGGAGCTCGGTCCGCGGGCGGCGAGGTTCTTGCGGAGGTACTGCAACGTCAGACCGGAGTCCACGATGTCCTCGACGATCACGACGTCGCGCCCGGTGAGGTCCAGGTCGAGGTCCTTGATGATCCGCACGACGCCGCTGGTGCGGGTCGCGGACCCGTACGAGGAGACGGCCATGAAGTCGAACTCGACGGGGAGGTCGACGGCGCGCGCGAGGTCGCTCATGAACATGCATGCGCCTTTGAGGACACCGACGAGCAGCGGTGCCCGGTCGGCGTAGTCGCGGGTGATCTCGTCGCCCAGCGCGGCGACCCTTGCCTGCAGGTCCGCCTCGCTCACCACCACCCGCCCGAGGAACGGGTCGCGCCGGATCCCGGGGGGGTCGGCGCCGCTCACGGCAGGACCGTACCGCGGGCCACCTCGAGGCGACCCTGGTGTCGGGACACGCGGCGACCGCCGGCGAGCTCCGTGGCACGGCACTCCCCACGCGCGACCGCGAGCACCCGCTCGACGTCGGCCAGGGAGGGGGGCGGCGATCCCAGCCACCTCCGGACGGCCCGGCGCGCGAGCACGTCGGGAAGCGCCGCGAGGGTCGAGGCGAGTGGGGCGCCGGCGGGCCACCCGGCGGCCGCGAGCTCGTCGAGGAACTCGGACTCGGCGCGGAGCAGCGCGGCTTGGCGGGTGAGCACGGGGACGAGATCGCGGTCCGCGCCGGCGCTGAGGTGGGGCAGAGCGTCGTGCCGGATCCAGTTGCGGCGCAGCCGGGTGTCGTCGTTCGTCGGGTCCCTGACCGGTATGAACCCGAGCTCGGCGCAGACCGCCTCGGTCTCGGCCCGACGAACCCCGAGGAGCGGGCGGACCACGTCGCCGCGGCGCGGGGCCATCGCGCCCAGTCCCGCGCTGGCGCTGCCCCGCAGCAGGTTCAACAGCACCGTCTCCGCCTGGTCATCGGCGGTGTGGCCGGTGAGGACCACCGACGCCCCGAACGTGCGGCGGGACCGGTCGAGGGCCTCGTACCGGGCGGCCCGCGCCCGGGCCTCGAGGTTCGGTCCCGGCGTGACGGGCGCGTGCACCGCGCCGAACCGGGCGCCGATCCGGGCGGCGTGTTCGGCGACGACGTCTGCCTCCGCGCCGCTGCCGGCGCGGAGCCCGTGATCGACGTGCACCGCGACCGGGTCCAACGCCAGGTCCTGGCTGACCGCGAGGAGGGTCAACGAATCTGGTCCGCCGGAGCACGCCACGACGACGGGCGAGTCGACCCCGTCGAGGCCGACCAGGCGGGCGCGGAGGTCGGCGGGCAGCAACCGCTCAGAGCGCGGGCGCGGGCTCCCCGCGCTCGACGCGGGCCAGCCACGCGGTCGGACGAGTGAGCTCGTCGAGCACGGGGAGCCACTCGGGTCCTCGCCACGCGGCGTCGAGGGCGCGGGGCCCGGCCTCCTGCTCGATGGCCTCGACGAACCGTTCCCCGATCTCGTACTGGCGCATCTTGGCGTCGAGGCCGAGCACGCGGTACAGCGCACCGGTGAGCCCCGCGGTCCGGCGCCGGGCGCTGAGCACTCTTGCCATGCGGTCCTGCCCGGCGACGTGCACCCGGCCGAGCTCGTTCATGACCCGGTTGCCGTGCCCTTCGAGGACCGACATGAGGGCCTGGATGCGGGCCAACACCTCCCGGTGCTCGTCGGTGGCGAGCAACGCCACGAGACCCCCGTCGTCGAGCGGGTTGCGGCCCTGACGGATCTCTTCGGCGCCGCGGAGCAGCGAGCGGATCAGCGCACGCGGATCGGTGTCGACCATCCCCATCGCCCGACCGACCAGGTCGAGGAAGTAGCCCCGCATCCACGGGACGCCGCAGAACTGGGCCCGGTGGGTGACCTCGTGGATCGCGACCCATCGCCGGAAGTCCTGGGGTCGGAACGCGAACCGCTTCTCGAGGCCCAAGACGTTCGGGCCGACGTAGTAGACGGCGTCACCATCGGTGGACCCGTCGGTGTCGTCGGGGACGAGCAGGTCGTACTGGCCGAGGACCCGTTGCGCGAACCAACCCAGCAGCACCCCGAGCTCCGTGGCGGCAACGGACCGGCCGACCGGGGCGATGGGGCTGCGGGCCATGCGCTCCCCCAACCGTTCCGTGAGCGGGCCGAGCAGGCGCCGCATCGACGCGATGTTCACGTCGACCCAGCCGCCCCGGTCCAGCACCGCGGCGCGGGCCAGGCCGTCGGCGCGCAGGCCGGTGTAGTCGGCGACGAGCTCTTCAGCCTGATGGGTGACGGCGGCGAAGTCGTCGCGCAGCGACGCCGCGAGATACGAGTCGGTGAGGGGGTCGCGGCCGGCGACGCGGCGCGCCACTCGTTGCGCAAGGGCCCAGTCGACCGGCTCGGGTGCCGAGACCCGTTCCACGTCGAGGGCGGGCGCGGAAGTCAATCCTGGACCTTGCGGCCCCGGTACTTCGGGAACAGCACCTTTCTGATGTATCCGCCCCACAGCGACAACACGAGGCCCGCCGCGCTCACCGTCAGGATCGGCGCCAACCAGTAGAACCACATGTGGCCCGCGACGATCGGCGTCGTCGCGCCGGCCGGCGCGGCGAACACGAACACACCCACCGCGGTGATCCAGCCCAGTCGAACCGTCTGCACACCCGCCATCATACGGGCCGGGTCACCGCTGCCCTTCGACCCGGCGCTGATCCTCCTCGGAGAGGCCGAGCGCATCGGCGACCCGACGCTTCAGCTCCGGTGGGACGGTGTCCCGACAGCGAGATGCGATGACTTGGCGCAGTTCAACCTCGAAATCGAAGCCCTGCGCGCACGGCGGGCAACGGTCGAGGTGTCGGGTGATCACCCACCGTCGCCAGACGGTCAGCTCGCCGTCCAGGTAGTGATACATCCGATGGAACGCCTGTTCGCAATCCATCCTCGTGCCGGTCCTCAACTTCCCCCGGTGCCGTCCCGGGTCCGGGTCAGGACCCACCGGCGGTTGCCGGTTCGGGGAGCAGCCCGCGTTCCTGCGCGAAACTCCACAACCGCTCCTGGAGCTGCTTTCTTCCACGATGCAGCCGACTCATCACGGTCCCGATGGGCACGCCCATGATCTCGGCGATCTCCTTGTAGGAGAAGCCCTCGACGTCGGCGAGGAGGACCGCCATCCGGAACTGCTCGGGTAGCGATTCGAGCGCCTCCTTCACCACCGCCTCGGGGATCGCCTCGAGGACCTCGGTCTCGGGGGTCCGGTCCGCTGCCGCGGCCTCGAGGCCGCCGAGGCGCCGGTACAGGTAGAAGTCCTCGGTGTCGTCGAGCTCGGACTCCTCCGGACGGCGCTTCTTGGCACGGTACGAGTTGATGAAGGTGTTTGTCAGGATCTTGTAGAGCCAGGCCTTCAGGTTCGTGCCGTCCTTGAACCCACCGAAACCCCGGTAGGCGCGCAGATACGTCTCCTGGACGAGATCCTCGGCGTCCGACGGGTTGCGGGTCATCCGCAGGGCAGCCGAGTACAGCGCATCCATGTACGGCATCGCGAGTTCGGCGAAACGGGCCTGATCGGCCATAGACGCGGAGCATACGCCCGGGGTGCCACAAATCCATTCGTGTAGCGCGAACCAATGATCCATCGCAGGCGACGGACACGAAGGTGCTTGTGGGACCCCTCTCCCGGTGCGTGCACCCCGTACGGGACTCGGCCCCCTTAGGTTTGGGTGCAGGACGGTCGACACCACCGGAACGGCAACCGGAGGACGGGATGCACAAGAGACTCACGGTCGCCGTCATCAGTGTCCTGCTTGGGGCGTTCCTCGTCGCCTGCAAGCCACCCCCGCCACCCCCGCCGCCACCCCCGCCGCCCCCTCCCCCGTCGTTCGGCACGATGAGCCTCGGCTGGACCAGCAGCCACGCGCACGGACCGATCGCCGCAGACCCCACGGAGAATCTCGTCTGGTCGATGGGCAATGGATCGCTGTGGGGACTCGACGCCGCGACCGGCAACGTTGTCACCCAACACGCCGTGCCGCTGGACGGGTCCCAGCACTTCCCCACGCCGGCCGTGGTGCCGAACTGGGTCCTGGTTGAGAGTGGGGCCCATATTGCGGCCTTCTCCACGCCGGCGGTCCCAGCCGGATCGCAGACGTCCTGGACCTCAGATCTGCTCGACGGCTTCGTCCAAGCACGCCCGCTCGTCGTCGGCAACACCGTCGTCGCGGCCACCGAGAACAACTCGCTCTACGGTCTGAACCTTTCCGGCCCGCAGGCCGGACACATCCAATGGGGACCGGTTCACATCGGGACTCCAGAATCCGCCGCCCACATTCACACGTTCCCGAATCTCAACAATTGCGGTGACATCTTCCCGCTCGGGATGACCAGCAACCCGGTTCAGGGCTCCAATGGAAACGTCTACGCCGTCGGCGAGGTGCAAACGGGAACCAGTCCCGGCCTGAACCCGCCCGCTCATCAACTCGTCGCCGTGAACCCGTCGAGCGGTGCAATCACAATGAGCGCGGTTTCGATTGACCCCGCCGGAATGAACACTCCCGCTGAACAGCAACGCGCCGGGTTGCTCGCGGCAAACGGTCACATCTATGTGGGCTTCGGTGGACTCGTAGGGGACTGTGGGAGCTACCACGGGTGGATCGTCGCGGCCAACGAATCCGACGGAAGCATCGCGGGCAGTCTCGAGATTGCGTCGAACAGCAACGCAGGTGCGGTGTGGGCCACCGCCGGCGGGGCCCTCGACTCATCCAACAACGTCTACGTGTCAACCGGGAACGGGCAGAACACTCCTCCGAGCGCAACGGACTACAGCGACGCGGTAGTGAAGATCGCGTCGGGCCTCTCGGGCGCGCAAACGGCGCCAGCCGATTACTTCCAGCCGACCGAGTGGAGACAGGACAACGCCGCCGACCTGGACCTCGGTTCCGACGCACCGGTCTTGTTACCGAATGGAACCCAGCTGTTCGTCATCGGCAAGCAGCACAACGCGTTCCTGTTGAACACGAGCGCGCTCGGAGGGAGCGACCACAACACGCCCGCGGGTCGGCTGAACAACGCGTGTGGGGGCGTGGCGATCGGGCAGAACGCAGTGATCGGATCCTCGGCGTACGTCGCGTGCTCTTCCGGGTTGCAACAGATCCACCTCTCATAGACGCGAGACGGTCATCAGACACCGCGCCAGGCGGATGACCGACCGACGAACGCGAGCAGACGATCTTGGGGCCCGGTGATCTCGGAATCGGTGCGGATCTCGGCGTAGGCACGACCGGGTCCGCGCATCTCGGCCTGGATGAACGAGCGTTCCGTCCCGAGCGCGAACTCCGCCAGATCCCCGGGAATGGCGGCGTCCTGGTGGGTGGCCTCGGCGACGTCCCACCCGTGGATCAGCAGGTCGGCTTGGTGGATCGCGAGGACGTCACGCCCAGGCCGGTCGCCGAGCGGCATCGAGCACGTCCGGTCGAGTGCGCCGGTCCCTCGCCAGGCGTCGAGCGCGGACCGCGCGGCGCGGTCATAGGACGCGAACGGGTCGTCGCCGATCAGGTCGGAGAGCTCGCGTTGGAGCTGGTCGAGCCCTTCGCCGGCGGCGAGCGCCTTGAAGTACCAGATCCCGGCGACGATGTGCGCGACGAGGGCGCGGACCGTCCAGTCCCGACAGGGGGTGACCGCGTCGAGGTTGTCGCCGCGGACACCGGCGACCCGTTGCCCCGTCCACACGAGCGTCTGTTCGTAGGCGCCGAGCGCGTCCATCACACGCCGTCGAGGCGGGATCGCCGGTCCGGCCCGTCCCGCCGAGGAGCGCTCGTCGTGGACCTGCCCATGGCCCGAATGTAGAGCCGAGCCCGGCGGGCCGTCGGGTCCCGGCTCCAACCGTCGCATGATCTGGACCCGTTCGGGGAACGCCTCGACCCATGCTCGATTCTGAGCCGCGCTGCCTCGCGGGCCGGTACCGGCTCGACCGGCCGATCGGCCGCGGCGGCATGGGCGACGTCTGGGCGGCCCACGACCTGCGCCTCGACCGGCCCGTCGCGGTCAAGCTGCTGCGGCGGGACATGGCCCAAGTGGACGAGGCCCGACGACGGTTCGAAGGTGAGGGGTCCGCCGCGGCCCAGCTCGTCGACCCCCACGTGGTTGCGATCTTCGACACCGGCGAGGGCGCTGGCCAGCCCTACATCGTGATGGAGCTCCTCTCGGGCGAGACCCTGCGCGACGAGCTGCGCCGCGGACCCCTCGACGCCGCCCAGGCCCGCGCGATCGCCGACCAGCTTCTCGCGGCGCTGACCGCCGCGCACCACGCCGGGATCGTGCATCGCGACATCAAGCCCGGCAACGTCCTACGCGCGGGACCGACCAGCTGGAAGCTCGCCGACTTCGGGATCGCCAAGAGCCTCGAGGCGGCAGCCGACCTGACCACGACCGGCCTCGTGCCCGGGACCCCGGCATATCTCGCCCCGGAACGGCTCAGCGGGCGCGCGGCGACGCCGCGCGCCGACCTGTACTCCGTCGGCGTGGTGCTCTACGAGGCGCTGTCAGGCAGCCGGCCCTTCGCCGGCGATACCCCGGCAGCGCTGCACGCCATCCGGGTCGGGGACCCGACGCCGCTCAGCGAGCTCCGTCCCGATCTCGACCCGGCGCTGATCGCCGTCGTCGAGCGGGCGATGCGGCGTGACCCTCGTCGCCGGTTCGTCGACGCGGCGGCGATGCGCGCCGCGCTGCGCCCCGACGTCGGGTCCGCCGCGACGGAGTCGATTGAGCCCGTCACCGAACCGATCGAGCCTCCCGGCCGACGCAGCCCCGGGCGGGACCGCACGCGGACCCTCGCCCGGCGCCCCATCCCGGCGCGTCGTCCGTCCGTCCGGTGGGGATGGGCGGCGTTCGCCATCGCCGCCGTCGCGGCGGTCGCGGCGGTGCTCGTCCTGGCCACGCAGCACCAAGCGAGCCCGCCGTCGACGCCGACGACGGGAGCCACCGCGCTCACCACTCCGGCGTCGCCGGTCACGGGGCCGGCGCTGCCCGCGCCGCTCGCCACCGCGCTCCAACGACTCGATCAGACGGTCCGGCCATGAGGCGACCCGGGGTCCGCATCGGGCTCATCGGGCTGGCGACGGTGTGCCTCCTCGCCGGTTGCGGCGGCGGGGGCGCCGCGCCGCTCGCCATGACCCCGGGAGCGGCCAGCCAGCTCCGCGTGGACGCCGAAGCCGTCCGAGCCGCCATCGCGGGGGGTGACCGGAGCCAGGCGCTCCAGGCGCTCGCGACCTTGGAGTCCACGGTGGCGCAGCTGCGACAGAAGGGCCAAGTGAGCAGCGGCCGCGCCGCCGCGATCCTCGGCGCCGCCGTCGACGTGGAGGCCCAGCTCGGGCGGATGCCGACCACGACCACCACGACCACGACGACGACGACCCCCATCCCCGCCGACCCGGACCGTCCGAAGGGTCACGGGGGCAGAAAAGGCGGCGGCGACTGAGCGGCCACTGCCGGGCGGCCGGCCCGGACCGGGTCAGCGGAGTGACGCCCGGATGCCTCGCCGGTATGCGGCCGGGAAGAAGGTGCGTGCGACCGGGGCGATACGAGCCAGCTTGGTCGCGTCGAGCTCGACCCGTCGGGCTCCGAGGCCAGCGACCACGAGCCGGGCGACCTGTTCGGGGCTCCGGCGCACCATCTTGGGTGGCAGGTGGGCGTCGTCGGTGTCGGTCTGGGTCATCTCCGTCGGCACCCAGCCGGGGTACAGGACATGGAGGAAGACCCCATCGGGCTCGACGTCATAGGACAACGCCTCCGTGAAGGCGCTGACCGCCGCCTTCGACGCCGCATACCCCGCCTCCCCCGGCGTGGGGGCCCGGGCGGTGTCCGACGAGACGTTCACGATCGCACCTCGGCGGCGGGCCCGCATGCCGGGCAGGACAGTCAACGTGCCCGCGACGACCGCGAAGTAGTTCGTCTCCATCACCGTCCGGTACCGGGCGAGGTCGTCGCCGTCAGGTTCGGGGATGGCAGCGTTGTTGATGAGGATGTCGATCCGGCCGTGGCGTTGCTCGACGCCGCCCAGCGTGTCCGCGAACAGGGTGGTGTCGCTGACGTCGCACGTGACGTAATGCGAGTCGGGAGCGGACTGCTGCAGCTCAGTGGTCAGGGTCGCGAGCCGGTCCTCGCGTCTCGCGAGCGGCACCACGGTGGCGCCGTGTTGAGCCAGCTCGACGGCGACGCGCCGCCCGATGCCTGACGAGGCGCCGGTGACGACCGCGACCGCGCCCGACACGTTGAACATCGCCACTCCTTGGTTGGGGACTCGCTCCATCTTCGCGGCCACCGGGACCTGGCGCGGCGCCGAGCGGGGAGTCGCTACTCGGCTTTCCAGCTGATGACGGTCCCGTCGGTGCTCTCGGGGACCTCGACCGCGAGGAGCACCGCCTCGGTGGGAGGGTTGCTGGCGTCTCGGCGAAGGTGGCGCCGAGAGCACACCGGACACCGGGGTTGGCGGGCGTATCGCAGGATCACGATGACCGCGACGAACGACAGCCCGATCGCCATCCACTGGACCAGCCCGGCGCCATCCACGAGCCCTCAGTATGGAACAGCCCAAATCGGGCCACCAGCATCCATCAGCCCATACGGTGGTGCGCGCCCGACCGGACGGTCCGACCGAGTCGTGGTCGCCTGTTCACCCGTTCGCCAGGTTGCGGTTGCCGGTTCGAGATGCCCGGTGGGTGAGACTGGGCGCGCGACGTGCGCTACCCATGGTGGCGGATCTCAGGTGCCTCTCAGCCGAGGTGACGATCATTGGGGTCCACCCGCCAGCCGGAACTAAACCCGACGCCCGAGTCGTTCTGAGGGGGCATGGACATGAGCACCTGGGACGACGACCCGGACCGGGTTCCACCGGCCGCCGCGGCCGGATGGAGCTGGAACGCTGACGGGACCGCTCCCCACGGTCCACCCGCGCCGACCGGCCCGACCCGGCGCCGGCGCCGGCAGTCCCGACGGAAGTTTGGGAGCGTCGCCGCGTTCGTTGCGCTCGTCGTGGCGCTCGGGCTCGGCGTCGCCGTCGCGTCGAATCTCGGGCCCTCGTCGCATTCGTCCGCGCCGGCGCGTCCAGTTGCGCAGCAGCAGCTCAACGCGACGGCGATCGCCGCTGACGTCGACCCCGCGATCGTCGACATCACCTCGACACTGTCGCTCGACGGCGCGACCGCCGCAGGGACCGGCATGGTCGTGACCCCCTCCGGTGAGGTCCTCACCAACAACCACGTCATCGAGGGCGCGACCAGCATCACCGCCAAGTTCGGCAGCCACACACAGACCTACCCGGCCCGGGTGCTCGGCACCGACCCCGCGGACGACGTGGCCCTCTTGCAGCTCGAGGGCGTCTCCGGGCTCCCGACGGTCAAGCTCGGGAACTCCTCTCGGGTCACGGTCGGCCAACCTGTCGTCGCCATCGGGAACGCCTTGAACCTTCCTGGACCTCCGAAGGTCACCGAGGGGACCATCACGGCCCTCGGTCGGGCCATCACCGTGCGCGACGGCCTCGGGCACGCCGAGCAGCTCAGCAGCCTGATCGAGACCAACGCCGCACTGCAGCCGGGCAACTCCGGGGGGCCGCTCATCGACGCCAACGGTCAGGTGATCGGGATGAACACCGCCGCGTCCGCCGATTCCCTCGACGCCGCATCCAGCAGCATCGGGTTCGCGATCCCGATCAACGCCGCCGATTCGATCGTTCAGCAGATCCAGGACGGCCACGAGAGCACCAACGTCCGCCTGGGCGCGACCGCGTTCCTCGGCGTGCGGCTCCAGCCCGACGACACCGGGAACGGGACCGGCGGCGGTGGTGGTGCCGGGGCGGTCATCCAGAGCGTCAACAGCGGCAGCCCGGCGCGGAGCGCCGGCATCGGAGCCGGTGACACCATCACCTCCTTCGACGGCCAGCCCGTCACCTCCGCGACGTCCTTGACGCAGCTGGTGCACAGCAAGCACCCGGGCGACACCGTCACCATCGAATGGACCGACAGCTCGGGCCAGCAGCACTCCGCAAGCGCGCGGCTGACCTCGGGACCCGCCGCGTAGGTTCAACCCGAGTTACCGTTCGCGACGTTGTCGCGACGACTCGTTCCCCCACTCCTCGCTGCCCGCTCGTCCGACGAGTACGCACCGGTCGCTCCCCGGCCCGCCGAGCGGCGCGCCACGGCACGGGCCTGCGAGGTCGCGGACTCCATCGCCACCCGGCTCGGAGTGAGCCCGGAGCAGTACCTCCACGACCGCCGGGGCACGGCGGCGACGCTGCGCTCGATCGACACCGCCGCGGGTGGCGGTTTCTACCCCGTGCCGGCCGTGGCCGAGACGGACCGTTCCGCCGCCGACGCCGCGCTCGGCGGCACCGACACCGTGATCGACGTGCAGACCCATCTGGTCCGGCCGAGCCGCGCCGCGACCACCGGCGCGGAGGCCCTGTTCGGCTTCTTGCGCATGGTGGATCCGCAGCGATGGGGCGACCGCATCGATCCGGCGCTGCTGTCGGCAGCGGAATGGGCAACGTGCGTGTTCGGGGGCAGCGAGACTGCGGTGGCGCTCCTCACGTCACCGCCGGGTCGCGCCGCCGACAACGTCCTCACGAACGATGACATCGCTGCGGCTCGTGCCATCGTCGATCGGTACGCCGCGACACGGCGGGTGCTCACCCACACCATCGTGCACCCGAACCTCGGCCCGGCCGAGCTCGACGCCATGGTCGACTGGCGCGACCGGCTCTCCCCGGCGGGGTGGAAGGTGTACACGCTCTGGTCGCCGCCCGAGGACCGGGACGGCCGGGGCTGGTACCTCGACGACGAGGAGACGGGCCTGCCGTTCCTGGAGCGGGTGCGGGACCTCGGCCCCCGCGTCGTCTGCGCCCACAAGGGCATCGCGGGCCCGATCGCGAACCTCGCCCCGGCGAGCGCCTCGCCCCGCGACATCGGGCCCGCCGCGGCGGCGTTCCCCGACGTGACCTTGGTCGTCTACCACTCGGGCTACGAGCCCGACCCGAACGAAGAAGGTGCGCACACCGACGGTCCCGACCGAGGCGTCAGTCGGCTGGTGACCAGCCTCGCCGGCGCCGGCGTCGCACCCGGCGCGAACGTGTACGCGGAGCTCGGCTCGACATGGTTCCTCATGCTTCGTCGGCCACGAGAGGCGGCGCACGTGCTCGGCAAGCTGCTCCTCGCGGTCGGTGAAGACCGCATCCTCTGGGGGACCGACTCGGTCTGGTACGGGCCCCCGCAGCATCTGATCGACGCGTTCCGCGCGTTCCAGATCCCCGAGTGGATGCAGGAGCAGTTCGGCTATCCCGCGCTGAGCGACACGGCGCAAGCCAAGATCCTCGGCGGGAACGCGGCGCACCTCTACGACGTCGACCTCACCGGGGTCCCGCCGGTGAGCACCGACTGGGTCGCCGCGGCCCGCGCCGAGCTGAGCTCGCGCCTGGCCTAACGACCGGGCCGACCGTGACGTCAGCCGGGTCGGACCGCGAGGACCAGCCCGAGCCCCGGTTCGTTCAGTGGCGCGATGCGCACGAAGTCACCGGTGTGAGTGGCGTGCACGATGAACCCGTTCCCGACGTACATCGCCACATGCTGATTCGGGTCAGCGGGGAACACGAGGTCGCCCGGCTGGAGCTGGCTCAACGGCACCGCCGGGAACATCGCGTACTGGGCGCCCGAGAAGTGCGGAATGTTCAGCCCCCCGGCCTGCCAGGCACGCATCGTCAGGCCCGAGCAGTCGAAGCACGCGGGCCCGGCACCGGCGTAGCAATACGGCTTCCCGATCTGGCTGTCGATGAACGCCACCGCGGCCGCGGCGCCGGGGACGGGAGGCGGCGCGGGCCCTATTCGTCCGGCGCCGATACACCCCGCGCTCGCGAACGCGAGGAGCCCGAGGACGCCGACATAGGCACGGCGACGCATCGACGAAGCGAGCGCGATGTGCATCAGACCTCCTCGACCGGGCGCGACGGGGGACGCCGCGTGAGGAACAAGATCGGCTGAACCTACCGAGGTCTGAAGCGAAATACAGCCCCGCATTTCGCTCAGAGGGCCCAGACCCCGCCAGGTCGGTCGCAACTACCCGCTCTACGCGCCGGGCGCGTGAACCCCGGACTGCTGCGGGTTTCGCCGTCGTTACCCGGTGCGTGGCGGCTCGCGGCCGGCGTCGAGATCAGCGGCGATCGCGTGCACCCGGGCCCGACTCGCCCCCCACCCGACCACGGTCAGGGCGAACCGGGCCGGCTCGGGAAGTGCCGACCCGCCGGTGATCGTCCACGGTCGCCGACGAGCAGTCTTGTACGCGAACGTGGCAACGGCCTGCACCGCCCACACGACGGCCTGGACCACGAGGAGCGGGAGCTCGATCACCACCAGCACCGACCCGTAGGTCAACGTCCCCGCCTCGCGCGCGTGCGCGGTCGCGCGCACACGCGCCGCGCTGGTGACGTCAGGAGGCGCATCGACGTTCACTCGGCTCAGTGGCAGGTCGTCGATCAACGATCGGAGCCGAACGTGCGGCGTCCATGAGAGGACCGGGCGCGCCACGACCCAGCGGCGCCCGTGCGGGTCTTGCGCTCGGACCCGCATCCCGCTCCCGTTACGTCGTGTGCGCGGCGCAGACCCAGCCGAGCTCGTAGCTTCGGAGCTCGACCGCGACGAACCCGACCCGGCCGAGCCGGTCCGGGAGGGAGTCCGGCTCGATCGGGTTGTACGTGTCACCCTCGTGGAAGGCGTCCAGCCCGTCGCGCGGCAGGGCGTCGGCCACCGCGAGCACCCCGCCGGGCCGGAGGACACGCGCCAGCTCGCCGAACACCAGATCTTGCGCCGCGCTCGTCGGCACGTGGTGCAGCATGTTGAAGGACGCGGCGCCAGTGAAGCGACCCGCCGGCAGGTCGAGCGCGGTGGCATCGCCCTCCACGACCTCGACGTTCGTACGCGCGAGCCGCCGCGCCAGCGCCTCGGCCAGCACCGGGTCGAGCTCGACCGCCGTCACCCGCCGCGCCCGGGTCCGGAGGACGTCGGTGGTGAACCCGGGTCCGGGGCCGATCTCGATGACGTCGTCCCCGAGACCCTCGTCCGGGAGTGCCGCGGGAAGGACGAGCTCTTCGACCATCGTCCGCCACTCCGGGCTCGAGCAGAACTCCAGGTGCGCATCGTTCATCAGGTCCATCATACGAAACGGCGGCGGGAGCCCGCGTGGCCGGCGCTAACGTCCGGCGCGTGTCCCCGTCAGACCACCGGCCACTGCGCGCGCGCCCGCCCGCGTCTCGATCATCCACCGCACCGATCAGCGGGTGCATGTCGCCCGGACGACGGGGCACGGACCATGGGTGACGCCGTCGCCGCCACAGGCTTGCGCCGCTCGTTCGGCGACACGACCGCGGTCGCGGGCGTGGACCTCGCGGTGCACGACGGTGAGATCTACGGCTTCCTCGGGCCCAACGGCGCCGGGAAGTCCACGACCGTCCGCATGCTGTGCACCCTGCTCGTGCCGTCAGCCGGGTCCGCGCACGTCGCGGGATACGACGTCGTCAGCCAGAGCAAGGACGTACGGCTCCGCATCGGCGTCGCCCTCCAGGACGCCTCCCTGGACCCGAACCAGACCGGTGACGAGCTCCTACGCCTGCAAGGTCGCCTGTACGGGCTGGACCACGCCGAGATCGACCAGCAGGTCCGCTCCCTCGCCGCCCTGGTCGACATCGGCGACGCGATGCACCGACGGGTCAAGACCTACTCGGGCGGCATGAAACGACGCCTCGACCTCGCCGTCGCCCTCGTGCACAACCCCCGGGTCCTGTTCCTCGACGAGCCCACGACCGGGCTCGACCCCGCGAGCCGAGCCCGGGTCTGGGACGAGGTTCGCCGCCTCAACGAGGCCGGCAAGACGATCTTCTTGACGACGCAGTACCTCGAGGAGGCAGACACCCTCGCCGACCGGGTCGCGATCATCGACCGCGGCGAGATCATCGCCGAAGGGCGCCCCGACGACCTGAAACGCGAGATGGGGTCGGACGTGATCGTGGCCGAGGTCGGCAGCGACGCGGCGCGGGCCTGCTCGCAGATCGAGCGAGTCCCGGGGGTCACCCGCGTCGAACGCCACGGAGACGAGCTGACCATCCTCACACCCGACGCCAGCGCGCTCCTCAGCCCCGTCGCGGTCGCCCTCGCCGAGTGCGGCGTGCCTGTGCGGAACCTCACGATGCGGAGACCGACGCTGGACGACGTGTATCTCCGCATCACCGGCGATCACCTCCGGGCAAGCCTGGACGGTGACGAGGAGCCAATGGATGAGCACGACCAGCGTTGACGCAGAGCTGCTCGACGTGCGACCCCGTCCCGCGGGGTTCCTCGCCGACTGCCTGGCGATCGCGACCCGAGCGATCCGGGCGGTACCCCGGGAGCCCGAGGTCCTGATCCCCGCGCTGTTCGTCCCGATGTTCTTCTTCTTCATCAACATCGGCGCCCTGCAGAAGCTGGCGGAGCACAGCGGCCAGGTCAGCGACTTCAAGGCCTTCCAGCTCCCGGTGGCGATCATCTTCGCGGTGACCGGCGTCTCACGAGCCTCGGCGCTGGTCACGGACATCCAAGACGGCTACTTCGACCGCCTGCTCATCACCCCGGTGCGGCGCCTCCCGCTCCTGCTGGGCCTGATGGCGGCCGACTTCCTCGTCGTCTGCGCCCTGACGGTCCCGGTGCTAGCGCTGGGGTTCCTGGTCGGCGTGCACTTCCCGACCGGCTTCGGAGGGGTGCTGGTCTTCATCTTGATGGGTGGGCTCTGGGGGCTGGCCTTCACGGGGTTCCCGTACGCGATCGCGCTCAAGACCGGTAACCCCGCGGCGGTGAACACGAGCTTCATTCTGTTCTTTCCGTTCGCGTTCCTGACCACGTCGTTCCTGCCGAAGGCCGCGCTCTCCGGCTGGCTCGCCACCATCGCCCAGTACAACCCGGTCACGTACCTGCTCGTCGGGATGCGCTCACTCGTCCTGACCGGCTGGGACGGCGGAGCCCTCGCCGAGGGATTCGCAGCCATCATCGGCGTCGGCGCCGTCAGCATCAGCCTGGCGTTGCTCGCGCTGCGAGGGCGCCTCCGTCCCCACTGACGGCGCCTGCTCCGACCGCTACTGGAGCAGCGATCCGATCGAGCGCGTGGGCTGGGCCGGGGCGTGTCGCCACCGCGATCATCTAGGCTCGCGACGTTGCGGACCCACCTGATCCGGCATCGGTGCCGCGCCGATGATCGTTGGCTTCGCTCTCTCTTTCACACTGGGCTGGTGCGCCGCACGGCGCGTTCTCAGGGGTAACCAAGCTGGAAACGATCCCGGTGGTCGTGTGCTTCGACATCGAGCCGGACGCCCGGGCACCGAAGGGTCGGAAGCCGGAGCCGGTGGCGGGCTTCGAGAAGCTCTTCCCAGCCGTCCGATCCATGCGGGACCGGCTCGAGGCGGCCTCGGGCCGACCGACGACCTTCACTTGGTGCTGGCGCATCGATCCTCAGATCGCTGAGATCTACGGGGCCGCGACGTGGCTGGTTGACCGCTACGAGCGAGAGCTCACCGACCTCGCGGTTGCCGGCGACGAATTCGGGGTTCATCCGCACAGCTGGCGATGGGAGGGGCGCTGGGTCTCAGACAACGCCGACCCCGACTGGGTGTCGCATTGCATCGACGTGGGACTCGAGGGGTACGAGAAGAGCTTCGGTGAGCCGAGCCGGGTTTACAAGCATGGCGACAACTTCATGTCGAACGCCGTCGCCCGCCAGCTCGATGACGCCGGGGTCGCGGTCGACGTGAGCCTCGTTCCGGGGATGCCCGCGGCTCGCCGTCTGTCGCCGGCGGAGGAGACGACGGGCTGGTTGCCCGACACCAGGACCGTCCCGTCCCACGTCTACCGGCCGGCACGCGATGACTTCCGGCTCCCAGACCGAACACGACATGATGGTCTCGTCCTGATGCCCGAGACCACCGGCGTCACGCTGGCGTTCCAACCCGTCAACGGACGGGTCGTGCCCACAGGTTGGTACGAGCCGCTCGTGTTGTGGCTCGAGCCCGAACACTTCCGCGAGATGCTGCAGGTGCGTCTGGATGCACCCTCGCTGACCCACCTCCTCTTCGGGGTCCGGACCGACACGGTCCTGCACCCGGGCCACTGGGCCAACGTCGAGGCCAACCAAGCTGAGCTGGGCCGCCAGCTCCGGGGTCGGCACCAGTGGTGCACCGCATCGGCGGGCGCCGACCTCGCTCTCGCTCGCCTTCGGCACCTCGACGGCGGCCCGCCGGAAACGCTGGAGCAATCCGAGTCACGGGCCCGACTTTGGTTGCGCGGCACGGCCGATCCCGGATATCGAGAGCGAGTCGACCTGGACCGGCTCGACCTCGACGAGGGGCACCCCCTCGTTCGCGCGGCACCGCTGCCCGCGTTGTCGCGCGTGAGTGTGGTCATTCCCGTCTTCGAAGGTCGCCGGCATCTCCGCAGTGCAATCGAGAGTGTCGCCGCCCAGACGGAGCCCCCCGAACAGCTGGTGATCGTCATCGACGGCTCCGACAACGAGGATCTCGGCTTCCTTGACGGATTGACCACGCCCTTCTCGGTACGGGTCGTGCACCAAGCCAACGCGGGCCAGTCCGCGGCACGAAACGCCGGCGTGAACGTCGCGACCGGTGAGTTCCTCGCGTTCCTCGACCAGGATGACCTCTGGCACCCCGAGCACCTCCGTGCCCTGACGAGGCCCCTCCTGGAGGATCCGGCGGTCGTTTGGTCCTACTGCGACTTCGATGAAATCGAGGCCGACGGCCAGTTCGTCACGCGCCGCTACCTGCGCGAGCACGGAATCGAGCATCCGAAGCACACCCTCGCGTCGTGCGTTGCGCGCGACCTCATGGTCCTGCCGTCCGCCAGTCTTCTCCGTCGCGAGGCCTTCGAGCGGCTGGGTGGATTCGATGAGACGCTTCGCGGCTATGAGGACGACGACCTCTACATCCGTATGTTCCGATCGGGAGCCCTCTTCGCGTTCGTTCCCGAGGCCCTGACCTTCTATCGCGTGCATCGGGGAGGCGGCTCGGCGGGTCGCCAGTTTGGCGAGAGTCGCCGTCGCTTCAGCGAGAAGCTCCAGGCAGCCCTCCCAGACGATCCCCGGACCGGCCGGTACTACTTCTGCGACCTGATCGTCCCCCGGTTCTTTGGCGCGTCGCTCGACGACTACGTCCGATCAGTCTCCGCTCGAGACTGGAGCGCAGCGAGCCAGGACCTGGACGACCTGATGCATTTCGGCCGACTCCGCCGAGATCGAGCACAGATCCAATGGAAGCTCGCGCTGGTGCGGCACCCGCGCCTGTTCCGCCGCATGCTCCGGCTCCATGACCAGCTGCCCCGAGGTCTTCGCGTCACGAGGAACCCCCGGGTTCGTCTGCGTTGATCGTTCACGCCGGCCTCGCCACGACCAGTGAGCCGCCTCGCTCGCGCCGGCACCGAACTTTGACCCAAGTCCGACTCGGCCACGAGAAGCCACGTCCGTCGAGTCTGCTGTCCCCAGTGCGACTGAACGAGTCCAGCCCATCCTCGGGGTCCGGCCAGCAGGGCAAGCCCAACCACGAGGCAACCCAACCGCTCGTCCCAGGGGTGCTCCTCGCGCCCATCCGTTGGCGTCGGGGCCGTTCGAGCTGAGACGGTCTCGATACGCGCCCCAGTGAGAGGCGCCACAACCTCCCGCTCTGATCCCGAACCGCGTGGCGGTGCGGATCGCGCACGGTCGAGCTCACCCCGGAAGGCGCAGCGTGGTCACCGCCCGGTAACGGTCCCGAGGTTCAGCCCGCGCTCGCCGTAGGCACCGTCGGGATCGGCTCGTACGGCCTGGTCGAGGGCGTGGGCGTCATCGCCGACGAGGATCCGCCACCTGCCGGCGCGCACACCGTCGAGGATGATCGTTGCCGCCTGCGCGGCAGTGAGCGGGGCGTTGTCGCGGAACATCTCGCCTGCCATCTTCATCATGTTTCGGATCTCGTCGTCCGTGACGCCGTCGGTCGGGACGCCGTGATGCGCCAGCTGCCGGCGCGCGTCGTCGAGGTCCATCGGGAGGATCTCACGGCTGTTGAGCACGATGTCGGTGCCGACGTGGCCGGGCATCACGACCGCGACCTTCACGTGGGGCGCGTTGACCCGGAAGTCCTCCATGAGCGCCTCGGTGAATCCCTTTACCGCGAACTTGGCGGCGCTGTAGGCGGTGTGGGGAACACCGGGACCGAGCGAAGCCCAGAACCCGTTCACGCTGCTCGTGTTGATGACATAGCCCTCGTCGCTCGCCACGAGCAGGTCAGCGAAGGCGCGCATGCTGTTGTAGACCCCGCCCCAGCACACGGCGAAGGTCTTGTCCCACGCTTCGCGAGGGCCCGTGAGGAAACTCTGCCCGCCGCCGATGCCGGCGTTGTTGAACAGCAGGTTCACATGATCGGTCTGATGTTGCGTCACGACCTCGTCGCGGAAGCGGTGCATCTTCGTCTCGTCGGACACGTCAGCGATGTGGGTCGTGATCCGGACATCGGCCGGGGCGTCCTTCTCGGCCCGCATCGCCGTCTCGCCCATGGTCTCGGCGTTGACGTC
>DATISY010000076.1:0-25008 GCA_035468285.1 Acidimicrobiia bacterium | reverse complement strand
CATGATCGGGAACCTCAAGGTGTTCCTCGGCAAGGGCGAGATCAACGCCTACGGCGAGTGGCTCCGGAGCCTGGGTGAGCCCGCCTTCCCACGGACCGTCGTCCTCTGGGGACTGCGCGTCGGGCTCGCCACCGCCTTCGTCGTCCACATCGTCGCCGCGGCGCAGCTGACCCGGATGAACCGGCGGGCCCGGCCCGTCCGGTACCAGTCGAAGCGGGACTACGCCGCCGCCAACTACGCGTCGCGGACGATGCGATGGACTGGCGTCATCATCGCCCTCTTCGTCATCTTCCATCTGTTCGACTTGACGTGGGGACAGGCGAATCCGCATTTCGTGCGCGGTGATCCCTACGACAATCTCTTCTACAGCTTCCATCGAGTGCCCGTGGCGATCGTCTACATCGTCGCCAACCTCGCGCTGGGCCTCCACATCCTCCACGGGGCCTGGTCCATGTTCCAGAGCCTCGGCCTCAACAACCCTCGATACAACCAGTGGCGCCGATGGTTCGCCATCGGGTTCGCCGGCCTGATCACGGTCGGCAACGTCAGCATGCCGCTTCTGATCACAACCGGACTGGTGAACCGATGAGCGACCTCACTCTGGACGCCCACATCCCGGCCGGACCCCTGGCCGACAAGTGGGACGAGCACAAGTTCGCCGTGAAGCTCGTCAACCCGTCGAACCGCCGGAAGTTCCGGATCGTGGTCGTCGGGAGCGGCCTCGCCGGCGCGTCTGCTGCGGCGACGCTCGGCGAGCTCGGCTACGCCGTGACGCTCCTCACGTTCCATGACTCGCCCCGGCGGGCGCACAGCATCGCCGCGCAGGGTGGGATCAATGCGGCCAAGAACTACCGCAACGACGGCGACAGCGTCTATCGCCTCTTCCACGACACCATCAAGGGCGGCGACTACCGGTCCCGGGAAGCGAACGTCTACCGGCTCGCCCAGGTCAGCGTGAACATCATCGACCAGTGCGTCGCCCAGGGCGTGCCGTTCGCCCGCGAGTACGGCGGACTGCTCGACAACCGGTCGTTCGGTGGCGCGCAGGTCTCGCGCACCTTCTACGCCCGCGGCCAGACCGGCCAGCAGCTGCTGCTCGGCGCCTACCAGGCGCTTGCCCGGCAGGTGCATCTCGGGACGGTGGCGCTCTACAACCGAAGCGAGCTCCTGGACGTGGTCATCCACGAGGGCCGCGCCGTCGGGGTCGTGGCCCGCGACCTCATCACCGGCGACGTCGTCTCCCACGCCGGGCACGCCGTCGTGCTCGCCACCGGCGGGTACGGCAACGCGTTCTTCCTCTCAACGAACGCCAAGAACTCGAACGTGACCGCGATCTGGCGCGCGCACCGGCGTGGCGCCCTCATGGCCAACCCCTGCTACACCCAGATCCACCCGACCTGCATCCCGGCGAGCGACGACTTCCAGTCCAAGCTCACGCTGATGAGCGAATCGCTGCGCAACGACGGCCGCATCTGGGTCCCGATGAACGCCGCCGACGAGCGCTCGCCGGACCAGATTCCCGAAGACGAACGCGACTACTTCCTCGAGCGCCGGTACCCCGCGTTCGGCAACCTCGTTCCCCGGGACGTGGCCTCACGCGCCGCCAAGCGCGAGGTCGACGCCGGACGTGGCGTCGGCCCCCGCCAGAACGGCGTCTCCCTGGACTTCGGCGACGCCATCCATCGGCTCGGGCGTGACGTCATCGAGGAGCGTTACGGCAACCTGTTCCAGATGTACGACCGGATCACCGGTGACGACCCGTACGCCGTCCCGATGCGGATCTACCCCGCGGTCCACTACGCGATGGGCGGCTTGTGGGTGGACTACAACCTCATGTCCACCATCCCTGGGCTCTACGTCCTCGGTGAGGCCAACTTCTCGGACCACGGCGCGAACCGGCTCGGGGCGAGCGCCCTCATGCAGGGACTCGCCGACGGATACTTCGTGCTCCCCGCAACGATCAGCGACTACCTCGCCCCGCTGCTCGGCACCGATCCGGTTCCGAGCGACCACAGCGTCTTCGTGGAGGCCGAAGCCCAGGTCAACGAGCGGGTCAGCGCGCTGCTCGGCGTGAACGGCAGCCGCTCGGTGGACTACTTCCACCGAGAGCTCGGCAAGATCCTCTGGGACAACTGTGGCATGGAGCGGAGTCGCGCCAGCCTTGAGAAGGCCATCGGCGAGATCCCCGCGCTGCGCGACGAATTCCACAAGGACGTGCGCGTCCTCGGTGACGGCGAGTCAATCAACCAGTCGCTGGAGAAGGCCGGCCGGGTCGCCGACTTTCTCGAGTTCGGCGAGCTCATGTGTCGCGACGCGCTCCACCGTGAAGAGAGCTGCGGCGGTCACTTCCGTGTCGAGCACCAGACCGAGGACGGCGAGGCACTGCGCGACGACGAGCACTTCGCGTACGTCGGCGCGTGGGAGTACACCGGTGATCTCGGCAGCCCCGTCCTCCACCAGGAACCGCTCGAGTTCGAGAACATCCACCTCGCCCAACGGTCCTACAAGTAGCGGAGCAGTCACACGGTGAAGATCACCCTCACGGTCTGGCGCCAGGTTGGCCCGACCGCCCCCGGTGGGTTCGAGACCTACGAGCTCGACGATGTCAGCCCGGACATGTCGTTCCTCGAGATGTTCGACGTGCTCAACGAGCACCTCATTTCGGAAAGCCAGACCCCCATCGAGTTCGACCATGACTGCCGGGAGGGGATCTGCGGATCGTGCTCGATGATGATCAACGGTCGGGCTCACGGCCCCGAGCTGGGCACGGCCACATGCCAGCTCCACATGCGCAAGTTCGCCGACGGGGCTCACATCACCGTTGAGCCGTGGCGGGCGAAGGCGTTCCCGATCATCCGAGACCTCTGCGTCGACCGGTCAGCCTTGGACCGGATCGTCGAGGCGGGCGGCTACATCACGGCCCCCACCGGGAGCGCCCCGGACGCCAACCTCATCCTCATTCCCAAACCGGTGAGCGACACCGCGATGGACGCCGCGGCGTGCATCGCGTGCGGCGCGTGCGTCGCCGCGTGCCCGAACGGCGCCGCGCAGCTCTTCACCGCAGCCAAGATCGAGCACCTGAACCTCCTCCCCCAGGGTCAGCCCGAACGGTGGGAACGGGTGATCCACATGGTCGACGAGATGGAGCGCCACTTCGGGTCGTGCACACTCCACGGCGAGTGCGAAGCCGCGTGCCCGAAGGAGATCTCGATCGACTTCATCGCACTCATGAACCGTGACTACGTCAAGGCGCAGTTCAAGCAGCGGCGCCTCGCCGCCCAGCAGGCGTAGCCGGCCGCGGTAGCCGGGCGGCTGCCGCGGCCGATGCTGGCCGGGCCGGCTCAGGCGACCGTGTCGAGGGCCGCGCCGAGGTCAGCGACGAGATCCGCCGCGGTCTCGAGGCCGACGGAGAGCCGCACGAGCGCTGAGTCGACCGCGAGCGGCGAGTCCGCCACCGACGCGTGCGTCATCCGCGCCGGGTGCTCGATGAGGCTCTCCACCGCCCCGAGCGACTCCGCCAGTGTGAACAGGCGCGTCTCGGCGACCAACGACAGGGCCGCGTCCTCACCGCCGGCCGCGACGAAGCTGACCATCCCACCGAAGTCGCGCATCTGCCGGGCAGCGACCTCGTGCCCCGGGTAATCGGTGAGCCCGGGGTAGAGCACACGCGTGACGGCCGCGTGGCTAGCGAGCAGCTCGACGATGGCGCGGGCGTTCGCGCAGTGCCGGTCCATGCGGACCGCGAGCGTCTTCACGCCGCGCAAGACGAGGTAGCAGTCGAACGGCGATGGGACCCCACCGGTGGCGTTCTGCAGGAATGCGAGGCGCTCGCTCAGCCCGGAATCGTTGAGGGCCACGAACCCGCCGAGGACATCGGAATGACCGCCGAGGTACTTCGTCGACGAATGCACGACCAGGTCGGCACCCAGCGCGAGCGGCTGTTGGAGGTACGGGGTCGCGAACGTGTTGTCCACGACCACGCGGGCGCCGCGCGCGTGGGCGAAGGCCGCCACCTCGGCGATGTCGACGCAGCCGAGCAGCGGGTTCGTGGGCGTCTCGACCCAGACGACCGTGGTGCCGTCGCGCCAGTGGGCCGCCACGTCCGCCAGGTCCGCGAGGTCCGCGGCGCTCCAGGTCACACCGGCCGTCTCACCGAGCACGCGGGCGACGAGCCGGAACGTCCCGCCGTACGCGTCGAGCGGGAGGAGCACGTGGGATCCGGGCCGGGTCAGGGCTCGCAGCACCGCATCCTCGGCGGCCATGCCGCTGGCGAAGGCCGCGCCGTGCGCCGCGCCCTCGAGGGAGGCGACGCACGTCTCGAGCGCGGCTCGGGTCGGGTTCCCGGTCCGCGCGTACTCGAAGCCGGCGTGATCGTTCACGCTGGCTTGGGCGAACGTCGTGGAGAGCGTGATCGGGGTGACAACCGCGCCCGTCGTGGGATCGGGGTCCTGTCCGGCGTGGACGGCCCGCGTCTCGAACCCGTCGGTCATGCGCTCATCCCGGGGCGCGCGACGCGAGGAACTGCAGGACGTCCTGACGCGTCACGACCCCGATCGGGTGTCCCCCATCGATGACCAGCACGGAGGTGGCAGCGTCGAGCCGGTCGACGACGTCACTCACCGTCTCACCGATCCCGACCATCGGCATGGACGGCTCCATCAGCTCACCAACCGGCCGGTCGAGCACCGCCGGGTCGTTGAAGGCCTTGTCCATGAGCTCCAGCTCGCTGAGCGTGCCCATGACCTCCTTCGCCGCAAGCGGCAGCTCCTTCGTGACGCTGACGACGAGCTGGCTGACGCCAAGGTCGCGCATGAGCGAGAAGCCGCGGCGGGCCGGCTCGTCGGGCGTGATCAGCACCAGATCGGCGATCGAACGGTCACGGTTCGCGTTCTTGGCCGTCAGGACGTCGCCCGCGGTGGGCCCGGGCTGGATCAGGAAGCCGAACCTCGTCATCCACTCGTCATTGAAGATCTTCGACAGGTAGCCGCGGCCCGAATCAGGAAGGATGACGACGACGAGGGCGTCGGGTCCGAGCTCCGCGCCGACAACGAGGGCGGCGTGCACCGCGGTGCCGCACGAGCCGCCGATGAGTAGGCCCTCCTCACGCGTCACCCGTCGCGCCGCGGCGAACGACTCGGTGTCGGACACCATGATCGTGCGGTCGACGAGCCCCGGGTCGTACGTCGGGGGCCAGAAATCCTCCCCGACACCTTCGACGAGGTACGGGCGACCGGTTCCACCCGAGAACACGGACCCTTCGGGGTCGGCCGCGATGACCTGCACGTCACGGTTCTGATCCTTGAGGTACCGCGCGACACCCGTGATCGTCCCGCCGGTGCCGACGCCGGCGACGAGATGCGTGATGCGCCCCGCGGTCTGCCGCCAGATCTCGGGGCCGGTGGAGCGCTCGTGCTCGTCCGGGTTGGCCGGGTTGTAGTACTGGTTCGGGCGAAACGCGTTCGGGGTCTCCCGGGTCAGCCGGTCCGCCACCGAGTAGTAGGAGTCGGGATGCTCGGGTGGGACGGCGGTCGGGCAGACGACGACGTCCGCGCCGTACGCGCGCAGCAACGCGACCTTCTCATCTGACATCTTGTCGGACATCACGAAGATGCAGTGATAGCCACGCTGCGCGGCGACGATCGCCAGGCCGACGCCCGTGTTGCCAGATGTGGGCTCGACGATCGTCCCGCCCGGAACGAGCAGGCCCCGCCGCTCAGCGTCGTCGATCATCGCGATCGCCGGGCGATCCTTCACGCTGCCGCCCGGGTTGAACAGCTCGACCTTGGCGACGAGGTCGCATGCCAGGTCCCGCCCGACGCGTCCGAGCCGGACCAGCGGTGTGTTCCCGACGAGGTCGAGCAGCGAGCCGGCGATGTCCGGCGCGCGCGCCGACGGGTCGGGCGAGGAGGAGGCGTCCGACACGGCGCCGAGCGTACCGCCCGCCGAGAGCCGCTCTCGCGGACGCGGTGGCGGAGCGCGACGTGTGCAGGCTCGATGGGCTCGACGCCCGTCCCGCTCGTGCGCGCCTGGCCTACGCTCCGGGCTGTCGGGAGCAGGTCACGGGGAGCACCCGTCGACGGACCTCGGAAGGCAGCACGGATGCAGGAGCACTCGTTCACGGTCGACCTCGACGCACCGCGTGACGAGGTCTGGGAGCTGTTCTGGTACCGCGCGCCCGACCGGCCTCAACCACGCGACGTTCGTACCCGGATCGAGATCCTGCACCCGGGAGACGAGACCGGTGAGGGGCTGGTCCGCCACTGCTGGTTCCCGGTGCCCCGGTTCTTGCTCTCGGGTGGCGTGGGGCAGTCCTGGGAGTGGCTCACCGAGGTACGACCGACGGAATCGTGGCGCTACGACGCGATCGGCAAGCCGCTGTGGTCGCGAGCGACCGGCCACACCCGGCTCGAGGATCTCGGCGAGGGTCGAACCCGAGTCCATTTCCATGAGACCTACGAGACGTTCCGGCCGGTCATGCGCCGCATCGGGCTGGAGCGCTACGTGCACCGCCGACTGTCGCGGGACAACGACACGATCCTCGCCGCGCTGGAAGGCGGGTTGCGCTGGCACCGGGCGCGGCGCAGCCGAGCAGATCAGTCCTCGTAGCCCGCGCGCCTGCGCCGCGGTACTGCGCGCGGATCGCGTCCACCAGCCCTCACCACCACACCGGCGGGATGGTGCTCGGTGGCGCCCGTCGGCGTCGGACGCGGGACCAACCCGACGAGAACACCAGCCCGTCGTCGGCGTCCCAGGATCTCGACCGTGGTCAAGCTCGCGGCAGTCGACAACCGGCACCAGGGGCCATGGGCCCGCCTCCCACCGAACGACAGAGTGACACAGAACGATAGGGTCCGACGCGTGAGCACGCTCCCGCCATCGCCACCGCCGGCTGCGTGGCAGCCCCCGACGGTGAGTCCCGCGGCCCAGGTGCGGGCGGCGTACGCCCGACGGCAGACGACCGATTACTACTTCACCGGTCCTGGCTTGAACGTCTTCTTGACGATCATCACGTGCGGGATCTTCGGGTTCTTCCTCTTCTACCAGCTGATGCGACGCGACCGGGACCACAACCAGCGCCGCCTCGATCTGCTCGACGGCGCGAACGCGTTCGCGTGGGAACGGGCAACCGAGCGGGGTCTCGCCGATGAGCTGCGACCCGCGTTCGAGCGAGTCGCGGCGTCCCTGGAGGTCCTGCGGGGCCTGACCCGGGAGTTTCGAGATCCGACGATCTGGCTGGTGATCGACATCGTCGCCGGCGGCGCGCGCGTCGTCGGGGCAGGGATCGCGCAGATCGTCGGTTTCATCTTGATCGACCGGGATCTCGACACCCACGACCGCGCCGAAGGGGCGATCGAGGCCGATCTGAGCGCGATCTACGCCCGGCTGGGTGTCACGTTGCCGAACCCCGACCCCGGCCGCGTCAAGGGTCGCCAGAACTACGTGGCGCGGGTCATCGTCTCGATCGTGACCTGTGGGATCTACGTGTTCTGGTGGATCTACGACATGCAGGTCGAGGGGAACCGGCACCTCGAGACGAACTGGCCGTTCGACGACGCGGCCGTGGGAGCGGTCGACGCGCTCGGCGGCTGAGGTCAGCGCTCGGGATCGTCGTCCTCGACGGAGTCGAAGTCCTCGAGATCCGAGACGATGCGATCGACGTCCTGCTGGGCGCGCGCGATTCGGGCCCGGCAGACCTTGAGGAGCTCGCTGGCCCGCTGGACCCGCTCGGCAAGCCGGTCGACGTCGAGCTGGTCACCCTCGAGCTCGTCGAGGATCGCCTCGAGCTCAGCCATGGCCGCCGCGTAGCCGGGCTCCGCTGGCTGGGCGCTCATCCATCCTCCACGCGGCTGCGGATCTCTCCGTCGGCTGTCTCGGTGACCAGCAACGCCCCCGCGGCGGCGGCGATCGCGGTGCGCACCGCTCGGCCCTGTGCGTCGCGCGTGATCGTATAGCCGCGCTCGAGGACCCGGCGGGGGTCGAGGGCGCGCAGGCGGGCTGCGGTCGCCTCGACGCGGACCTCTTCGACGCGCGCCAGGCGGCGCGCCGCGGCAACGACACGGTCGTGTCGTCCGTCGACGGCCTCGGTCCCGCGGCGAGCCCCCCGCTGCCCCGATTCGGCCGCTCGACGTCGGTGGGCGTCGAGCATCCGGATCTCGCGGTCCAGGGAGGCGGGCACGACACGGCTGACCCGTCTGGCAACGCCGCTGACCTCGCGGCGCGCGACCGCGCACACCCCTCGCGCTCGCATCGACACCCGATGGGTCACGTAGGCGAGCCGCTCGACGTAGTCGTTCACGAGCTCGACCAGCAGCGCAGCGGCGGCGGTCGGCGTCTTGACGCTCGTGTGCGCGACCTCGTCAGCAACGGTGCGGTCGGTCTCGTGCCCGATCCCGGTCAAGACCGGTACCGGCATCTCGGTAATGGCCCGTGCCACCATCTCGGTGTCGAACGGCGCCAGGTCGCTCCGCGCGCCGCCTCCCCGGACGACGACGATCACATCGAGCTGCTCTCGCGCGAGGCGACGCAACGCCCAGACGAGTCGTCGCGACGCTGCTGCGCCCTGCACGCGGACGTCGCAGTGCGCGACACGGAACGCGTACCCCGTCGCTTCGAGCTCGTGGACGAAGTCTCGGTACGCGGCGCTGCCCCCGCTCGTCACGAGCCCCACGCGGAGCGGCACGACCGGCATCGGCAACGCCGCGTTGCGGCGGAGCACGCCTTCGGCCGCCAAGGCGCGCAGGATCCGGTCGCGGTCCGCGGCCAGGCGGCCGACGGTGAACGACGGGTCGATCGCGGTCATGACCAACTGGAGGCGGCCGGCGGGGGGCCAGAAGTCGACACGGGCGCGGATGCGCACCTCGACCCCGTCGGCGAGGCGAAGCCCGGCGTCGCGCAACGCCCGGTTCACACCCGGGCGGTCGTCGCGGAACAACGCGACCCGGATCGCGGCTCGGACCTGGTCTCGCTGCTCGTGCTTCTCGACGAGCTCGAAGTAGGTGTGCTGGTTACGAGACACGTGGAGGGCCTGCACCTCGCCGCGGACCCACACTGGCGCCGGGAACGTCTCACCGAGCGCACGGCTGATCGTCTGGTTCAGCTCGGCGACGCTGAGGGTGGGGGGGCCCGGTTCCGGATCGAGCAGGGAGGGCTGTTCAGTCATTGGCCGCGAACCGGGGTGGGCGCACCACGCCAGTATCCCCCAGGCCAGAACACGGCCCTGCCCCCGGCTGGGACGAAGACCGCGGCCGACGTGAGGTGATCTGCTTCGATGGTCCGGTGACTCTCCCCGCTGAACCGACCTCCGTCGAGACCTTCGCGCTGCGAGTCGGTGACGCCCGCGAGCTCCTGGGCGCCGTCCCGGACGACTCCGTGGATCTGATCTGCACCGACCCGCCCTACAACCTGGCGGGGTACTCGCGGGGCAACATCGAGATGAGCTGGCGTTCCGACTTCAACAACGACGTCGCCGACTGGGACCGGGTCGCGTTCGACCCCGGCGACTGGCTCGACGAACTCCGCCGGGTCCTCGCCCCCCACGGCAACCTGATCGCCTTCACCTCCTACAACCTGCTTGGCCGCTGGCACGAGGTGTTCGACCCCGTCTTCGACACCTTCCAGTTCCTGGTCTGGCACAAGACGAACCCGGCACCGAAGCTGCGCCGGGCGGGGTTCCTCAACTCGTGCGAGCTGGTCGTCTGCTGCTGGGACCGGGGTCACACCTGGAACTTCGGGCGCCAGCGAGACATGCACAATTTCATCGAGGCTCCCGTCTGTGCCGGGCATGAGCGGGTCAAGGACCCCAAGCACCCGGCACAAAAGCCGCTCGCCGTGGTCCGCCGCCTGGTAGAGATAGCAAGCCGGCCCGGTGACCTGGTCCTGGATCCCTTCACGGGGGTAGGAACCACCGGGGTCGCCGCCCTCGAGCTGGGGCGGCGCTTCCTCGGCTTCGAGCTCGACCCCCAGTACGCCGCCGCCGCCCTGACCCGTTTGGGCGCCGTCGGCGGCTGATTGTGCCCGACGTCACATGGGAACGTCCGGGGCATCCGCGGACGTTGATAGATACGAACCCCCCCGGGAGACAGAGACCATGGCAACCCGAAACCGCAAGCGCAGCACGGACCAGCAGGACGCCGTTGGCGCCTACCTGGAATCGATCGGTCGGCACGACCTGCTGACCAAAGACGACGAGGCCCGCTTGGGCCGTCTCGTCATGGACGGTCTCGCCGGCCTCGAACGACTCGAATCGGGCGAGCGCCTCACCCCGACCCAACGGCGTGCCGCCCACGAGGCCATCATCGCCGGGCAGCGGGCCCGGGACGAGTTCGTCATCGCCAACCTCCGGTTGGTCGTCTCCATCGCCCGCCGGTACCAGAGCACAGGGTTGCCGCTCGGTGACCTCATCCAGCTCGGGAACCTAGGTCTGCTCCACGCCGTCGAGAAGTTCGACTTCCGCAAGGGCTTCAAGTTCTCGACGTACGCGACTTGGTGGATCCGGCAGGCCATCACGCGCGGGTACGCCGACACCGCCCGGCTGATCCGCCTCCCCGCGCACGCCGAGGACACCTACCGGCTCGTGGCGCGCACCTCGGACGACCTCGAGGCCCGGCTGGGCCGACAGGCCACCGACGAAGAGGTCGCCGACGCCAGCGGCGTCGACCCGTCCCGCGTCGGCGATGTCCGCCGGTTCCCGACCCGCATGGCCAGCGTCGACGCACCGATCGGTGACGGCGACAGCGACGACCTCCTCTTAGGCGACACAATCGCCGACGAGGACTCGACGTTCGCGGACGAGATCGCGAACCGTGACGCCCGCGCCCATGTCGTGCAGACCATGCTCGACATCCTCGACGACCGGGAGCGTCGCATCGTGGAGCTCCGCTACGGGCTCGACGGCGGCGGGCCCCGCGACCTCGCCGAAGTCGGCAAGGAGATCGGCGTGACCCGCGAGCGGGTGCGTCAGATCGAAGCCCGCGTCCTCTCGAAGCTCCGCCACCCGTCGATGGCGGGCGTCGACGCCAGCGAAGCGCTCGCCAGCTAGGCCGGACCCATCTCGGAGCGGGTCCGCTCTACGCAGGCAGGATGATCGTCTGGTACTCGGTGTACGGGTCGATGCCCTCGGGACCGAGCTCCCGACCGATCCCTGACTGCTTGAACCCGCCGAACGGGGCGTTGAAGTCGAGGATCATCGACGAGTTCACGGCGACCACACCCGTGCGGACCTGTGCCGCGACCGCCGCGCCGTGCTCGGGGTCGGCGGTCCACACCGATCCGCACAGCCCGTAGTCCGAGTCGTTAGCGAGCGCGATCGCTTGGCGCTCGTCGTCGTAGGGGATCACCGAGAGCACCGGGCCGAAGATCTCCTCCCGGGCGATCTCCATGTCGTTGGTGACGTCGGCGAACACGGTCGGCTCCACGTACCAGCCGGTCGGCAGGTCGCTCGGCCGTCCGCCGCCCACCACGACGCGGGCGCCGGCCTGCTTCCCCGCGTCGAGGAAGCCCTCGACCCGGGTCCGCTGGCGTTCGGCGACGAGCGGGCCGACCTGTACGGCCTCGTCGAGCGGGTCACCCACCTTCAGGGCGCCGACGGCGGCGCCGAGCGCGTCCACGACGTCTTGGTAGCGGCGCTTCGAGACCAGCACGCGAGATTGCGCACCGCACACCTGCCCGTTGTTCATGAGGCCCGACATGACGAGGTTGCCCATCATCGCCTCGTCGAGGTTCACGTCGTCGAGGACGATCGCCGCGGACTTGCCGCCGAGCTCGAGGGTGACGCGCTTCAGCATCCCGCCGCAGATCTCCCCGATGTGCTTGCCGACCGCGGTCGACCCGGTGAACGAGACCTTGTCGATGCCGGGGTGGCGCACGAGGTGCTCGCCCGTCTCCCGGCCGGCGGCGACGATGTTGATGACCCCGGGCGGCAGGTCAGCCTCGGCGACCGCTTCGGCGAGCAGGTACCCGTCGAGAGGGGTCTCGGGCGCCGGCTTCAGCACGATGGGGCAGCCCGCGGCCATCGCGGGGCCGAGCTTCAGCGCGCTGATGAACAGCGGGACGTTCCACGGGATGATCCCGGCGGCGACCCCGACGGGGGCGCGGCGGACGAGGACGGGTGACCCGAGCGCCCCGGTGCGCCGGTCCTCCCAGCCGTAGCCCGAGGCGATGCCGGCGTAGGTGTCGAGGACCATCGTGGCTGAGAACACCTGGCCCATGAGCGACCACGACTTCGGTGAGCCGTTCT
The DNA here is from genome assembly GCA_035468285.1 of Acidimicrobiia bacterium. Lineage (GTDB taxonomy): Bacteria > Actinomycetota > Acidimicrobiia > IMCC26256 > PALSA-555 > PALSA-555. The sequence continues at coordinate 12,773 of DATISY010000076.1, read as the reverse complement.
CGGAGGAGATGATGTCGGCGAGGTCCTGGGCTCGGGACTGGATCGCGCCCGAGAGGCGCTTGATGCCCTCGGCTCGTTCCGCGGCCGTCATCCGGGGCCAGGGGCCCTCGTCGAACGCCGTGCGAGCCGCGGCGACCGCGCGGTCCATGTCCGCCGGGGTGGCGTCGGGGACGGTTCCGATGACCTCCTCCGTGTGGGGGGAGACGACGTCGATCGTGGCGGACGTCTCGGGCTCAACCCACTCGCCGCCGATGTAGAGCTTCTCGTTGACCTGCACTGGAGCCTCCGTGGTCGCGGTCGCGCCCGAAGAACCTACAGCGTCGGCGGAGGGCTCGGACGAGGAGCGCCACGGCGGTGAGGCCACCGGCGACGGCCCAGTTCCGTGCCCCCCGGCGCCGGATCTCGTCCTGCTGCGCAGCGGCGAGGGCGTCGCGGATTGCCTGGAGGCGCCGGGCGAGGTGCTCGTCCCGGATGCGGAGCGCCGTGTCGACCTCGGCGCGGGTCGGGATGTCGTCCCACGAGACGGGCGGAACGAGGTCGACGAGGTCGGGATGGAACTCGACGCCGAGGCGGTGGGCGACACGGCGGGCCCGGGCGGTGCGGGACGGGGACGGGTCGACCATCGTTGCCTCCGGTGGGTGGCGGGACGGGGGTGCCGTCAGCCCGGCTCCCGAGGCGCCGCCACCGTCGCGCCGTCGTGTGACAGCCCCGCCCACCTGGGGCTACCCCGGGCTCGCCACGATGTCCGGTGGTGCAAGGATGCGGCCCATGCCGGGAGCGCTCGAGGGGTTGCGGGTGCTCGACCTCACGTGGGGTGCGGCCGGTGCGCTCGGTGTCCTCCTCGTCGCCGAGCAGGGCGCGGACACGATCAAGGTCGAGCCGCCGGGCGGTGATCCGTTCCGGCGCTACGACGGCTACAAGGTGTGGACGCGGTCGCGGCGGGCCGTGCAGGTCGACCTGAAGTCCGACGCCGGTCGCGCCGCGTTCCTGCGCCTCGTCGAGACGGCCGACGTCGTCGTCGAGTCGTTCCGCCCCGGGGTCGCCGACCGTCTCGGTGTGGGCTTTGGGGCCTGCGCCGCCGTGAATCCCCGGCTGGTCTACTGCTCGGTGCCGGGATGGCCCGAGGGGCACCGCAACGCCGACCGTCCCGGCTACGACGCGCTCGTGCAGGCGGCGTCGGGCCAGCAGTGGGAACAGCCAGGATGGCGGCCCGGACCGATCTTCCTCGCGATGCCGGTGCCGAGCATGGGCGCCATCTACTTGGTGGCCAGCGGCGTTCTCGCCGCGCTCGTGGCGCGCGAGTCGACCGGGCGTGGCCAGCACGTCCGCACGAGTCTCCTGCAGGGCGTGTTCTTGTACACGACCCAGATCTGGCAGGAGGCCGAGCACGCCGACCCGGCGTTCTACGGGCTCATGGCGAAGACGCATCCCCCCGGTGTCCACCAAGGGATGCTTTTCGAGTGCGCGAACCGGGAGTTCGTCCACATCTCGGTCATGAGCGGGCTCACCCCCCTCAAAAGTCTCGACGAGGTCCTCGGGGTGGAGGCCCCCCCACCGTCGGACCTCGCTGGGCTGCTGCCGCTCGAGCAGCAGCTGCTCCTCAACGAGCGGCGACGGGAGGCGTTCCTGCGCTGGCCCCGCGACCAGCTCATCGCCGAACTCCTCGAAAACAACCATGCCGTCGAAGCCGTGGTCGAGCCCGAGGACCAGTTCGCGCACCCCCAGCTGCAGGCCAATGGGATGGTGGCCGTGCTGGAGGACCCCGACCTCGGTCCGTGCACGCAGATCGGGGTGCCGATCCACCTGCTCGGGACACCAGGCCGAATCGTGGGGCCGCAGCCGCGGGTCGGCGAGCACGACGCCGCAGTGTGGGGCGGTCTCGGCTTCGATGGTGACGAGATCACTGCGATCACCGGTGGCGGCACCCCCGTCCCGTTGGGGACCGGTGCCCGCCGCCCCGAGTCGCGCCGCGTCGCGGCTCCCCCGGCCGCGCCCTCCGCGGCCGTGGCGGTCCGCCGGGCGCTCGACGGGGTCCGCGTCCTCGACTTCGGCCAGTACCTCGCCGGGCCGTTCGGGCCGATGATTCTCGCCGACCTCGGCGCGGACGTCATCAAGGTCGAGCCGATCGCGGGCGACGGGATGCGGATGGCCGCGACGCCGTTCTTTGGCTGCCAGCGCGGCAAGCGCGACATCGCGCTCAACGTCAAGCAACCCGAGGGGCTCCAGCTCGCGCTGGAGCTGGTCCGCGGCGCGGACGTCGTCCACCACAACATGACGAAGGGCACCGCGGCGCGGCTCGGACTGGACTACGCCGCCTGCCGGGCCGTCAACCCCGCGGTCGTGTACTGCAACACGTACGCGTACGGACTCGAGGGTCCCCTGTCACATTTCGGGGGCCTCGATCCGCTCTACCAGGCGTCGGCAGGACTCGAGCACGAAGCCGGCGCGGTGCGCCACGGCCATCAGCCGCTCTACTACCGGTATGGGATGTGCGATGCGAGCAACGCGATGCTGTCCGTCGTCGGTGTCCTCGCCGCCCTGGTCCACCAACGACGCTCTGGCCAGGGCCAAGAGCTCTGGACCAGCCTGATGGACGGAGGAGCCGTGTTCGCCTCCGACGTGCTGTTGGACCGGGACGGGAATCCGAGCCGCCGACCCAAGCTCGACGCCCACCAGCAAGGCTTCGGTCCGTTCTACCGCCTCTACGAGACGAACGACGGGTGGATCCAGGTGTGCGCGGTCACCGACGCGGACCGGGCCTCGCTGTTCGCCGGCACCGGCGTCGACCCTGCGACGGCCCCGGACGCGATCGACGCCGCACTCGAGGCCGCGTTCGCGACGAAGACTGCGGTGACGTGGTCGCATGTCCTCGATGAGGCCGGAGTCCCGAACGAGGTCGCGGTCGACGTCGACGGCGGGCGCCTCGCGCTCTACGACGCCGACGCCGAACGGCTCGGCCTCGTCACCCAGTACGAGCATCCGTTGATGGGCCGGCTCCGCCAGTTTGGCGAGACGATCTCGTTCTCGGACACGCCGGGACGGATCTTCGGTCCGCCCCCCCGCGTCGGGGAGCACACCCGCGCGCTGCTCGAAGAGCTGGGCATCTCGACCGCGGACCAGGATCGGCTGCGCGCCGAGGGGGTCGTCGGCTGGCCCGACGAGTCCTACGCCTGGGGGTGGTGAGCCGGTGCGTGCCTCCCCGCCGGAGGGCTCACCGGTGGTCGTGGGGCTGCTGTACCCCACGGAGTGGTTCGGCGACCCCGACGCGTTCGCGGCCGAGCTCGCCCGTCTCGAGCGGCTCGATCCGCGCGTCCAGGTCGTGGTCGAGCCCTACGTCGAGCCGCACCAGCTGCGCAGCGCACGCGGGAAGCCGGGCGCCGATCACCTGCGTACCGACGCCCCGCCGCTGACCGACGCGCAGCGCGCCGCGTTCGGCCAGCTCGAGGTGGCGCTCGCCATCGATCTGCCGTTCGACGTCGGGACGGTCGCGCCACGCCTCCGGTGGGTCCAAGCGGTCGGTGCGGGGACCGGGCAGCTGCAGTCCGCGGGCCTGGCCGAGGCGGGGATCCGGTTGACTACCGCGGCGGGCGCCAACGCGGTGGGGATCGCCGAGTTCGCACTGGCACGCGTCCTCCAGCACTGGAAGCGGTTCCGTGAGCTCGACGACGCGCAACGTCGCCACGAGTGGGAGCCTCTGTACGGCCAGCAGCTCGCCGGCCGCACCCTGGGGCTCATCGGGCTCGGCGCCATCAACAGCGCCGTCGCATCGCGCGCCCAGGCGTTCGATCTCCGGGTCCTCGCCACCCGCCGGTCCGCGACCCCCGGCGCCACCGCGCCCGACGTCGACGTTCTCTACCCGCCCGACGAGCTCCTGACGATGCTCGCCGAGTGCGACGCGGTGATCGTCGCGGTGCCCGAGACCCCCGAGACCACTGGCCTCATGGACCGGGATGCGTTCCAGGCGATGAAGCCCGGCGCGTTCTTCTGCAACGTCGGGCGAGGCTCCCTCGTCGACGAGTCGGCGCTCATCGACGCGTTGGCCGACGGGCCACTGCGCGCCGCCGCGCTGGACGTCGCCAGCGTCGAGCCGCTGCCGGCCGACAACCCGCTCTGGGACGTGCCGAACCTCTACCTGTCCCCGCACTCGGCGTCGTCGCCCGCCGCGCTCTTCGTGAACCTCCACGAGCTGTTCCGCGAGAACCTCGCCCGGTTCCTCGACGGGCGTCCACTCGACAACGAAGTGGACATGACGCGCGGCTACTGACCGCCCGCTACCGGGGCGGTGGTGCCGCATCGGGCAATGGCTCAGGCGGGGACGGCGCCGCGCTCGACTAGGAGCTCCAGCATGTCGTCGGCGTTGCGGACCCCGTAATCCCGGTAGCAGTTGTTCATCAGCACATGGACCTGCTCAGCGTCGCGCGCCAAAGCGGCGACGTTGTCGACCCACGGCTCCAGCTCGTCGCGGCGATAGAGATACTTGAAGCGCTCGGCGGCGGTCACGCCGCGCTGCTTCCAGGTGGCATCCGCCCGACCGTGCATCCGCACCACCGCCACGTCGTCGCGCGTCGCCGCGAGCACCATCGGCAATCCGGCGGCCCGCGGCGCGTCGACCACGACCAGCGCGAGCCCGTTGGCGCGCAACACGTCCAGGGTGCGATCGCGGTCGTCCTCGGCCAGCCACCGGGGTGACCGGAACTCGACGCAGATCCGGGTCGACGGGAGGTGCTCGGGGAGGCACGCCAGTTCGTCACGGTTCGCTCGCTTGGGCGTGAACCACTCCGGGTACTGGAAGAGGACCGTGCCGAGCTTCCCTGCGGTCACGAGCGGCTGCAACCCGTCCCCGAACCGCGCCCACGCCTCGCCGACGGCCGCGGGGTCGAGGTGCTCGACGTAGGCGTTGCGCTTCCCGGCGAACTCGGGACGGATCCCGGCGCGGACATCAGGCCACAGGGTCTCCGGCCTCGTCGGGTGGTGCGTGAACAGGGAGTAGGCCTTGATATCGAACTCGAAGTGCGCCGGCGACCGGGATGCCCAGCCCGCGGTGAGGTCACGGGAAGGCGGCCGGTAGTAGGTGCTGTCGGCCTCGACGAGCGGGAAGTGCTCGGCGTAGAACGCCAGCCGCTGTGCGGCGCTCATCGACTTGCGTGGGTACCAGTCGGTCTCCTTGACCAAGGTCGGGTCGGTCCACGAGCACGTGCCGACGCGCACCTCGTGGTCCCCGAGCCAGAGGCGCGGGCCGAGCGGCTGGGGCTCGGCGGCACTCATCGTGGCCTGCAATCCGTCATCGCTTCGTGCTCCTCGCGTCAGCCCGACTCTGCCCGGCCGCGAGCCGCCGGTGGGTCGGCGTGCGGCGGCCGCATCGAGGCTCTCCACTATCGTCCGGATGGGCGCAAGCCCAGCACGTCGGAGGCCGGAGTGATTGTGGGGGTCCACGGGTGCGGGTGCGCACCCGACGAGACGATCCGCTGGCTTGTCGTCGCGCTGCTCGGTGTCGCCGGGACCGCCGTCCTCGCCGCGGGGTGGCGGCTCGACCGTCGCCGACGCCGCGCGTCGTCTCCGGCCGGGGCGACCCCGGGAGCGGACCCTCGGCGCCGCGCCGAACGGTCGGCGCCGACGGTTGCCGGCGTCCTCATCTTCGGATTGGCGATCTTCGTCGCGTTCGTGCACATGGCGTCTGACCCCGCGCTGGTCGTCTTGGCGCTCGGCGCCACCGTCGGGACCGCCGGGATCGGGCTCGGAGCAACCCGGACGCTGTCCGCCACCGAGACGACCCCCCGGTGACAGGCGTGCTGGTCGCCGGGCAGGAGACCACCGCGGTGGCTGGTGGTGAGGGCCGATGACGACCGGGACGCTCCCCTTCTTCTTTGCGTCGCCGGCCGGCGACCCGCCCTGGCCCGGCGTGCTCGTCGTCCACGAGGGCAACGGCATGTCACCCCAGCTGTTGCGTGTCTGCGAGCGGCTCGCCGCCGCCGGGTACGCCGCGCTCGCCCCGGACCTGTTCGCCCGGTCCGGGGGCAGCGAGGCCGCGGACTTCACGACACTCATCGGCGCGCTCCAACCCGACGAGGTCCTCGCCGATCTGACCGAGGCCCGGGACCGTCTGCACGATCTCGGCGGAGCGAAGATCGGGATCACCGGCTTCTGCCTCGGGGGGTCGATCAGCTACCGGGCGGCACTCGCCGACCTCGACCTGGCGGGCGCGGCCCCGTTCTACGGCGCGCACGTCGCCCGGGAGCTCGGCGAGCCCACCTGTCCCGTCCTGGCGTTCTTCGGTGGTCGCGACGAGTACATCCCCGAGGCCGACCTCGCCGCCGTCCAGGCCCATCACCCCGACGACGTCGTCGTCTACCCCGACGCGCAGCACGGGTTCATGCGCGACGGCTCCCCGAGCTACCACCCGGCGGCCGCGGCCGACGCGTGGGCCCGACTCCTGACGTTCTTCGCTCGGCACCTGCGCTGACCCGCCGCCCGGGGATGGAAAGCGGGTCGCCCCGGGTTGCACTGAGCAGAACATCGGCTGGCGGCCTCGACCCCGTGCCCGGGTCGGCTGACCCAGTCGGCAGGCCGAAGGAGGCACCATGCCCGCCGTCACCGTTGAGGACCCGCTTCGAGTCCCGGCGATCACCCCACCGGACCCGGCCAGGACCCGACCGCGACCGGTCGTCTCCGTCACGACGGCGCCGTCGGGTCACGAAGGGCTGGGCTTCCCTGTCCGGCGAGCCTTCGCCGGTGTCGACGCCGCGCTGCTCGACCCGTTTGTGCACATGGACCAGATGGGCGCGATCGAATACGCCCCCGGCGAGCCGAAGGGCACGCCGTGGCATCCCCACCGGGGGTTCGAGACCGTCACCTACATGCTCGACGGCACCTTCCAGCACCAGGACTCCACTGGGGGCGGGGGTCTGATCTCCAACGGGGCGACCCAGTGGATGACCGCCGGGTCAGGCATCCTCCACATCGAGACGCCACCGGAAGAACTCGTCGCCAGCGGTGGCCTCTTCCACGGGGTGCAACTCTGGGTGAACCTCCCTGCCGCGCAGAAATGGGTCCCGCCCCGGTATCAAGACCTCGGCGCCGACCGAGTCACCCTCGTGCGCAGCGAGGACGGTGGCGTCCTCGTGCGGCTCATCGCCGGGGACGTGGCCGGCCACGCCGGGCCCGGCTCGACCCACACACCGATCGCCGTTGCGCACGCCACGCTCAACCCCGGCGCCGAGCTCACCCTCCCGTGGGACCCGGCGTTCAACGCGCGCGGCTACGCGCTGAGCGGCCGCGGCACGGTCGGCGCCGACCGGCGGCCTCTCCGGACCGGTCAGCTGGCCGTCTTCGGGCCGGGAGACACGATCACCGTCGCCGCCGACGCCAGCCCTGAGGAGCGCGCGCCAAACCTCGACGTCCTCATCCTCGGGGGGCGGCCGATCCGCGAGCCCGTCGCCTGGTACGGGCCGTTCGTGATGAACACCGAAGCCGAGATCGCCCAGGCGCTCGACGACTTCGAAGCCGGCCGGATGGGCTCGGTGCCCGCCGGGGCGCTCGGGACCTGACGCGCTCGCGCGGTCGAGGACCGCGCCGCCAGATGCCCGGAGAGCGACACCATCGCGTCGTGGAAGACGGCGCCGATCACGACGCCGGCGTCTTCGATGGCCTCGCGCATCGGCGGTCGGGGATCGATCGCAAAGGTCCGATGGACCACTGCAGTGTCGGCGTGATCCTCGATGACCCAGTCCTCGGCCAGCGCGTCGAGGAAGTCGACCGTCGTGTCGTCGACGCGGTACGCCCAGCGGGCCCGTCCCTCCCAGGCCAGGATCGTCTCCCGGTAGACGTCGTCGCCCATCCGGACCTGGCCTCGCGATCCGACGCCCTGAGGGCCGGGGCCTCGTACCTGCCTTCGTCGAGCCCGGGAAACCCTGTCCACGTCGAGGGGTCGGCGCTGATCGCGGCGAAGACCCGGGGCGGCCGGTGCTGCCACCGGCTCGGCGAACTCGAGACGCACCGGCGCGGTGGTGAGGAACGCCAGCGTCTCCGCCCTGAGCTGTTGCATCCCACCTCCATCGGGGCCTGGGACCACCGAGAATCTGACCCGGGGGCCATCCCCCCGCCCGCACGGCCCTTACGCGGCTCGCCGCCTCCCGGCGTTCGCGCGGAGCGTGGTCGGGCCAGATCGAGGGGGTTGCCCTCGACGCACGAACGCGTGACAATTGGGGTTCTTGTTGTTGTTGTAACGAAGGGAGGCTCCTCCGGGCCGCGAGGGCAGGGTCCCGGGTCGAGAGAGCACAGGGCCTAACCAGCCCCCAACTTCACAGCGGAGCGTGTAGCGGTGCGACCCCTTAGCGCAGGTCGGCATCAGCTCGGTCGGAAGGAGGGGGTGCGTCGTGAGCAAGCGTGCAATTGCCCGCGTCGCTCTAATCGGTTCAAGTATCGCTGCGGTGGTGCTTGCCGGTGGAGCCGGCCGGACCTTCAAATAATCCCGACCCACACCTGACCTCCCGGGATCTTGCCCCCGCGGCTCGGAGCGCCGACACCGCCACATGAACAGCGAGACCGAGCAACCCACGTTCTCCCGCGCGTTGAGCGCCTGGTTGACCGCCCCGTTCGTGGTGGCGGTCGGTGTCGCGGTGCCACTCGCGCTGAACGGTGAGCACCCGGCCATCGGGTCGCTGCTCCTCCTCGCTGCGCTGTGCACCTTCGCGGAGCACGTCATCGTCCGGCTGCCGAACGGCTCGTCGGTGTCGGCCTCGGTGATGATCTCGCTCGCTGCGGTGTTCGTGTTCCGCGACAGCGCGCCGCTGCTCGGGCCGCTCCTGGTCGGGATGGCCGGCGGCATCTACTGGCACCACGTCCGCCAACGGGACTGGCGCCGCTTGGCGTTCAACATCGGGACGCTGGGCCTGTCCACCCTCGCCGCTGCGCTCGCGCTCACCGGCGGGACCCACTCCGGTGTGCTCGTCATCCTCTTCGGCGCCGTCGCCGCCGCCGTGGCGTACTGGCTCGTCGACATCGTGCTGCTGTCCGTCGCGATCCGGCTCCGCGACGGCGGGTCGCTGCGGTCCCAGTTCAAGGAGCTGTGGGGCTTCGCCGACTTCGAGATCGTCGTCTTCGCGGTCCTCGGCGTGTTCCTCGGCCAGCTCTACGAGGCCCACGGGGTCCTGATCGTCGTCTTGTTCATCACGCCGATCCTCGCCGCCCGCCAGGCGTTCGCGTCGTACCTCGCGGTGAGCGAGCAGCACGAGGCGACGCTCGAGGTGCTCGTGCATGCCCTCGAATCCAAGGACCCCTACACCGGCGGGCATGTGGCCCGGGTGGCGCAGTTCTCCACCTACATCGGGGCCGAGCTGGGCTTCTCCCCAGGGCGGCTCCGCCGCCTCCACGACGCCGCGTTGATGCACGACATCGGGAAGCTCACCGTCCCGAACCGGCTCTTGAACAAGCCTGGGAAGCTGACCCCCTCGGAGTACGAGCAGGTCCGCCGGCACGAGCCGATCAGCGTCCAGCTGGTCCGCCAGATCGAGGCGCTGGCACCGTGCGCGGCCGCGATCGTCGGCGAAGGGCTCGATGCGCCGCTCGAGAGCCGGATCATCCACGTCGCGGACGCGTTCGACGCGATGACGTCGAGCCGCGCGTACCGGCGGGCGATGCCCCAGGAGGACGCGGTGGCCGAGCTCGAGTCGCACGCCGGCCAGCAGTTCGACCGAGAGTGCGTCGCGGCGTTGCTGCGGGTCCTCGAGCGGCGCGGTGAGCGGTACGGAGCCGGGGTTGAAGCGGTCGCAGCGATGGCGCACTTCGAGGTACCACCCCCGGTGGTGGGTGTCGGGTCCGCCGGGCTCGGCGACCTCGCCCCCGAGACGTCGGCCTGAGGGCGACGCGCGCGACCTGAGCGCGATCGGCTCCCGACCACGCGACGGTGGTCGCCGGATTGTGACGAGATCGCACATCGGACGTGCGAGACTCCCGTCGTGGGCCGCGTCGATGAGCTCGTCGAAGCGACCGGCGGCATCGCCGAGATGGTCGATCGGCGGAGCGCGTGGCAGGCCGCGGCGATCGTGTCGGAGGGCTTCCCGGCTCGCGCGGGCGCCTCGGGGGGCGGCCCGCTCGGTGTGGTCGTCAACTGGTTCCGGTTGACGTTCCTCAGTCGGGCGATCATCAATCGGGATCGCACCGCGGTCATCGGCGTGGGCGGCACCCGGTTGGGCGCGATCGTCGCGATCGCGGTGGTGGGTGCGTGGGCCGCGCCGCGCCTGCCCAAGTCGGTGGTCGTGGCGACCACCGGTCTCGTGGCGGTGGCGGCGATGCACCGGAGCCGCCTTCGTCGGCTGCTGTGGTTGACGGCAACGCTTCGCCGGGACGCCCCTGACGCGATCCTGGTGGGAGAATTCGCCGCTCGGGAGCCCGGCGCCGGCGTGGCGTTCGCGGCGGAGGTCCTCGACGCCATCGGCACCCGGGTGACATTGGCGTTGACCGTGCAAGGGACCCGAGGGGGCCGCCGGGCCCGGTCCCTGGTGCGGCTCTATGAGCGGCGGCTGCAGTTCGAGACGGTGGCTCGCCACTCGGTGGGTGACGACGAGGTGGTGCTGATGGTGCGCCGGGCGTCGACCTCGCGGACCCAGCCGGTCGCGGCGGTGTCGTGATGCTGGGACCGGGTCGGCGGGGTCCGCCTTAGCAGGACGACGGGGCGGCCTGGCCGTCCAGCCGGGCGGTGAGCCACGCCTCGACGTCGGGGACCGAGACGTCGCGGGCGGTGATGTGATCGAGGCCGGGATAGACGCGGTAGACGAGCTGGTCGCCTTGTCCGCACGCACGTTGGATGTACCGGTCGGTCACGGTCTTCGGGACGAGCAGGTCCTTGTCGCCTTGCACGATGAACTGGGGTGCGGCGGTGTGCACGTACCCGGCGGTGCTCTGCTGGAGCAGCTGGGCCAGGACGGGGACGTCGAGCGGGTCGTGGGCGACGACCTGGGCGGGCGGGTACTGCGCGAAGAAGTCGACGACGTCGTCGCTGCACCGCTGGTCGACCACATTGAGGTGGCTCAGCACCGCGGGCCCGAGCACCGCGGTGAGATCCACGTTGGGGTACGCCGCCCGGAACCCGACCGCGGTCATGACGTCGTAGCCGAGAAGGACCGGGACCGTGGTCGCCATCGGGACCATCGCGCTGACGTCCGCGACCGGCGCGACGGCGACGACGCCCGCGATGTGTAGCTCGGGCGCGTAGCTCGGGCTGATCTGGCCCGCGAAGAGCGCGGCTTGTCCCCCTTGGGAGTGGCCGTAGACGAGGGTGGTGGCGCTGGCTCCGCTGTCAGGCATCTGCCGGACGGCCCGGACGATGTCGAGCACCCCGCGGGCTTCGCTCTCCCCGACGAGGTACGGGTGCTCGCCTGGCGTGCCGAGCCCTTCGTAGTCCGTGGCGACCACGATGTCGCCCTGGCGGATGAAGTCCTTGATGCCCGGGATCCGGTACGCGACGTCGAGCGCCTTCGAGGGCGCGCAGGCGTCGGCGAGGCCGTGCGTGCCGTGGGCCCAGCTGATGACGGGCCGGCCCGAGGGCGGGGCCTTCGCGGTCGGGACGACGACGACACCCGACACCGCGATGTCGTGGCCGTCGAGGGCTTGGGAGTGGTACAGCATCTTCCAGCCCCGCGACCCGGCCGGGCTGATGATCGGCGCGGCCCAGATCACGTCGCCGGGACGACCGGACCGCAGGGTGTTGGGGCGGTAGAACGCGTCGCCGGTGGGCGCCTGGCGGGGCAGTCTCGGTCCCGGGGACCCACCGGCGGTGGCCGCGACGGCCGCGACGGCGACGGCGACGACCCCCACCAGGGCCCCGAGACGGGACCAGTTGTGCGCACGCATCACCGCATCGCTCCCAGCCGAGACCGGCCACGGGCGGGCGGAACCCACCTCGGGACCTGCCGGGACGTATCGGCCGGTTCTCCTCCGTCCTTGAACGGCGGGGCCGACGCCCGACCGACCCGGGGGGGAGTGGTGGGTGACCGGGGAAGCGAGTCCATCGGGTGCAGGGCCGGGTGGAGAATCCGGCCCGGGTGCTCGCACCGCTGCCGACGCCCGGCCCGACGGCCATGACCACTAAATCACATACGGGTTCTTTTCGGGAGTCACTCGGGGTCGAAGGCCAGGCTCAGCGGGGTCCGATGGGCTCGTTGCCGTACCGCTCCAGGAACTGGGGCGTGACTGAGAGGTCGGGGGGCCACCACGGTGGGGAGACCGCCCCGGTGATCGTTGCGGGGTCGACGGGGCGGCGTTCGTTGCTCGCCTGGTAGACGGCGAAGCACAGCTGCAGCGTCTTCACCGCCAGGTCGCCGGTCATCTCGGGGTCGGTGCGACCGTCGAGCAGCGCATCGACGAAGTGGTGGGACGAGTGGAGGAATCCGGCCCGCCAGCTGCTGTCGAGGTTGGAGTACTCGGTGCGGGTGCCGTCTGGGTGGTGGACCAGAACCGGTGGCAGGTCGAGCATCTCCCCGGTGGCTCGAGTCACCCAGAGGAATCCGTCGGTGCCCTGGATCTCGAAGAACTCGTCGGCGCCGTAGTAGCTGCTGCGCAGGTTCATGCGGGGCGCGTAGGTGACTTCCATCATGCCGAGCAACGTCTCGCGCTCGTACTCCCAGATAGCGGCGGTGGGAGCCTCGAAGAAGAGCGGGCCCTGGCGCACGACGGCCTGGACGCTGCGGATCGCCTCGGGAAACAGCCACAGCGCCATCGCGTACTTGTGCACGACGTCGTCGAACAGGTGACCGGCGGGGCTCAGCTCGTTGAACCGC
>DATISY010000075.1:0-2138 GCA_035468285.1 Acidimicrobiia bacterium | reverse complement strand
GAGGTCGACGAGGATCTGGGAGCCGATCCCGTACTCGCGGGAGTCGACGGGGAAGCCGAGCTCGACGTTGGCTTCCACGGTGTCGCGACCCTGGTCCTGGAGACGGTAGGCGCGCAGCTTGTGGCCGAGGCCGATGCCGCGGCCCTCGTGGCCGCGCAGGTAGACGACGACGCCTTCGCCTTCGGTGGCGACCCGTTCCAGGGCGAGGTCGAGCTGGACGCCGCAGTCGCAGCGCAACGAGCCGAACACGTCGCCGGTGAGGCACTCGGAGTGGACACGGACGAGGACGTCGGCGGCGCCGGCGATCTCCCCGCGGACGAACGCCATGTGCTCGACACCGTCGAGAAGGCTCTCGTAGACGTAGGCGGTGAAGTCGCCGTGGCGGGTGGGGATGCGGGCTTCGGAGACGCGCCGGACCAGCTTCTCGCGGTGGCGGCGGTACCGGATGAGATCGGCGATGGAGATGAGCTGGAGGCCGTGCTCGGCGGCGAACGCCTCGAGAGCCGGGAGGCGCGACATGGAGCCGTCGTCGTTGACGACCTCGGCGAGGACCCCGGCCGGGTAGCAGCCGGCGAGGCGGGCCAGGTCGACCGACGCTTCGGTGTGGCCGGCCCGTTTGAGGACGCCGCCGCTGCGGTAACGGAGCGGGAAGATGTGGCCGGGACGGGCCAGGTCCTCGGCGCGGGAGCCGGGGGCGAGGAGGGCGTGGACGGTGGTGGCCCGGTCGGCGGCGGAGATGCCGGTCGTGGTGCCGTGCACCGCGTCGACGGAGACGGTGAACGCGGTGCGTTGCGATTCGGTGTTGTTCGCGACCATGAGGGGGAGCTGGAGCTCGTCGAGGCGTTCCCCTTCGAGCGGCATGCAGATCACGCCGCTGGTGTGGCGGATCATGAACGCCATCGTCTCGGGCGTGACCTTCTCGGCGGCCATGATGAGATCGCCCTCGTTCTCCCGGTCGGCGTCGTCGACGACCACGACGAGCTCGCCGCGGCTCACCGCGGCGATGGCGTTCTCGATCTTGGTGAACGGCACGACGACCTCCAAGGGTCGGGTCATGGTTGGGTGGTGAGGAGACGTTCGACGTACTTGGCGACGACGTCGGCCTCGAGGTTGACGGTGGCGCCGGACGGGCGGGCACCGAGGGTGGTGACGGAGAGGGTGTGGGGGATGAGCGCGACGCCGAACGTGTCGCGTGTCGTGTCGGTGACGGTGAGGCTGACCCCGTCGACGGTGACGGAGCCCTTCTCGACCAGGTAGCGGGCGAGGTGGTCCGGGACGCGGATGGTCAGGCGGGTGGACCCGTCGGCTTCGGGGGTGCGGGCGGTGACGGTGCCGACCGCGTCGACGTGGCCCTGGACGAGGTGCCCGCCGAGCCGGTCGGCGAGGCGGACCGGGCGCTCCAGGTTCACCGGGTCGCCCGGGGCGAGGGCACCGAGGGTGGTGCGCTGGAGGCTCTCGGGTTGCACGTCGGCGGTCCAGGTGCCGTCGGTGCGGTCGACGACGGTGAGGCAGCAGCCGTTCACCGCGATCGACGCGCCGATCGTCGCGTCGGCGAGCACGGTGCGGCAGGCGATCTGCAGGCGGGCGCCGTCGGCGTGGGGCTCGTTGGCGCGGACCTCGCCCAGCTCCTCGATGATCCCGGTGAACATCAGCGGGTCTCGCCGGGGGGTTCGTAGGTGAGGCGGACGTCGTCGCCGAGCCGGGTGGCGTCGGTGAGGGTGAGTCGGGGGGCGTCGGTCATCGTCTCTGGGCCCGGCCACCTCAGCGTCGGGGCCGCGGCGGTGCCGAGGACGGTGGCGCCGACGTAGACGACGAGCCGGTCGACGAGCCCGGCGGCCCACAGCGAACCGTGGAGGGTGGCGCCACCCTCGACGAGCGCCTGCAGCACGCCGTGCGCGGCCAGCACCGTAAGGGTCTGGGTGAGGTCGACCCCGCCGGGCCCGGGGGCGACGACCTCGACCTTGGCGCCCGCGGCCTGCCACGCGTCGACCCGGTCGGCAGGCGCGGCGTCGGTGGTGACGACCAGGGTGGGCGCGACCGTCACGTCGAACAGCGGACCGGTCGCCTCGACGCGACCCCGGGCGTCGAGCACCACCCGCAGCGGGGGGTGCGGTGGCGCGACGGCGACGTCGCGGACG
>DATISY010000074.1:0-2861 GCA_035468285.1 Acidimicrobiia bacterium | reverse complement strand
GAATGCGGCCGCACCTATGAGGTCGCCCCGCTGTATTCGTGCGAGTGGTGCTTCGGCCCGCTCGAGGTCGCCTACGACCAGGACGCCGTGGCGGCGTCCGTCACCCGGGAACGCATCGCGGCCGGTCCCCCGACCTTGTGGCGCTACGCCGACCTGCTGCCCGTCGGCCCGACCGACGGTGCGCTCCCCGTCGGGCTCACCCCCCTGGTGCGGGCCGACCGGCTCGCCGAGGAGCTCGGCCTCGGTGAGGTGTGGGTCAAGGACGACACCCGCAACCCGACCAACTCGTTCAAGGACCGGGTCGTCGCCGTCGCGCTGGCCAAGGCTCTCGAGTTCGGGCTCAAGACGATCGCCTGCGCGTCCACCGGGAACCTTGCCAACGCCGTCGCCGGCGCCGCCGCCCGGGCCGGGCTGCCCAGCTACGTGTTC
Organism: Acidimicrobiia bacterium; assembly: GCA_035468285.1. GTDB lineage: Bacteria > Actinomycetota > Acidimicrobiia > IMCC26256 > PALSA-555 > PALSA-555. The sequence continues at coordinate 2,432 of DATISY010000074.1, read as the reverse complement.
GTCCCCGCCGACCTCGAGCCGGCCAAGGTCCTGACCACCGCGGTGTACGGCGCCAACCTCGTCGCGGTCAACGGCAGCTACGACGACGTCAACCGGCTGTGCGGCGAGCTCGCCACCGAGCACCCGTGGGCGTTCGTGAACGTCAACGTCCGGCCGTTCTACGCCGAGGGCTCCAAGACCCTCGCCTTCGAGACCGCGGAGCAGCTCGGCTGGCAGGCCCCCGACCACGTCGTCGTCCCCGTCGGAAGCGGCTCGTTGCTCACCAAGATCCACCAGGGGTTCCAGGACCTGGTCCGGGTCGGCCTCCTCGACGACGCCACGGTGCGGGTCTCGGGCGCGCAGGCCACCGGGTGCAGCCCCGTCGCGACCGCGTTCGCCGACGAGAGCGACACCATCCGGCCGGTCAAGCCGGCGACGATCGCCAAGTCCCTCGCCATCGGCAACCCCGCCGACGGGTACTACGCCCTCGACACGGTGCGCAGTACCGGCGGGGCGCTCGCCGCCGTCACCGACGACGAGGTCATCGCCGGGATCCAGCTCCTCGCCCGCACCGAAGGGATCTTCGGGGAGACCGCCGCCGGGGTCACCATCGCGTCGCTGCGTCGCCTCGCCGCCGAAGGCGTCGTGCGACCCGACGAGCGTGTCGTCGTCTACGTCACCGGTCACGGCCTCAAGACACTCGACGCGGTGGCCCCGCACGTCGGCCCGACCGCGACCATCGACCCGACGCTCGACGCGTTCCGCAGCGCGTTCCCGGGCACGACCGAAGGCTGAGCGTGCCCGTCACCGTCCGCATCCCTACCCAGCTCCGCACCCTCTCCGGGGGCGCGTCGGAGATCGCCGTCACCGGCGACACCGTCGCCGACGCGCTCCAGGCCCTCGACGCCGCCCACCCCGGCTTCGGGGAGCGGCTCTTCAACGAGGACGGGACGCTGCGCCGCTTCGTCAACGTCTTCGTCGCCGAGGAAGACATCCGGTTCCTCGACGGCGTCGACACCAAGGTCGCCGAGGGAACCGTGCTCAGCATCGTGCCCGCCGTCGCCGGCGGCTGAACCCGGCGGCGGCCGGAGCTAGAGCGGCTCCACGAACGTCAACCGGGCCACGTCGACCGGCACCGTCCGGTCCCCGGCCCCCTCATCGCCACCCCGGACCCGCACCCCGGTCGCGCCGCTCGCGACGACCGACGCCTCCGCGCCCGGGATCAGCCCCGCGCCCGCCAGCAGCGCCAACGCCCGGTCGTCGAGCTCGATCTTCTCGCTGATCCGCCGCACCCGTACCCGGCCCGGTCGCGCCGCGGAGAGCGGGACCGTCACGACGGGCTCGACGGGGTGCGACGAACCGGGGATCGGGTTGCCGTGGGGACACGTCGCCGGGTCCCCCAGCAGCTCGACCAGCTTCGCCTCGACGTCCGCCGAGATGGCGTGCTCCCACCGGTCGGCCTCCCGGTGCACCTTCTCCCACTCGAGCCCGATGACGTCGACCAACAGGCGCTCCGCCAGCCGGTGCCGCCGGACGATCGACGTCGCCAGGGCCCGCCCGGCCCCGGTGAGCCGCAGGCTGCGGTCGTCCAGCAGCTCGGCGTAGCCCTGCCCGACGAGGCGGTTCACCTGCTCGGACACCGCAGCCGCGGACAGCCCGAGCCGCTCCACGAGCCGAGCCCGGATGGGTTTGACCCCTTCCTCCTCGATCTCGAGAATCGTCTCGAGGTACTCCTCGGTGGCATCGTGCATCTCGGCCAGGGTCGGAGCGTAAGCCAGCCCAGACCGGGCACGCGCCCCGCACCGGGCCGTCCCCGGGGACGCCTCCCCGGCCGGTGGGCATTTGCAGTCTCGTCGACCGAGTGCCAATATGGGCTAGCACTCGCCACCTGTGAGTGCCAACGAACTCGTCCCCAACTACTCCCAGGGGGAGCAGATGCCTAAGCAAATCGCCTACGCCGAGAGTGCCCGCCGGTCACTCGAGGCCGGGATGAACAAGCTCGCCGACGCCGTCCGGGTCACCCTCGGGCCCCGAGGCCGCAACGTCGTCCTGGAGAAGAAGTGGGGCGCACCCACGATCACGAACGACGGGGTCTCGATCGCCAAGGAGATCGACCTCGAAGACCCGTACGAGAAGATCGGCGCGGAGCTGGTCAAGGAAGTCGCCAAGAAGACCGACGACGTCGCCGGAGACGGCACCACGACCGCGACGGTGCTGGCGTGGGCCATGGTCCGAGAAGGCCTCCGCAACGTCGCCGCCGGCGCCAACCCGATGGTCCTGAAGAAGGGCATCGAGACGGCGGTGTCCACCGCGGTGGACTCGATCAAGTCCCAGGCCCAGAAGGTCGAGACCGACAAGGCGCAGATCGCCAACGTCGCCGCGATCTCGGCCGCCGACGCCGAGATCGGCTCCATGATCGCCGAGGCGCTCGAGAAGGTCGGGACCGACGGCGT
>DATISY010000073.1:0-11699 GCA_035468285.1 Acidimicrobiia bacterium | reverse complement strand
TGCTCGGCACCGTGGGGCCATGTCGTCTCGCTCAGCTGACCTCGGGTCACGACGAGCGCGCCCACCGACGCTCCGTGGTCGTGGGCCGGAACCGCCTGGCCCGGACTCCAGCCGATCAGCCACGCGTCGTAGAGCGCAGTGACGATGATGCGCTCGTGGAAGCGACGGTCGGGGTTGTGGCGGACGAGCGATTCCCAGTGGCCGGCCCCGGCCACCCGCCGCGTGACCTCGGCGAGCTCCGAGCCGTCCAGCGACGCGGCGTCGGGGCTCGCGGCGACGTCGAGCAGACCACGGACGGGGGCGGAGAGGAGAGCAAACACGAAGGGACCTCCGAGCGAGCGCGAATGAGAGCGCCGGGCGAGCCGGGACCGCCCCGTGGAGGGAGGCGGCGGGGTGTTCAGCGCGTTCGACAGAGCTCGTCGTAGCTGTGAATCCGCTCGAGCTGGCCCCAGGTCGCGTTCGGGAGCGTCGGTCGGATCAGCATCAGCCGACCCTACCCGAAACCCGACCTATCTGGTCAAGTTTCCGGGGCGGGGCGAGGGGTGGACGGAAAGCTCGGCGGCACTGCGGGGCACCCCCTCTACTGTTCGAGGCGATGGGCCCGTGGCCGCTGCCGTCTCGTGCGGCGTCCCCCATCGGGTTGCGGACGGGATCGGATGTGATCGTCGCCGCAGAGCCCGTCGAGGTCGTCGCGGCGTCCGGGTCGGAAGCGCTCGCGGCGCTGCGTTCGCTCACGCCGGGCTGGTGGGCCGGGTTCATCGCATTCGACATCGGCCGGGTCATCGAACCCGTGGCGACGCGTCTCGGCGACGACGACGGTCTGCCGGACCTGCTGCTGGCGCGCTATGACGCGCGGGCGATCGTCGGGAAGAACGGGGTGCGCTACGCCGGGACGCGACGCGCGCGCCAGCGACTGCAGCACCTCGTCCGCGTCGCACCCACACCTGGCCCCGTGGACCGACTGGGCCCGTCGACCTCGAGTCTCTCGGCGGGGAGCTATCAGGCCGGTGTGCGCGAGATCATCGGGCTCATCGAGGCGGGCGACTGCTACCAGGTGAACCTCACGCGTCGCGTCACGTGGCCGGACGCTCACCCTGTCGCACTCGGCGCCGCGCTGCGCGACCTGAACCCCGCGCCGCACGAGTCGGTCCTCGTGCTCCCCCACCCGGACGGGTCTGAGATTGGGGTGGTGTCGGCGTCACCCGAGCGGTTCCTGTCGTGGGATCGCGGCATGCTCGAGACCCGGCCGATCAAGGGAACCGACACCCGCGCGGCGCGGCTCCTCGCCAGCGCGAAGGACCGCGCGGAGAACGTGATGATCGTCGATCTGGCCCGCAACGACTTCGGCCGGTGCTGCGAGCCCGGCTCGGTCAACGTCTCGGAGCTCTGCGGTGCGGAGCATCACCCGGGGCTGGTGCATCTCGTGAGCACGGTGCGGGGCCGGCGTCGGGCCGGCGTCGATCTCTCCGACGTGGTCCGGGCGACGTTTCCACCGGCGTCGGTGACCGGCGCGCCCAAGCCGCGCGTGCTGCAGGTCATCGAGGACCTCGAGCCGTGCCGCCGCGGGGTCTACTGCGGCGCGGTCGGGTGGATCGACACCGAGCACGACCGGGGCGATCTCGCGGTCGCGATCCGCACGTTCACGATCACGCACGGCGAGACGCGCCTCGGCACGGGGGCCGGGATCGTGGCCGACTCCGATCCGGTCCGCGAATGGGAGGAGACCGAGCTGAAAGTGGCGCGACTGTCCCGGGTGGCCGACGGCCAGGGGGCGGAGCACGTCCGCCTGCCGGCGTGACCGGACCGCGCGGCGCGGACTGGGTGGTCCTCCACGAGGACCGGCGGCGCGCCGAGTCCTTCGGCCGGGAGGCCGAGCGGTACGAGCGGACCCGACCCAGCTACCCCGACGCCCTCGTCGCCCTCCTGCTGGCCGAGGGCCCGGGGGCCGTCCTGGACGTCGGCTGCGGGACTGGGAAGGCCGGACGGCTGTTCGCCGACCGCGGGTGCGCGGTGCTCGGGGTGGAGCCCGATCCCCTCATGGCCGCGACCGCCCGGCAGTTCGGGATCGACGTGGAGGTGGCGACGTTCGAGGAGTGGGACTCGAGGGGACGGACGTTCGACCTGGTGACCTCGGGCCAGGCCTGGCACTGGATCGACCCGACCCGCGGACCGACGAAGGCGCACGCAGTGCTGAACCCTTCCGGGCGGCTCGCCACGTTCTGGAACATCTACGACCATGAGCCCACCATGCGCGCCGCGCTCGACGCGGTGTACGGCCGGCTCGCTCCGGAGTTCGGCCGAAACGACGCGCTCGCCCTCGGCCGGGACGCCGACCCTCGTGGTCGAGCCCACCGCGAAGCCATCACATCCAGCGCGCTCTTCGAGTCTCCCCAGCACCACCAGTTCGAGACCATCCGCCGGCACACGACCGCCGAATGGGTCGACGGTCTCCCCACCTTCAGCGACCACGCCCGGCTCCCACCGGAGCGTCTCGCGGCCCTCGTCGACGCGGTCGGCGGCGTGATCGACGAGCTCGGCGGCGTCATCACGATCCGGTACGTGACCCATCTGATCACCGCCCGCGTCCGCTGACCGACGCGGGGGAGCGCGGTCGGCGCGACCCGGGGTCAGGACAGTGTGCGGGCGATCTCTTTGAGGTCGTACGTCTCGATGATGTCGCCCGCGTGGAGGTCTTGGAAGTCGGAGAGGCCGATGCCGCACTCGAAGCCGGCGGAGACCTCGCGGGCGTCATCCTTGAACCGCTTCAGCGACGTGATGCTCCCGTTCCAGATGACCACACCTTCGCGGAGGAACCGGACCTTGGACCCGCGGGTGATCGTGCCGTTCTGCACGTAGCAGCCGGCGACCTTCCCGACCCGTGGGACGGAGAAGACCTCGCGGACCTCGGCGTCGCCGGTGACGACCTCTTCGAACTCGGGTCGGAGCATGCCGATGAGCGCGGCGGTGACGTCCTCGAGGGCCTTGTAGATGACCTCGTAGAGACGGAGCTCGACGTTTTCGGTCTCGGCGAGCTCGCGGGCCTTGCGGTCGGGGCGGACGTTGAAACCGATGACGGTGGCGTTCGACACCGCGGCCAGGTCGACGTCGGAGGCGGTGATCCCGCCGACGCCGCGGTGCACGAACGACAGTCGTACCTCTTCATGGTCCTGGTCGAGCTTGCGCAGCGCCTCGGTCATCGCCTCGAGCGACCCTTGCGTGTCGGCCTTGAGGACGACGTTGAGGGTCGCGACCTCGCCCCGCTGGACCAGCGCGAAGATGTCCTCGAGGCGGGCACCGCCCGCGAGCGTCAACGGGTGCGCCATGCCCGCGGCTCGGCGGCGCCGCCCGCGAGCCTCGGCGACGGTCCGGGCGGTCTTCTCGTCGGGCGCGACGCGGAGCTCGTCACCGGCGAGGGGCAGCTCGTCGAGGCCGAGGACCTCGACGGGCATGGACGGCACCGCTTCCTTCACGGCCTGGCCGTGGTCGTCGAACATGGCCCGAACCTTGCCCCAGCCGTTGCCCGCGACGAAGGGCTCACCGACGCGCAGTGTTCCGCGCTCGACGAGCGCGGTGACGACCGGACCGCGTCCTTGATCGAGGTTCGACTCGAGGACGAAGGCGCGGGCGGGTGCTTTCGGGTTGGCGGCGAGCTCTTCCACGTCGGCGACGAGGACGATCGCGGCGAGGAGGTCCTCGATGCCTTGCCCGGTCGGGGCGGCGACCTCGACCACGATCGTCTCCCCGCCCCATTCCTCGGGGACGAGCTCGCGCTCGACGAGTTGCTGGCGGACCCGCTGCGTGTCGGCGTCTTCCCGGTCGACCTTCGTGATCGCGACGAGGATCGGGACCTCGGCGGCGCGCGCGTGGCTGATCGCCTCGACGGTCTGGGGCATCACGCCGTCGTCGGCGGCGACGACGAGGATCGCGATGTCGGTCGCTTGCGCGCCGCGGGCGCGCATCGCGGTGAACGCCTCGTGGCCCGGGGTGTCGATGAACGTGATCTGTCGCCCGTCGCGGTTGACCTGGTAGGCGCCGATGCGCTGGGTGATCCCACCGGCCTCACCGGCGACGACGTTCGTCGACCGGATCGCGTCGAGCAGCGTCGTCTTGCCGTGGTCGACGTGACCCATGACGGTGACGATCGGCGGGCGGGGCTCGAGGAGCGGGTCGCCTTCGTCTTCGTCTTCGTCGCCGAGGAGAGCCTGGAGCTCGAGCTCTTGCTCCTGGCCGGGCTCGACGAGGAGCACCTCGGCACCGAGGGTCTCCCCGATGAGCTCGATCATCTCGTCGGCGAGCGTCTGGGTGCCGGTGACCATCTCGCCCGCGTCCATCAGGATCCGGACGAGGTCGGCGGCGTTGCGGTTGAACTTGGGCGCGAGCTCCTGGATCGTGATTCCCCGCGAAATGACGATCTCGCCTTCGGGGACGGGCGCGTCGAGCGGGGTCAGCGCGGTCGGGGACGCCGGACCCAGGTCTTCGAAGTCGCGACGACGACGCTTCTTGCGTCGGGGCCGTTGCCCTTGCGGGCCGGAACGACGGCCGGGTGGGCCCCCGCGGCCACCACCGGGGCCGCCCGGGCCTCCGGGTCCACCCGGACCGCGGCCCGGGAAGGGACCGCCGCCGGTGCGGGGACGGCTCGGGGCACCGGCGCCTGCGCCACCGCCGCCGCTGCGCGGCGGAGCACCGGAGCTGGGCGTGAACACCCGCTGGCCCGGGGCCGGCGGTTGGCGGCGACCACCGGGGGGCGGCGGGATCGGCTTGCCGGTCGGGGAGCGCAACGGCGGGGCCTCGGGCGGCGCCTCCGGCGGCGCGGCCGGGGCTGCCGCCGCAGCGGGCCGGATCGGCGCGACCGGCTCGCGGGGCGGCGGGGCCGGCATCGGCTCGGGGATCCCGCCCGTCGAGCGGACCACGCGGGGCAGCGGGGGCGGCTCGGGGATTCCCCCGGTCGAGCGGACGACCCGGTGGGGGGCGGCGGGGCGGGGCTCGTCGCCGCCCGGCGCAGGGCTGGGCGCGGTCGCGACGGGCGCGGGGGCGGGTTGTTCGGGTGGCGTGGGCGGGGCGGGCTCGGGTTCCTCGACCGGCTCGTCTCGGCGCAGACCCTTGGAATCGGCGAGCCGGCGGACGCGGTCCGCCATCGGGTCCTCGATGCTCGAGGAGTGGCTCTTCACCCCGATCTTGAGCTCGTCGGCGAGGTCGAGGACCACCTGGTTCTCGACGCCGAGCTCTCGTGCCAGCTCGTAGATCCGGATCTTCTTCGTGGCCAAGGCCTGATTTCCCTTCCGCGGCGACCGGCTCCGTTGCCGGTCAGCCATTCAAACGTTCGAGTTTCGCGCGCAGGCGAGCGAGCTGTGACGCCGAGATCGACACCCGCAGCGCCCGGTCGAGCGCACGGCGGCGTTGCGCGTCGTCGAGGCAACGGATCGTGCCGGGCGGCCGGCAGAGCCAGGCGCCCCGCCCGGGTCCGGGACCGACGTCGGGTCCGCCGTCGGCGGCGACGAAGACGCGCACCAGCTCGCTGGCGTCAGCGACGCGCCGACATCCCACGCAGGTGCGCTGCGGAGCGTCATGACGGCTCGTTGGGGGGCTGCTCCGAGGCGGCGCCACCAGAGGCGGGCGGCGTGGCCGGGACCGGTTCGGGCGTCGCCTCCCCGGCGGTGGGTCCAGGGGCGGCGGGCGCCGCGTCGGGAGCCGGTGCGGGCGGGACGGGTTTGGTGTCGGTCGCGACGGCGGCCGCGGTCGGCGCCGCGGGTGAGGCGTAGCCGGCTTCCGCGGCGGAGATCGCCTCGCCACCTTCGGCGGGTTGCCACACGAGCTCGCCGCTGTCGCTCTGCACCCACTCGCCTTCGGCGTACTCGACGCCGCCGCCGGCTTCTTCTTCGGCGAGCTGGGTTTCGCTCTTGATGTCGACCCGCCAGCCGCTGAGACGGGCCGCGAGGCGGGCGTTCTGACCCTCCTTGCCGATCGCGAGGGAGAGCTGGAAGTCGGGGACGATGACCTCGGCGGTGCCGGTGTCCTCATGGATCCGGACCTCGCGCACCCGGGCGGGGGCGAGGGCCTTCATGACGAAGTCGGAGGGACTGTCGGTGTAGGGGACGATGTCGACCTTCTCGCCCCGCACCTCGTTGACGACCATCCGGACCCGGGATCCGCGGGCACCGACGCACGCGCCGACGGGGTCGACGTTGTGGTCGTTCGAGGCGACCGCGATCTTGGTGCGGTGGCCCGGCTCGCGGGCGATGGCGCGGATCTCGACGACGCCGTCGACGATCTCGGGGACCTCGAGCTCGAAGAGGCGCTTGACGAGTCCCGGGTGGGTGCGGGACACCACGATCTGGGGGCCCTTGGCGGTCTTGCGGACCTCGACGATGTAGGCCTTCAACCGGCTGCCGTGCTCGTACCGCTCGTTCTGGACCTGCTCGGCTTGCGGGAGGAGCGCTTCCACGCGGCCGAGGTCGAGGAGCGTGTAGCGCTGGTCCGTCTGCTGGATGATGCCGGTGACGAGCTCGCCCTCTTTGCCGGCGTACTCCTCGTACTTGCTCTCGCGTTCGACGTCACGGATTCGTTGCAGGATGACTTGCTTGGCGGTCTGCGCCGCGATGCGCCCGAAGTCTTTCGGGGTGTCGTCCCATTCCCGGACGACTTGGCCTTCTTCGTCGAGCTCTTGGGCGATGACATGGATGTCGCCGGTCTCGATGTCGATCTCGACGAGGGCTTCCTCGGCCGCGTTGGGTTGGCGCTTATAGGCGGTGACGAGCGCGTTGGCGAGGGCCTCGAGCATGATCTCGATCGAGATGCCCTTCTCGCGCTCGATGTTCTCGAGCGCTTCCATCATCTCGGAGTTCATCGGGACGCCACCTCCCGGTTGCGGCGCGTGCCCGGCTTCGGGGACGGGCCCCACTCGAAGACGGTGCGGGCTTGGACGATGTCTCGGTAGGCGAGACGCTCGCGTCCGGTGTCGAACTCGACGTCGATGCCGTCGTCGTCGGCCGCGACGAGGTGGCCCCGGCGGCGCAGCGGGGCGTCGCCGGTGCTGGTCTTGATCGAGACGGTGCTGTCGAGGGCCCGGCGGAAGTGGGCGGGGGTCCGCAGGCGGCGTTCGAGCCCGGGGCTGGAGACTTCGAGGGTGTAGCGGCCGGGGCAGACCTGGGCGACGGTCGGGTCGGCGTCGAGGGCCCGGGAGAGGGCGTCGGAGACCGCCGAGATGGTCTCGAGGTCGATGCCGCCGTCACGGTCGACGAGGATCCGCAGGCTCCGGGACCGGGGCGGACCGGCCAGCTCGACGTCGTAGAGCTCGAGGCCGTGCGCGACGACGACCGTGTCGATCGCGGGGGCGATCGTGGCTACGTCGGGCATCGCGGGCTGCTCCCATCACAAAAAGAACGTGGCCTCGCGGCCACGTTCGCCGGCGGCCCGAGAGCCGCCATCACAACCGAACTGGACATAAGGATACCAGATCAGCCCCGATTCCCGGCGGGACGCCTACCGTTTGGGGGTGCCCAGCCCGTTCATCGAGCTCGACGTCGGCGGCCGGCCGGTCCGGGTGACGAACCCCGACAAGGTGTACTTCCCGGCGCGGGGCGAGACCAAGCTCGACCTGGTCCAGTACTACCTCGCCGTCGCCGACGGGGCGCTCCGCGGGGTGTTCGAGCGCCCGACGGTGCTGAAGCGCTACCCGGACGGGGCGACCGGGAAGCCGTTCTTCCAGAAGCGGGTCCCCGAGAAGCGCCCCGAGTGGCTCGAGACGGTGCGGGTCACGTTCCCGTCCGGGCGGGAGGCCGACGAGCTCTGCCCGGTGGACGCGGCGCACCTCGTCTGGGCCGTGAACCTGGGCTGTCTCGACCTGAACCCGTGGGCGGTGCGACGCCGGGACGTCGACCATCCCGACGAGCTGCGGATCGACCTCGATCCCCAGCCTGGCGTCGACTTCGTCGTGGTCCGCCAGGTCGCGGGCCTGGTCCGGGAGGTGCTCGAGGAGCATCATCTCGTCGGGTTCCCGAAGACGTCGGGGTCCCGGGGCATCCACGTCAACGTGCGGATCGAGACCCGCTGGGACTTCCTGGCCGTCCGCCGGGCCGCGCTGGCCCTGGCCCGGGCGGTGGAGCGCCGGGCCCCGACGCTGGCGACGGCGAGCTGGTGGAAAGAGGAGCGGGGCGACCGGGTGTTCATCGACTTCAACCAGAACGCCCGGGACCGCACGGTGGCGTCGGTGTACTCGGTGCGCGCCAATTCCGAGGGTCGGGTGTCGTGCCCGCTCGAGTGGGCCGAGGTGCCCGACGTCGACCCGGGCGACCTGACCCTGGCGACGGTCCCGGCCCGCTACGCCGAGCGGGGCGACCCGGGGGCCCGGATCGACGACGCTCCGGGGTCACTCGACGAGCTGCTGGCCTTGTCCGAACGGGATGAGGTCGAGGGGCTCGGCGACGCGCCGTGGCCGCCGAACTTCCCCAAACAACAAGGCGAGCCCCGACGGGTCCAGCCCAGCCGGGCCCGCAAGGAACCCTGAGCGTCGAAGCGCGCCGCTCCAAATCGTCATCGAGCTCAGCGCACGCTCGATGGGCACGGGACTTCCGTCGCGCCGTTCAACGGGTTCGCGGGGGTGGCGTGGATGGTCGAGGTGTAGAAGCACGGCACTCCAGACCCCGGCACGACCGCCCAGGCGAGAACCCCGACGAGAGCGCCGAGGAACCAGAGCAAGATCGCCACTTCCCGATTGAGCCGCTGCATCGTCACCGGTCCTTGGTGTCGCTTCCCGTCCTAGAGGCCGAAGACCTCGCGGAGCTCGTACGGGACCGGCGCCTCGAGCTGGTCGTAGGTGCAGGAGCGGGGCTCACGGTCGGGACGCCAGCGCGCGAACCGGGCGGTGTGCCGGAACCGGTCGCCTTGGAGGTGCTCGTACGCGACCTCGGCGACGAGCTCGGGACGGAGCGGCTCCCACGAGAGGTCCTTCGTCGCGTTCCAGCGGCTCGGCGAGCCGGGCATGCGGGTCGCAGCGGCGTCGGCACCACCCCAGTCGCGCCACGGGTGGTCGGTGAGCGCGTCCTCCCGGTACGGGGCGAGCTCGTCGACGAGCTGCGCGCGGAGCGGCGCGGCGAAGCTGCTCGCGACGCCGACGTGATGGAGCGCGCCTTGCTCGTCGTAGAGGCCGAGGAGGAGCGACCCGACGCCTTTCCCGTCCTTGTGGGGCCGGTAGCCGGCGACGACGCAGTCGGCGGTGCGGAGGTGCTTCACCTTCACCATGGTCCGCTCGCCCTCCCGGTAGGGGCTGTCGAGGGCCTTGGCGACGACACCGTCGAGGCCGGCGCCTTCGAAGTCGTCGAACCACTGCCCCGCGACGGTCCGGTCGGTCGTGGCCGGGGTGCGGTGCACCAGCGGGCTTTCGGTGACGATCTGCTCGAGGCGGTCCCGGCGGGCGGCGAACCCGTCCTCGCGCAGATCCTGGTCGTCGACGGCGAGGACGTCGAAGGCGACGAAGCTGGACGGTGTCTCCCCGGCGAGCTTGGCGACGCGGCTCGCCGCGGGGTGGATCCGCAACGAGAGCAGGTCGAAGTCGAGCCCGCTGGGGGTCGCGATGACGAGCTCGCCGTCCACCACCGCCCGGTCCGGCAGCGCGCTGCGCAGCGGGTCGAGGATCTCGGGGAAGTACCGGTTGAGGGGACGGCCGTTGCGGCTGCCGAGCTCCACCTCGTCGTGGTCGCGGAACACGACGCAGCGGAACCCGTCCCATTTTGGCTCGTACGACCAGCCATCCCCGGTGGGGAGCTCGCGGGCGAGCTTGGCGAGCATCGGCTCCACCGGGGGAAGGACCGGCAGCTGCATGCCCGACCCTCAGTCGGAGGAGTCGGCGGTGTTGACGATGAACACGCTGCACGGGGCGTGGTGCGAGACGTGGTTCGGGACGCTGCCCAGCACGAAACGTCGCGGGCCTTGCATGCCGCGGTTCCCGACGACGATCACGTCGGCGTGGAGCCGTTCGGCGAAGTCGCACAGGACCTCGGCCGGGTTGCCGTACCCGGTGTGCGTCTCGACCTCGAGCCCGGCTTCGCGGCCCGCGCTGGCGGCCCGTTCGAGGACCGTCTCGAGGTTCTCCTTGGCCGCGTCCTCCCAGGTGCCGAGGGTGGGCGTCGGGACGTTCTCGGCCGCGGCGAGGCCCTGCATCTTCGGCGGCTTGGCGACGCAGACGACGTGCAGGCGGCTCTCCCCGGGTGTGCCGAGCGCGGCCGCGGCGCGCACCGCTCGGGTGCCGCCCTCGGAACCGTCGGTGCCGACGATGATCGACTGGAACATGGCGGGGCTCCTCGCTCAGCGACTGCGGGATCGGATCGGCCGGAGGGGACGGGTCATGGTCGCGCTCGGCGCCGGTGCCGCGCGCGACCGGGCTCGGGTCAGGCGCGCAGCGCCTCGACGGCCTGGTCGATCGGGAGCTCGTCGTCGTCGCCGGTGGCACGGACGCGCCGTTCGATGACGCCCCGGGCGACGCCTTTGGCGCCGACGGTGACGCGGATCGGGATTCCGATGAGGTCGGCGTCGGCGAACTTCACGCCGGGGCTGGCGTCGCGGTCGTCGTAGAGGACCGGGACGCCGGCGAGGGTGAGGTCGTCGTAGAGCCGGTCGGCGACGCTGCGCACCTGCTCCGCGGCGTCACTCTTGCCGGGGAGCGCGACGATCTCGACCGCGAAGGGGGCGAGCCCGGCGGGCCAGGCGAGGCCGCGGTCGTCGTGGTGTCCCTCCGCGACGGCCGCGACGATGCGCGACACCCCGATCCCGTAGCAGCCCATCACCATCGGGTGCTGCTCGCCGGACTCGTCTTGGTAGAGCGCGTCGAGCGCCTCGCTGTACTTGGTGCCGATCTGGAACACGTGCCCGACCTCGATGCCCCGGTCGACGGCGAGCGCCGCGCCGCAGCGCGGGCACTGGTCGCCGGGTTCGACGGTGACGAGGTCGGCCCACACGTCGACCGTGAAGTCGCGTCCGCAGACGGCGTCGCGGACGTGGCGGTCGGCGGTGTTGGCCCCCGTCACCCAGCCGTGCGGTGCAGCAACCGCGGGATCGGCGACGACGAGGTCGATGGATGGGTGGTGCGGCCCGAGGTACCCGCGGGGCAGCTCGGGGTGCTTGGTGAAGTCCGCTTCGTCGAGGAGCCGCACCCCGCCGCCGACGGCCCGGGCGAGGGCGTACTCGTTGACGTCACGGTCGCCGGGGACGAGCGCGGCGCCGATCCGCGGACCGTCCTCGCCTTTGGTCTCGAACACGAGGCACTTCAGCAGGGCCGATTCGGGGACGCCGAGATGGCGGGCGACGACCGTGATGCCCGGCAGGTCCGGGGTGTCGACCTCGGTCATCGCCGGCTCGTCCGCGGCGGTGTCCTGACGAGCCGGGCTCTTGCGGCGTGCCGCCTCGACGTTCGCGGCGTACTCGCAGCTCGGGCACCACACGAAGGAGTCCTCGCCGACCGCGGCGACGGCCATGAACTCGTGGCTGGTGTCGCCGCCGATCTCGCCGGTCTGGGCCTCAACGGCGCGCCACTCGAGACCGCAGCGGGTGAACACCCGGGCGTACGCGTCGTACATGTCCTGGTACGTGTGCTTGAGGTCGCCGGCGTCGGTGTGGAACGAGTACGCGTCTTTCATCAGGAACTCGCGGGCTCGGAGCAGACCGAAGCGGGGACGCAGCTCGTCGCGGTACTTCCAGTTGATCTGGTA
>DATISY010000072.1:0-31222 GCA_035468285.1 Acidimicrobiia bacterium | reverse complement strand
GAGTCCCGTCCACGCCCCGACGTGCCGCTCGCGGAGCAGCACCTCGGTGTGAACCACGACGTCGGGGGGTGCGCACAGATCGGCGGTCTGGCGCGCCCGGACGAGATCGGAGCACCACACGACGTCGATATCGACCAAGGCCGGTGCCGCGGCTCGGGCCTGTGCCATCCCCGTCGTGGAGAGCGGCGGATCGGCGTGGCCCTGCCAGCGGCCGGCCGCGTTCCACGTCGACTCGCCGTGCCGAATCAACAACACGCGCGCGGGGATGGGATCGTCCGGGCCGCTCACAGCGGCACGGTACCGGAACCCTCCACGTGCGCGACCGCTGGGCGGGCAGCGTCGCCGATCACGGTCGGCGGGGCCGGTTCGTCCAGCCTCCCTCTTCGGTCCGGAACCAGCCGCCCGCGGCGAAGGTCCCACCGTCGACGTGGACCGTGGTGCCGGTCACGAACGCGGCCAGCTCAGACGCGAGGAACAGGGCCACCCCGGCAACATCGGACGGCGTCCCGAACCGGCCCACGGGGACCCAGACCGGGATCATCGCCTCGTCTTGCGGCGTGACCCACTGGGAGTACGGGACCTGCAGGGTTTCCGTCACGTCTGGGGCCATGGCGTTGACTCGGATCCCGTGCTGCGCGTACTCGAGCGCCAGGCTCTTGGTGAACCCGGTGATGCCGGCCTTGAACGCGGCGTACACCGCCCGGGTGGGGATACCCCGGAACGCCTCGATCGTCGACACGTTGACGATCGTCCCGCTCCCCTGCTCGACCATCGGTCCAAGGACCGCCCGACTGCACAGCAGCACGTGCTCGAGGTTCACCCGGTACAGGTCGAGCCAGTCCTCCGGTGTCGATTCGTGAAAGGCCTTCCGGGTACCGCCGTAGTGGCCGACGTTGTTCACCAGCACATCGACCCGGCCCCGCTCCTCCAGCGCCGCCCGCAGGACCCGCTGCACATCACGTGGCTCGCGGACGTCGGCGACGACACCGAACGCGGTGCCGCCCGCCGCCCGGATCGCCTCCACCGTGTCCTGCGCTCGTCCGGGATCGAGCTCCGCCACGATGACGGACGCGCCCTCCGACGCGAACCGCTCGGCGATGCCCCGGCCGATTCCGCCGCCACCACCGGTGACGATCGCGGCCTTGTCGTCGAGGAGCCCCATGCGCGGAGCCTACGACGGCGGTAGGTTGACCGGGTGGCTGACACCGCGACGATCGTCGATCAGGACCGGGTCACGGTCGTGCACGCGACCCCGAGCGGCGACACCCTGCGCGTCGACGGGGACGACTTGGCCCGCGCCACCGGCTGGACGCTCAAGCCGGAAGGGCTCTGCCGCGACAACGTGTGCATCCTTGTGCGGAACCGAGAGGCGCTCGCGCAGGGTCCCCAGATCGACCTCCGGGCGTTCGCCGACGCGCTCGGTCGGCCTGTCGCGCTCGAGCCCGCGGCGGGCCTCGCCGTCCTCGGCGATGCACCGTCCGACGTCGCTGCCCAGTTGGGCTCGCTGACCGCGCCCCCCTTCACGCTCCCGGATCTCGACGGGAACCCGGTCGCACTCGCCGACTTCGCGGGCCGCAAGCGACTGCTGATCGCGTGGGCGTCGTGGTGAGGGTGCCGCTGGGACCTGCCCGTGTGGCAGGAGCTGTACGAGGAGCTCGGGCCGAAAGGCCTGGTGCTGCTCGCAGTCGCGCTCGACGAGGATCTCGCGGCCGTGCACCAGTGGGCACGTGAGGAGACCCCGGTCCCGCTCACGTACCCAGTGCTGGTCGACCGCGATCACCTCGTCGCCGAGGCGTACGGCATCCTGAACATCCCGACCACCGTCTGGATCGACGAGCACGACCGCATCGTCCGACCTCCGGCCATCGCGCCCGCCGACGACAAGTTCCGCGATTTCACCCAGATCGATTCGTCGATCCATCACGCC
Organism: Acidimicrobiia bacterium; assembly: GCA_035468285.1. Classification (GTDB taxonomy): domain Bacteria; phylum Actinomycetota; class Acidimicrobiia; order IMCC26256; family PALSA-555; genus PALSA-555. The sequence goes on along the minus strand of DATISY010000072.1, from coordinate 29,295 downwards.
GCGCTGCGCCGCTGGGTCGACGCCGACGTCGCCCCCCTCCGGGACGACGAGGTACGCGAACGCCAGGTCTTGCCCGATCCCGACTTGCAGCGCGCCCGGGCCGAGCGTCGCCTCGCCATGCACCTCTTCCGCGCCGGTGATCGCGACGCCGCCGGACGGCACCTGGCCAGAGCGCGGACACTCGCCCCGAACGACTGGACCATCCAGCGCGGCTCCATGCCGATTCGGGGCGAGGACCCGTTCGGGCAAGCCTTCTTCGACTTCTACCAGGAGTGGGAGGCGGCCGGCCGACCCGGCTACGGGGCGTGACGCCAGAGGTCGTCGCCACCGGGATCCGCTTCCCCGAGGGCCCGGTGTGGTGCCCTGGCTCCAGCGATGAGGGCGATGCGCTGGTCTGCACGTCTGTCGCCGACGGCGCGGTGGAGCGCATCGATCTGCATAACGGCCACGTCGCGCGTCTCGCCCTTGTCGGGGGTGGCGCCAACGCCGCGCTGGCGTGCACCGACGGCGGCTTCCTCGTCACCCAGAACGGCGGCATCGACTTCGGGTCCACGAACCTGTATCCCGACGACCCACCGCCATACCGTCCTGTCACACCGGGCATCCAGCGGGTCAGCGCCGACGGCCACGTGACCTACGTGACCGACGTGGGGTACCGGGCGCCGAACGACCTCGTCGTCACGGCGGACGGTTCCCTGTGGTTCACCGATCCGCCGCCGTTTCCGCCGTCCGACGACCCCGTCGGGCGAGTGCACGTCCTGGCTCCCGACGGCACGCGGCGCGTCGCGGCGGACGGGTTCGTGTATTGCAACGGCATCGCGCTCGAGCCCGACGGCACGCCCGTCGTCGTTGAGGGCCGCGGCGTCGTGCGGCTCGAGCCCGACGGCGGTCGCCGCTGGATCACCGAGACCGTCGGGGGTCAGGCCGGTGACGGGCTCTGCGTCGACGTGGACGGCCGCCTCTATGTCGCGAACACTGCCGCGCACGGCGTCCGCGTCTTCGAGCCCAGCGGCGTCGAGGTCGAGTTCCTCGCCATCCCGGGACGGGGGGTGACCACCAACTGCTGTTTCGGGGGCCGCGACGGGCGGACCCTCTTCGCGACCGATGGGATCCCGGGTCAGGTCGTCGCCTGGGAGGGCCTCCCCGCACCGGGGCTGCCACTGCACCCCTGGCCGCACCCTGATACCTTCGCCGCGACCGCCCCGGCGATCTAGAGGGAGAACCCCTATGCGTGCAGCCATCTTCGTGGAACAAGACGGCGATCTCGTCGTCGAGGACGTCGCGGCCGCCGACCCGGGGCCCCGTGACGTCGTCGTCCGGGTTATGGCCAGCGGCGTCTGCCACTCCGACCTGTCGGTGATCAACGGGACCCTGCCGATGCCGCCGCCGGCGATCCTCGGGCACGAAGGCGCGGGTGTGGTCGAAGACGTCGGCGCCGAGGTCTCCCGGGTCAAGCCCGGGGACCGGGTCATCGGCTCGTTCATCCCGGCCTGCGGTGTGTGCTGGTACTGCCGCAACGGACAGTCGAACCTCTGCGAGCAGACCTACGTGGTGATGGGCACCCCCCGCGCCACCCGCAACGACGGCACGCCCCTCATGGCCATGACCGGCCTCGGGACTTTCTCCGACGTCATGACCTGCGACGAGATCTCGCTCGTCAAGGTCGAGACGGACCTCCCCGACGAGCAGCTCGCGCTCATCGGGTGCGGCGTGACCACGGGTGTCGGCGCCGCGCTCAACACCGCGAAGGTGGTGCCGGGATCGACGGTCGCCGTCGTCGGCTGCGGCGGCGTGGGCCAAGCCGTCATCCAGGGCGCGAAGATCGCGGGCGCGGCCCGCATCATTGCGATCGACCCGGTCGAGCTGAAGCGCAAGACCGCGCTCCAACTTGGCGCGACCGACACGATCGACCCCACGGACGGGAACGCGACCGCGGAGGTACAGGCGCTGACCGGCGGCCGCGGCGCCGACTACGCGTTCGAGGTCATCGGCAACCCGAAGACCGTGCAGCAGGCGTTCGACATGACGCGGGCTGGCGGTGCGTGCGTGGTCGTCGGTGTGCCCCGGTTTGACCAGACCATCGAGATCCCGAGCATGCCGTTGGTCCTCCAGGAGAAGCGGATCCTCGGCACCGTCTACGGGTCCGCGCAGGTGAACCGGGACTTTCCTCGGCTGATCGGCCTCGTCGAGCAAGGACGGCTCGACCTCGGCGACATGGTTTCGCGGCGGATGAAGCTCGACGAGATCAACGACGCGTTCAAAGCCATGCAAGCCGGTGAGGTGATCCGCAGCATCATCAGCTGACGGCGAGCCAGTCAGCCGGTCGGGAGACCGAAGAAGCCCTCCGCGAGGCGCCCTTCGGGAAAGCCGGCCTGCCTCGCGTTTGCCGTCAGCCAGCCTCGGATCATGTCCGCGATCGCGTCCCAATCGTTGTGCTGGCTGACATGGCTGCGGAGCGCGTCGATCTTGCGCTCGAACGTGTCGGTCACGTCCACGAACCGGTTCGCCGCCTCGGCGGCCATGAGCCACGTCTCCGGCACCGTCCAGGGCTCGAGCCCTTCGGCGTCGAGTAGCTCGGGGTGAGCGAAGGGGTTGCGGGCGTCCGGGTAGACCGCGCAGAGCGCCGCCTCCCCCGCGGCGAGGTGATCCGGGTGACTGGCGTAGATCCTTTGATAGTTCCGGTCGGGGGACTGTGTGACGACCCGTTGAGGACGGACCTGGCGGATCACCCGGCTCACGTCGCGGCGCAGCTCCAGGGTCGGTTGGAGCCGCCCATCGGCATGACCGAGGAACACCACCTCGTCCACGCCGACGACCTTCGCCGCCGCGGTCTGCTCGGCGCGGCGGATCTCCGCCATCTCCGCCCGGGAGATGGTGGGGTCCGCGCCGCCCGCCTCACCGTCGGTGCACAGGCAGTAGGTGACGTGGATTCCCGCGTCGGTCCAGGCGGCGACACTCCCCGCGACGCCGAAATCGACGTCGTCGGGATGCGCGGTGACGACGAGGACTCGTTCGATCTCTGGGTCGGGCGGCATTGCGAGCGACCCTACCCGTCGGACCGGGCGACGACCGCGGGGTCAGAGGACGGAGTTGCCGTAGAGGTTGCCGAGCGGGTCGCTGATCAGCTCGACGCGCGCTCCATCCGGGTCGCGGAAGTACAGCGAGGAGTCGATGTTCTGCACTTCGACGCCGGCGTCGTCGAGGCGGCGGCGCAGCACCTCCCACCGGTCCGGCAGGACCGAGATCGCGAGGTGATGCAGCCCGCCGAGCACCTCGGCGTATTCGCCGAGATCGAGACGGGGGAAATCGAAGAACGCCAGGGCGTTGCCGTTCCCGATGTCGAAGAAGAAGTGGGTCGATCCCGGGTAGTCACGGTTCTCGAACAGGTCGGTCAGCGGGAAGCCGAGGAGCTCCTGGTAGAAGCGGATCGTCCGTTCGACGTCACGGCTCAGCAACGCCACGTGATGGACGCCACGCGCCGTCGTCTCGGGTCGGTCGTCCTTGGCCTGCAGGTACCGGGCCCGGAGGTCCGCCCACTCCTCCTCACGTGAGGTGGCCTCGACCTGGGCGTGGCTCACGCCGGTCGCCGCCGCGTGAGCTCGATCGCGTTGTCGCGCAAGACACGTCGACGGTCGGGGTCGTCGAGTTCCTTGAGTTCGTTGACATAGTCGAGGGGGCGTGGGATTCCCTCGATGTGGGGCCAGTCCGAGCCGAAGATGACCCGGTCCGAACCCATGAGGTCGATGATCTGGTACGGGTCGTCCTCCCAGAAGGGATTGATCCAGACGTGGCGCCGGAACTGGTCGGCGGGATCCTCCCGGAAGTACCCCGGCATCTTGCGCTGCGCCGACGCGAGCTTGTGGAACAGGTCGGGGAGGAACTCCGAGCCGTTCTCCACAGACGCGACCCGCAGGTTCGGGAAGCGGTCGAACATCTGGTCGAACGACAGGGTCAGCAGGAAGTCGTACGCGGCGCGCTCGATCGCCAGCATCCGGATCGACGGTCGCCCGGCCCCTTCGAACGTGGCCGCGAACCCGTCGTTGGCGTAGCCCTGCGAGGAGTAGCCGCTGTCCCCCGCGTGGACCACCACGGTCACGCCGGCCTCGTTGACTCTCGCCCAGAACGGATCGAACGTCGAGTGGGTCGGCGGCAGCTGCCCGGCCGCGGTGGTCGGCGCGGCGGGTCGCATGACAATGACTCGCGCGTCCCGATCCAAGGCCCATTCCAGCTCCTGGACGGCCCAGTCCACGTCGCACAGGGAGAGATAGGGGGCGGCGTAGATCCGGTCCTGGTAGTTGACGCCCCAGTCCTCGTCGAGCCACCGGTTGAACGCGGTGAACGTGAGCGTGACTGCTTCGGGGTCGTCCTTCAGCAGCTCCTCGTAGAGGATCCCGAGCGTCGGGAACAACCAGATCGATTCCAAGCCGAACTCATCCAACGTCTCGAGGCGGGTCTCGCGATCGCGATAGTCGGCACGGATCGGCTCCCGGGCCCGGAGAAACTCGAGGGGTGACTTCCCCTCCGGGTTACCCCGGAAGTAGTCGTGAAGCGCTCCGGCTTTGGCCACCGGGTCGAACGTCGGGTTCACCACGGCGTGGCTGACCCGGCCACCCACGACGTGGTAATGGCGACCGTTGATCTCGGCCCACTGCACGCACCGGGTGCCCAGCCGAGGGTCCAGATGTCGGGTGAAGGCGTCGAGCGCCTCGTAGTAGTGGTTGTCGGCGTCGAAGGCGAGGTAGTCGAGGTCCACGGCAACCAGCGTAGAGGAGCCACCGCGCCGGCGCGGTCGGGCCCCGGGCGGGGGGGACCGTCGACTGCTAGACCGACCCCCGATGATCGAATCCGACGACGATGGACTGACGCTCGGACGCCCTCAGACCTCGACCCGGGATCACGAGACGCTCCGGGCCGAGCTGGAAGGCTGGCTCGCGTCCCAGCTGCCAGCGGACGCCGCACCCCAGATCGTGCAGTTCGAAATACCGTCGTCGAACGGGCTCTCGAGCGAGACGATCCTCCTCGACCTCGAGTCCGGCCGCGGCGGCGAGCGGAGCACCGAGCGTCTCGTCGCCCGGCTCGCGCCCCCCGAGACTGCGGTGCCCGTCTTCCCGGTCTATGACCTCGACCGTCAGGCGCGGGTCATGCGTCTCGTGGCGGCCCACACATCGGTCCCGGTGCCGCGGGTCCGCTGGTCCGAGCCTGACCCCGGGCCGCTGGGCTCGCCGTTCTTCGTGATGGACCGGGTCGACGGGCTCGTCCCGCCGGACCTGCTGCCGTACAACTTCGGCAGCTGGCTCACCCAGGGCGATCCCGTTGAGCAACGCCGCCTGCAAGACACCACGGTCGGCGTCCTCGCGGAGCTCCACGGCATCGCCGACGCGACGTCGGTCTTCTCGTTCCTGGAGCTCGGCCCGGGGCCCGCCCTCGGGGCCCACGTGGCCGATCAGCGCGAGTACTACACGTGGGTTTCGGACGGCGTGCGTATCCCGCTCCTCGAGGACTGCTTCGACTGGCTCGACGCGCACTGGCCGGAGCGCGAGAGCCCGACGACGTTCAGCTGGGGCGACTCCCGCATCGGCAACATCCTGTATCGGGATTTCCAGCCGGTCGCCGTCCTCGACTGGGAGATGGCCGCGCTCGGTCCCCCGGAGCTCGACCTCGGGTGGCTCATCTTCATGCATCACTTCTTCGAGGGCGTCGCGGCCCAGTTCAGCCTGCCCGGCATGCCGGACTTCTTGCGCGCCGACGACGTGGCGACGACCTACGAATCCCTCACCGGGCATGCCGCGCGGGACCTCGACTTCTACATGCTCTACGCCGCCCTCCGCCACGGGATCATCATGAGCCGGATCCAGCGTCGAGCGATCCACTTCGGCGAGGCGACGATGCCCGACGACCCCAACGATCTCATCGCGCATCGCGCCACCATCGAGACCATGCTCGCCGCGGCCCCGTAGGCCCCCCCCGGTCCTCGCCGCAGCAGCCGACCGTCCGCCGCGGAACCAGCAGCGCCGCCGGGACCTGATTCGCTTGGGGCGGTCGCAGTACCGGGCTCGGAGGACAGGCACCCGAGGCGCGTGGCGACCGCCACCCGGGCGATCTGCTTTCCGTAGTCCGCCCACTTCAGGCGCCGACTCGCCGGCGACTGCGGCTCGTACGATGCCGGCGTGATCATCGAGGAGCTCTATCGGACCATCCGGGGCGAGATGATCGCGTTCGGCGGCGGGCTCTCCCGCGACGAGTCCGAGCGACCAGTGCCCGCACTCCCCGGCTGGACCGTGAAGGACGCGTACGCGCACGTCACCGGGCTCTGTGGCGACATCCTCGACGGCCGGATGGAGGGTGCTGGATCTCCGCAGTGGACGGCCCGGCAGGTGTCAGCCCGGGCGAACGATGACCTTCCGTCGGTCTGTGCCGAATGGGAAGGGCGGGGCCCTGACCTGGACCAGTGGCTCCAGGAGCAGGGGGATCAGGGGACGATCTTCGTGGGCTTCGACACGTGGACCCACTATCAGGACGTCCGGGCCGCGCTCGCCCAGCGCGGTGAACGGGACGCTGTACAGATCGACTACTTGCTCGCAAGGGCCTTGGATGCCTTCGATGGCCGCTTTCGCGACGCGGGCGCCCCTGCGCTCCGGGTGATCACGGACCGGGTCGACCGCGACCTCGGCGAGGGACGGACAGCCGCGACGCTCCGCACGACCGACTACGAGCTCTTGCGGACCTTGTTCGGGCGGCGGAGCCGGAGCCAGATGATCAGCGGCAACTGGGATTGCGACCCGACCCCATACCTGGAGCACCTGCATCTGTTCGAGCTACCCGTCGCGGACCTCATCGACTAGTCATAGTCAGGAGTTCGGTTCGCACCGCCACCGCCGATAGTCGCCGTCGACTGAGCACGGACCGGTTGTCGGCATGGAACCACCTATCTCCACGTCAGTTCGCGGAGCCAAGCATCGTTCGTCATACGGATCGCTGCCCACCCTCACTGCGAAGGGTCGCGAGCAAGCCTTGGGCCGTCCTCTCGGCGAATTGCCCGAGCTTCGAATGCGCATCCTGGTCAGCCCCGCGGCTGGCGCTCGAGGCGGGTCAGGCTTTGGAGGAGAGTGCGGCCGGCGGTCCCGCCGGGCATAAGAATGAGGGGCTGATGATGTCCGTTCGACGGTGAACGATGCTTGTGATGACGAGCGACCGGCCACGCGAGATCTCGGTCCGGGCGTACGGCACCGGTGGGGTGACCGTGGCCGTCCTGCACGGGGGGCCTGGTGCTCCCGGATCAGTCGCCTCGCTTGCCCGCGCGCTCGCACCGAACTTCCATATTCTCGAACCCCTGCAGCGGCACAGTGGCGAGACGCCGCTCACGGTTGCGCAGCACGTCGATGATCTCGCGCAGGTGCTCCCTGGGCGAACCCATATCGTCGGCTGGTCCTGGGGAGCGATGCTGTCACTGAGCTTCACCGCCGAGCATCCGGAGCTCGTCTCGTCGCTGGCGCTTGTGGGTTGCGGAACCTACGACGTCACTGCGAGAAGGAGCTACCAGCGAGCCATGAAGGAGCGGTTGGGTGCGGAGAACGTTGCCAGGATCCGCGCGCTCACAGAGCGGGCCGTGACGGCCACCGCTGATGAGCGGAGCCACCTCCTCGACGAGCGAGCCCGAATCTCTAACCAAGCGCAGTCCGTCGACCTTGTCGAGGACGGCACGGCCGATCTTCTGCCCGACACACAAGGCCACGACGAGACCTGGCATGACGTCATCAGACGGCAAGAGGACGGCATCGAGCCGATGGCGTTTACGTCGATCAGCTCACCGGTGGTGATGCTTCACGGCGATGATGATCCTCATCCCGGAGAAGCGACGTTCGAGACGTTGCAATCAGTGATGCCTCAGCTCGCGTACAAGAGCTTCCGCCACTGCGGACACATGCCCTGGCTGGAACGCCGCGCCCGAACCGACTTTCTCGAAACGCTACGCGCCTGGATCATGTCGCATGCCCGTGGTCTCGAGCGTGAGCCGTAGGCTCCCACAGTCCAATTTCCGGTCAGGAGCAGCCGCTCGTCGCTCCACAGCTCGGGCACGCGTAGCAGGAGCCGGCGCGCTGCATGATGTCACCGCAGACGTAGCAGAGCATCGCCTCGACCTCGCGGTCGGCGGGGAGCGTCGGGACGTCGGGTGGCGCCATGCTCGACGACGGTGCCCGGTCCTCTGGTGGGAGCACGTCGCCCGAGTGCGTCGGGGTGGTGGCCTCGTCCACGCCGGGCAGGGTCGGTTGCGAGCGCTCGTGGATCGTGAAGATCCCGAGGTCGGTGCGCTCTTCGAGGGTGAGGTACTCGACCGCGAGGCGTCGGAAGATGTAGTCGACCAGGCTGCTCGCGAAGCGGATGTCGGGGTCGTCGGTCATCCCGGCCGGCTCGAAGCGCATGTTCGTGAACTTCTCGACGAACGCCCGCAGTGGGACGCCGTACTGCAGGCCGAGACTGACCGAGATCGCGAAGGCATCCATGATCCCGGACAAGGTCGAGCCTTGCTTGGCGACCTTCAGGAAGACCTCGCCGGGCCGTCCGTCTTCGAACTCACCCACGGTGGCGTACCCGTGGCAGTCCGCCACCCGGAACGAGAACGTCTTCGAGGTCCGGGTCCGTGGCAGCTTCTGGCGGACAGGACGCTGGACGATGACGGTCTCGACCACCCGCTCCACCTCGCGCGTCAGGCCATCCTCGCCCGCCGGGGACGCCGCCTTCTTCTGGGTGGCGAGCGGCTGAGCAACCTTGCAGTTGTCGCGGTAGAGCGCGACGGCCTTGAGCCCGAGCTGCCAGGCGTCGAGGTAGAGCTGCTCGATCTCCTCGACCGTCGACGATTCGGGGACGTTCGCGGTCTTGGAGATCGCCCCGCTGATGAATGGCTGCGCGGCCGCCATCATCCGGATGTGGCCCATGTAATGGATGGTGTTGTCACCCATGGAGCAGGCGAAGACGGGGAGGTGCTCGGTCTTGAACCCCGGGCTGCCGATGATCGTCTTGTGCTCGTCGATGTAGCGGATGATCGCGTCGACCTCGTCGGGGGAGTAGCCGAGCTTCTTGAGGGCGCGCGGGACGGTGTGGTTCACAATCAGCATCGTGCCGCCGCCCACGAGCTTCTTCGCCTTCGTCAAGGCCAGGTCGGGCTCGATGCCGGTCGTGTCGCAATCCATCATGAGTGCGATGGTTCCCGTCGGCGCGAGGACGGAGGCCTGCGAGTTGCGGACGCCGTGAGCCTCGCCGACGTCGACCGCCTCATCCCACGATCGTTGCGCCGCGCTGAGCAGCTCCGGTGGGACGAGTTCCTCGTCGATCTTGGCGGCTTCGGCGCGGTGCATCCGCAGCACGTTCAGCATGGCGCCGGCGTTGTCGGCATAGCCGGCGAACGGTCCCATCCGCCCCGCCGTCCGGGCGCTGGTCGCGTAGGCATGGCCCGTCATCAGGGCGGTGATCGCTGAGGTCCAGGCCCGGCCGGCGTCGGAGTCGTAGGGAACGCCTTGAGCCATGAGCAGCGCGCCCAGGTTGGCGTAGCCGAGACCGAGCTGACGGAACCGGCGGCTGTTCTCCGCGATCTTCTCGGTCGGGTAGTCAGCGTTGCCGACCAGGATCTCCTGCGCAGTGAACACGACCTCGACGGTGTGCGCGAATCCCTCGGCGTCGAACGAGTCGTCGTCGTTGAGGTACTTGAGGAGGTTGATGCTCGCCAGGTTGCATGCTGAGTTGTCGAGATGCATGTACTCGGAGCAGTTGCGAACCACGATGCCGTTGACGACGTAGCTGTGGTTCCGCGGCTCGCACAGGTTGTAGGTGAGCTCGACCCCGTCGTCGCAGCGGTCGACGAGCCGGACGTCCTCGTCGGTGACGTAGCGCCGGTGCTCGGCGACGCACCGAGCCAGCGCGGCCGACTTTGACGGGATCGAGAACCCGATCGCCTCGGCAAAGCGAGCAATGGACCGACTCGAGATGCGCAGGTCGAACATCGGCCCGGCGGCGTACTCGACATCGGTGCCGTCCTTGCGCCGATACCGGAACGCGACTGCTGCGGACCGCCTCGTCTGGTACAGGTGGGAGAAGATCCCGAACGCGGTCAGGAGACGCTGGACGCCTCGCAGGAGCTCGTCGGAGGCCGACCCAAGCCCGACGTAGCGGTAGTGCGAGCTGTCGTGGACGCAGCCGTCGGCATCGAACAGGCCCTGCAGGAAGGCCGCGACCACGTCGGTCGGCGCCTGGTAGATCGAGGTCGGGACGGTCTTGCCAGCGGCACGATCGCCGCTGACGCCGAGGGCTATGAGGAACTCCCTGATGGCATGCCGCGTCATCCGCAGCTGTACCGTCCCGTTGCCCTGCTGCGACGGCTTCGCGATCACCCCGCCGTTCATTTCGGCCGTCAGCGCCTGGTGCTCAGGGAGCACGTGCTCCTGCTCCTCGGCGCCGCCGTACACCGTCACCGCGGCCGCGTCGGTGACGCAGCCGTCGCCGACGAGCCAGCCGAGGTAGTGCCCCAGCTCCGGGCTCCACTTCTCGGGGAGGCGGACGCCGACTGCTCGCCGCCGGTCGCGGGATCTGTCGATGTTGAGCGCCGCCGACGGGACCCGCCGGTCCGCGCTCGTGGCCGGAGCCGGGAGGTCGAGCACCTTGACGCGATCCTCCGGCGTGAGCTCCGAGGCCTCCACGTAGCCGCGGTTCGTGGTGAAGAGGGCGTGACCCGGCGTGCACCGCACCCGCATGCCGTTGGAGAAGGTGAGCCGCACGATCTCGTTCACGCCGGTGAGCATCACGGCCTCGGGGCGGGTCACCTCGAGCCGCTGCGCAGGCGCCGTCGGGTTCGTGATGTCGTGCGTGTAGATGCCGAAGCTCTCGCCCGCCTGTACCTGCTCGACGAGCTCGCCGAAGCGCACCAGTCCTCGGTCCGTGTACACGAACTCGCTCGCCGGGAAGCAGGGGTTGCTGGCGTTGATCCGACCGGTGTTGGGGGCGGTGTGCCAGCGGTTGATCGTGGTGTCGTACTGCATGCCCGGGTCGGCGCACTCCCAGGCGGCTTGGGCGATCTGACGCATCAGATCACGGGCTTTGATGGTCTTGGCGACCTCGCCGGAGGTGACCTTCTTGAGCTGCCAGTCTTCATCGGCGGCGACGGCGCGCATGAAGTCGTCGGTCACGCGGACCGAGTTGTTCGCGTTCTGGTACTGGATCGAGTAGGCGTCGACGCCGTCGAGGTCCATGTCGAAGCCGGCGTCGCGGAGAGCGCGCGCCTTGCGCTCCTCTCGGGCCTTGCACCAGATGAACTCTTCGATGTCGGGGTGGTCGGCGTTGAGGATGACCATCTTCGCGGCGCGGCGGGTCTTGCCGCCTGACTTGATGGTGCCCGCGGATGCGTCGGCGCCGCGCATGAAGCTGACGGGTCCGCTGGCGGTGCCGCCACCGGCGAGCTGCTCGTCCGAGGACCGGATGCCGGACAGGTTGATCCCGGAGCCTGATCCGCCTTTGAAGATGACGCCCTCTTCGCGGTACCAGTTGAGGATCCCGTCCATCGTGTCTGCGACCGCGAGGATGAAGCAGGCGCTCGCCTGGTTGGGGACGCCCTCGACACCGATGTTGAACCAGACCGGGCTGTTGAACGCCGCACGCTGGTTCAACAGGATGAACTTGAGCTCGTTGCGGAACGCGGCGCCTTCCTGGTTGTCGACGAAGTACCCGTCGCGCATGCCCCAGGCGGTGATGGTGTCGACGACGCGGTCGATGACCTGCTTGAGGGACGACTCGCGTTCGGGGGTCCCGAGGGTGCCGCGGAAGTACTTCTGCGCCACGATGTTGGTGGCGTTCTGGGACCAGGTGACGGGGAACTCGACGTCGGACTGGAAGAAGGCGTCGGTGCCGTCCTTGTAGTTCTGGATCCGGGCGTCGCGGCGTTCCCACTCGACCGTGTCGTACGGGTGGGCGCCCGGACGGGTGTAGTACCGGCGGATCCCGATACCGATCTGCTCGGGCGCCATCGTCATTGGGTTTGACCTCCCCCTCGGGCCGACCGCTCGGCCGTCTCGAGCCCCGCTCGCCACAAGATGTTGTGGTCGATGCTACTAGCGACACGAGATGCGGGGTGAATTACACCACTGGAAGTAAGGCGAGTCAACAGGAGTGACAGGAAAAATCTGCGAGCTCAGCCGGAGCGGCCGGTTCCCCGTTTGGGCTTGGTGGTCTTGCGGAGGGCGATCACGGCTCGTTCGAAGTCCGCCGCCGACTCGAACCCCTGGTACACGGACGCGAAGCGGAGATAGGAGACAGGGTCGAGTACCTGGAGGCGCTCGAGGACGCCCAGTCCCAGCCGCTCGCTCTGCACCTCGGCGCCGCCGGCCCGGGCCTCTTCCTCGATCTCGGCGGCGAGGGCCTCGACGGCCTCCGGCCGGATCGGGCTGCCGGCGACCGCACGCTCGATCCCGCCGAGGAGCTTCGAGCGCTCGAACGGCTCCCGTTCCCCAGATCGCTTGACGACCATGAGCGGGAGCTCGACGACCCGTTCCTGGGTGGTGAACCGGCGCCCGCACGCGAGGCACTCACGGCGGCGGCGGACCGCGGCTCCGTCGTCGGCGGACCGGGAATCGACGACCTTGTCGTCATCGGCCAGGCAGAACGGGCAGCGCACCTGATCACGGTAATCCTGCCGAGGACGAGGCGTGCCGGAGCCCGCGTGGGCTCACGACCGCAGCTGGAGAATCTCGCCCGGCGTGAGTGGGCCCGATCCGTTGGCCGCGGTCAAGGCGTCGACGATGGGCCGGGGGTCCTCGTTGGGGGCGACGCGGTGGGCGATTCCCCAGAGGGTGTCGCCGGGGCGGACGACGACCGTGCGGGCAGCGGCGAGGCTGGGGCGGCGCTCGGGAGCGGCGAGGGTTGAGCTCCCGAGCGCGGCGCCCGCCTGCCCCGTCACGACCACGACCCCGAGCGCGAGCACCGCGAGGGCGATGCGACGGCGTCGGAAGGTCGCGGGGGACGTCCGGCTCTTGCGTTGGGTGGCTACACGCAATGGCTCCGGGCGAGTCATGGGGAACGCCCGGGCGTTGATGCCGGTGATGGTCGTGACGGCGGCCATACCTCTTCCTGGGTTGGTGGTCATCGGGATGAGCAGAACACGGGGGTGTGACGCTCACGGGCGTCCGATCCGGGACCGTGGACAGGACGAACGCTTGTTCGTAGTCAAGCACGAACGTTCGTTCGGAGTCAAGGCGGAAAACGAACGAGTGTTTGCCCCGAACGCATGCTCGTGTTACCGTTCCGCCATGAGCGATCTCACTCCCCGCCAGCGTCAGGTCCTCGAGTTCATCGACCAGGAGGTCAGGGAGCGGGGCTATCCGCCCAGCGTCCGGGAGATCGGCGAGGCGGTCGGGCTGTCGTCGAGCTCGACGGTCCATGCCCACCTCGCCGCGCTGCAGGACAAGGGATACCTCGTTCGGGACCCGACGAAGCCGCGGGCCCTCGAGCTGCATTTCGAGTCGAGCTCGGGGGCGGCGCTGGAGCGCCGGCCCGTTCGTCACGTGCCGCTCGTGGGTGAAGTCGCCGCCGGCACGGGCGTGCTCGCGCACGAGAACATCGAGGACACGGTCCCGATGCCCGAAGACTTCACCGGCGCGGGCGAGCTGTTCATGCTCCGGGTGCGTGGGGAGTCGATGATCGAGTCGGGCATCCTCGACGGCGACTACGTGGTCGTCCGGCAGCAGCCGACGGCTGAGGCGGGCGAGATCGTCGTCGCGGGCATTCCGGGCGAGGAGGCCACGGTGAAGACGTTGCTTCGGCGACGCGGCAAGGTCGTCCTTCGCCCCTCCAACCCGGGGATGGAGGACCTGGTCTTCGAACCCGAAGAGGTGACGATCTTCGGGAAGGTCGTCTCCCTGCTCCGTCGCTTCTGACGGAAAACCGGGCCCGCGCCGTCAGGTCGCGACGCCGTGTTCTCGCAGGATGTCGTTCAACCGTGACTTCTCGTGGCGTTCCCCTTCGGTGAGGCGTTTGACCACGAGGACGCAGGGAAGACCGAAGTCTCCGCCGGGGTAGCGGCGGTTCCGGGTCGCGGAGACCGCGACGCACCAGTCGGGGACGACGCCGCGGCTGAGCTCGGCGCCGGTCTCGGCGTCGATGACGGGGATCCCCGGGTTGAGCAGGACTCCCTCGCCGAGTACACAGCCTCTCCCGACCCGCGCGCCTTGGGTGATCATGCTGCGACTCCCGATGAGCGAGTCGTCGCCGACCACGACGGGTGCTGCCTGTGCGGGCTCGAGGACTCCGCCGATGCCGACGCCGCCGGAGAGGTGCACTCGGGCTCCGATCTGTGCGCACGAGCCGACCGTTGCCCAGGTGTCCACCATCGTCTCGGGACCGACGTAGGCCCCGATGTTGACGTAGCTCGGCATCAGGATCGCCCCGGGTCCGACGTAGGAGCCCCACCGGGCCGACCCGCCGGGCACGACCCGGACCCCGGTCTGCTCGTAGCGATGCTTCAGCGGGATCTTGTCCGCGTACTCGAAGGGTCCGAGTTCGATGGTCTCCATCTCAGAGATCCGGAACAGCAGCAGGATCGCCTGCTTCAGCCACTCGTGGACGATGACTCGGTCGCCGACGGGTTCGGCGACGCGTGCTTCGCCCCGGTCGAGAAGGTCGATCGTGGCGTGGATTGCGTCGCGGGCCTCCGTCGCCGACATCACCGCGTCCAGGTCGTCGCGATGTTCCCAGAGCTTCTGGATCTGGTGTTCGAGGTCGCTCATGTCCCTCACCCTAGAGATCCCGGCGGGACTCGCACCGAGCGACCGGTGGGGCTCGGCCCCGCCGACTGACGGACGGTCAGACCTGGAGCCGCGCGATCAGATCGTCGACCTGGTGGTCCAGGATGGTGAGCGCTAAGCGGGCCTGGCCGGCACCGGCATCGCCGTAGAGGTCCCCGGGGGCGACGAGGACCCCGAGGCGCGCGAGTTCCGCGGCGAGGCCCCACCCGTCCCCGACGGGGGATTCGAGCCACAGGTAGAACGTGGAAGGGCCACCCACGTGCTTGATGTCCCGGGCGGCGAGGGCGGGGAGCACCCGGCGGCGGCGGGTGGCGTACCGGTCCCGCTGCTCGTCGACGTGGGTGTCGTCGCCGAGCGCGGCGGCGGCGGCGGCCTGGATCGGTCCTGGGACCATGAGGCCGGCGTGCTTGCGGACTTCCCCGAGGTAGGTGACGAGGTCGGCGTCCCCGGCGACGAAGCCCGCCCGGAGCCCGGCCATGTTCGATCGCTTCGACAGCGAATGCACGGCGAGGACGCCGTCGGGCCCGGAGGTGAGGGCAGTGACCGGCTCCGCCGGTCGGCCCTCGGCGTCGAAGGTGAACTCGGCGTAGCACTCGTCGCTCGCGACGACGATCCCGCGGGCGCGGGCCCAGTCGACGGCCCCTGCGAGCGCCTCAGGCGTCGCGGTCACGCCCGTGGGGTTGGCGGGGTCGTTGAGCCAGAGGAGCAGGGCACGCTCGACGTCCGACGGCGCGACGCGCGACAGATCGGGGCGCCACTCGGCGTCGACGGGGACGGGCACGGCCCGCAGGCCGGCGAGGGTCGCCCCCATCGCGTAGCTCGGGTAGGAGACGCCGGGGTAGAGCACGGTGTCTCGCCCGGGGGTGCGCAGCGAGAGCCACCGGGGTAGTGACGCCACCAGCTCCTTGGTGCCGACGCACGCGACCAGCGCCGCCGGGTCGACGGTGACGCCGAATCGGCGGGACACCCAGTCGGCTGCCGCGCGTCGGTACTCGTCGGTGCCGATGGTGGGCGGGTAGCCGCGCGCCGAGCCCATGGCCGCGACGAGTGCCTCCTCGGCGATGTCGGGGAGCGGGTCGACCGGCGTCCCGACTGAGCAGTCGATGAGGCCTCCGGGGGCGGCGCCGGCGATGTCACGCACGCCGTGCAGGCGGTCGTGGGGGTACGGAGGTGGGACGAAGCCGGTCGCTGAGCCCCGAACCGACATGGGAGCAGGCTACCGCCGGCCTCGGGTCGCCAGCGGGTGACGAACGCGCGCGGCGCGACGCGCTTCATTCCGCGAGACCGGCAGCGTCGTGCCGCCGAAGCGGCACGACGCTCCGTCCCTCGGCGTCAGCCTGGTGTGATCAACCCTCCGGTCCGGAGTTGATGCTGGTGAAGAAGGCCTTCAGCAACGAGCCGTCCGGGTCTGTCTTCAAGAGCGCCTCGCTGTAGATCTTGAGGGGCTCCTGGGTCCACACCAGGTCCCCCGACCCTGAGCTCGACGAGGGATGGCACAGCACGCGGCCCAACGGTGTCCCACCGGTGGGGCCGTACGAGTTCTCGGACGGGCAGGTCTTCGGCGTGGGGCCGGCGAGGCCGCCGCCGCCGCCCGTGGTGTTCGCTTGCGGTCCGGGTGCGCCCTGGAGGTTGTAGAAGTCGAGCGTGGCTTGGTAGAGGCCGTACAGGTCGTTGAGGTTGGCGAACTGGACGTAGTCGACCTCGTCGGGGCTCCCCTGGGCGGTCGGGAAGCACTGGACGGCGGTGACGACGTTCTTGATGTGCGCCTTCTCGTTCGGGAAGTACTTGAGGAGGTACTTCTTCTCGCCGGCGGTGTAGCCGTGGCAGCTGCTCGCCGTGGCCGGGGGCACGTGGTTGTTGATCATCGACGACTCGGCCTTGGTCGTCTTGGGCTTGCCTTTGGTCGCGACCGACGCGCTGGCGCTGGCTCCGAGCCCGAATGCCGACGCGAGCATCACAACGATGGACGCCGTGAGGCATCTCCTCATACTTGCTGCCCTCCCCATTGGTGAGCGGGGATCATGGCTGCTGTGCACCCCGGCGAGCAAGGCGAGGTGGCCGGCGGGACCGGGGACGAGGCCGGACCGCAACCGCCGAAAGGACGATGCGATCGCGCCGAGCTTGCGAGCGATGCGCGTGTCCGATTTGTGCAGACGCGCCCCCTCACGCCGACGACGGCGCGGGTGCGGGGTCCGCTCAGCCCGTGACGAACTCGCGGTAGCGGCTGAGGTTGGCGCCGTCGATGCGGGCCCGGACTCGGGTTCCGGTGTCGGCGTGGACTTCGACGAGCACCTCGCCGTCGCGGTGGAGCCCGGCGAGGACGTCACCCCGCTCGTACGGCACGACGAGCTCGATGACCGTCCCGAGGGCGCGGAGCCGTTCCCCGATGGCGTCGAGGACCTTGTCGATGCCTTCGCCGGTCACGGCGGACGCGGCGAGCGCGGCCTCGCCCTCGCAGAGGTCGCGCACCTGGGTCGCCTCGGCGATGTCGAGCTTGTTGACGACCAGGAGCTCGGGGATGTCGGTGGCGTGGATCTCGTCGAGCACGGTGTGCACCGCGGCGATCTGGGCGGGCGCGTCGGGTGCGGAGCCGTCGACGACGTGGAGGATGAGGTCGGCGTCGTTGACGACCTCGAGCGTGGATCGGAACGCCTCGACGAGCTGGTGCGGGAGCCGGCGGACGAACCCGACGGTGTCGGAGCAGAGGACGGTCTCACCCCCGGTGAGCCGGAGCCGACGGGTGGTCGGGTCGAGGGTGGAGAAGAGGCGGTCCTCGACCCGGACGCCTGCGTCGGTGAGGCGGTTGAGCAGCGTCGACTTCCCCGCGTTCGTGTACCCGACGAGCGCGACGGTTGGGAGCGCCCGTCGCCGTCGGGCCTTGCGTTGTGTGGCGCGGGTGCGACCCAGGCGCTTGAGGTCCTGCTCGAGCTTGGTGATTCGCCGTTGGATCCGGCGCCGGTCGACCTCGAGCTGGGTCTCCCCGGGTCCGCGTGTCCCGATGCCGCCGCCTTGTTGACTGAGGCTGATGCCCCGGCCGCGGAGCCGCGGCATCCGGTACCGGAGCTGCGCCAGCTCGACTTGGAGCATGCCTTCTTGGCTGGTGGCGTGCTGGGCGAAGATGTCGAGGATGAGCGCGACGCGGTCGACGACGTCGCGCCCGAGGCGTTGCTCCAGGTTGCGCTGCTGGGCGGGGGTGAGCTCGTCGTCGAACACGACGACGTCGATGTCGAGGGTCTCGGCGAGGCCGCGGAGCTCGTCGACCTTGCCGGCCCCGACGTAGGTCGCCGGGTCGGGATGGTCGCGTCGTTGCAGCACCGACTCGACGGGATCGGCGCCGGCGGTGTCCGCGAGGAGGGCGAGCTCGGCGAGTGACGTTTCGGCTTCGGCGACGTGGTGGCTCCCGACACCGGTGCCGACGAGGAGGGCGCGTTGGCGCAGGACCTCGAGGTCGACTTCGGTGGCGGTGAGGCGGCGGCGGGCGCGCCCGTCGGGGCTGGTCACGGGTTCACCCCTCGACGTCGAGGTGGAAGACGTGCCGGACGGGGCCGCCGAGGCGGGTGGTGTCGCCGAGGTGCACGGAGAGGTCACCCCCGGGGACGTGGACCGTGACTTCGGTACCGACGAGGGCCCGCCGGTGCGCTGCGGCTGCCGCGGCGCACGCCCCGGTCCCGCAGGACAAGGTCTCCCCGACACCGCGCTCCCAGACGCGCATCCGGAGCTCGTCGGGGTCGCTGACGTGGACGAACTCGACGTTGGTGCCGTTCGGGAAGCGGGGGTCGTGCTCGAGGTGCGGTCCGTGCTGGGTGACGCGGGCGTGCTCGACGTCGTCGACGAAGAGGACGAGGTGGGGGTTGCCGATGCCGGCGGCGTCGCCCCGGTAGGTGACCCCGTGGTAGCCGACTTCGAGATCGAGGGCGCTGGGCGCGTCGAGTGGGATCGCGGCGGGGTCGAAGGTGACCCGGCCCATGTCGACGGTGGCGCTGCGCAGGGCGCCCGTCGACGCGTCGCGGTCGAGGTCGAGGGTGCGGGTGCCGGCGGCGGTGCCGACGACGAGGTGGTCGTCGTGGGCCAGGCCCGCGTCGACGGCGACCCACGCCAGGCAGCGGACGCCGTTGCCGCTCATCTCGGCGGGGCTCCCGTCGGCGTTGAAGAGGGTCATGGTGCAGTCGACCTCGGCGTCGCCGGGGCCGAGGATCATGAGGCCGTCGGCGCCGATACCCCGGTGGCGATCGCACAGGGCGGCGACGGCCGCGGGCGGGGGCCCGGGCGCGTCCGCGACGAGGAAGTCGTTGCCGGTGGCGTGGAGCTTGTGGAGCCGCATCACGGGGTCCAGGTTGCCAGGAGCGTGGGGACGATCCGGCAGGGATTGTCGGTGGTGGCGTGCCAGGTGATGCGGGGGTCGCGTCGGAACCACATGCGCTGGCGGCGGGCGAGGGACCGGGTCCGTCGGGTGATGGTGTCGTAGGTCGCGTCGTCGGGCTCGGCGCCCTGCTCGAGGGTCTCGGCGAGCTCGTGGTAGCCGATGGCCTGGCGGGCGGTGCGGCTGAGGCCGGGTGTGGCGAGGACGGTGCGGACCTCGTCGGTGAAGCCCGCCTGGCGCATGGCCTCGACCCGGGTGGCGATGCGGCGCGCCAGGACCGGTCGGGGGAGCCAGAGGCCGGCGATGGCGATCGGGAAGCTGGGGGTGCCGTACGTGGCGACGCCGTCCCCGAAGGAGGAGAACGGTGCGCCGGTGAGCGCGATCACCTCGAGGGCACGGACGATGCGCCGGGCGTTGTGGGGATCGATGCGGGTGGCGGCCACGGGATCCCGCGTGACGAGGTCCTGGTACGCGGCGGCGATCCCGCCGGGCTGCTCAATGCGGGCTGCGAGCTCGGCCCGCAGCGCGAGGTCCTCCCCCGGGAGGTGGAAGTCGTCGACGACGGCTTGGACGTAGAGGCCGGTGCCGCCGACGAGGAGGGCCCGCCGGCCCCGGGCCTCGATGTCGGCCACGGTCGCCCGCGCGTCCGTCTGGGTGCGGGCCACGGACCAGTCGGCGTCGGCGTCGACCACGTCGATCAGATGATGCGGGACACCAGCGCGGGCCCGCCGGTCGGGCTTGGCGGTCCCGATGTCGAGGCCCCGGTACACCTGCATGGAGTCGAGGGAGACGATCTCGATGTCGCCGAGGGCCTGCGCGACTTCGACCGCGACCGCGGACTTGCCGGACGCGGTGGGCCCGACGAGGGCGAGGTGCTGGACCGTCGGTGCTCCCGCCTCAGCCCGCGGTGACCGGGATGCGAGGCATCGGGTCACCCGCGAGCCAGTGGGGCGCGGCGTCGAGGACCCGGACGTGGCGGTAGGAGCCGGCGGGGACGTCGTCGTCGGGCGTGAAGTGGAGGAGCTTGCCTTGCCGGGTGCGGCCGGTGAGCCGGGCCGGGTCCTTCTTGGAGGGTCCGTCGACGAGGACCTCTTCGATCTTGTCGACGCGAGCCGGGTTGTGCTCGAGGGCATGGCGTTCGACGACGGCGGTGAGGCGGGCCATCCGGTCCCGGGTGACCTCGGGCGGGACGAAGTCGTCGACCAGCTCGGCGGCCTCGGTCCCCGGACGAGGCGAGAAGATGAAGGTGTAGGCGGCGTCGAAGTCGGCGGCGTCGACGACGGCGAGGGTCTCGGCGAAGTCGGCTTCGGTCTCGCCGGGGAACCCGACGATGAGGTCGGTGGTGACCGCCAGGTCGGGGATGCCGTCGCGGGCGGCGTCGAGGCGGGCGAGGTAGCGCTCGGCCGTGTAGCCGCGGTGCATCCGGGCGAGGGTCCGGTCACTGCCTGCTTGGAGCGGGAGGTGGAGCTGCTCGCAGACCGCGGGGCAGCTGGCCATGGCGTCGATGGTGTCGGGTCGGAGGTCCTTCGGGTGGGGCGACGTGTACCGGATGCGTCGGATCCCGTCGACGCCGTCGACGGCCCGCAGCAGGTCCGCGAACTGCGGTCGGTACTGGCCGGCGCCTAGATCGCGGCCGTAGGAGTTGACGTTCTGGCCGAGGAGCGTCACCTCGGTGACGCCGTCGGCGGCGAGCTGTTCGACCTCGTGGACGATGTCGCCGAGGCGTCGGCTGATCTCGCCGCCACGGACGCTGGGGACGATGCAGAAGGCGCAGGCGTTGTCGCAGCCGATCTGGATCGTGACCCACGCGGTGTGCCGGTTCGCTCGATGGGCGGGGACGGTCGGGCTGTCGCCGCCGTGCTCCTCGAGGATCTCGACGACGGGGCCGCTGCGGTGGGCCTGGGCGAGGAGCTGGGGGGCGTGATGGAGGTTGTGGGTTCCGAAGACGACGTCGACGTGGCCGGCGTGGTCGAGGATTCGGTCACGGTCCTTCTGGGCGAGGCAGCCACCGACGGCGATCTGGAGGCCGGGGCGGCGGTCCTTGAGGCTCTTGAGGTGGCCGAGGTGGCCGTAGAGGCGGTTGTCGGCGTTCTCGCGGATGCAGCAGGTGTTGAGGACGATGACGTCGGCGCGTTCGGGGTCGTCGGTCGGTTCCATGCCGTCGGCGGCGAGGAGCCCCGCGAGCCGTTCGGAGTCGTGCTCGTTCATCTGGCATCCGAACGTGCGGACATGGAAGCGCCGGGACATGGGAGTGTGAGTCTATGGGCCGGGTCTGTCAGGATCCCTCGGCGTGCATGTCGGGATCGGGGCGTTCCTCGTGGCGGCCACCGCGGTGTCGGTGGGCTCGGTGGTGCAGGGGTCGGTGGGGTTCGGACTCAACCTGCTCGCGGCGCCGTTCGTCGCTCTGGTGATCCCGGAGGCGTTGCCGGCGTCGCTGGTGCTGGTCGCGTTCCCGCTCGCGGTGTCGACCGTGGGACGCGAGCATGACGCGGTCGAGTGGCGGGCGCTGCGCTGGATGCTGCTCGGCGCGGTGCCGGGCACCCTGATCGGCTTGGCGATCGTCGGCGTGGTCGACGCCACCCAGCTGGCGATCGTCGTGGGGGCCGTCACGCTCAGCGGTGTGGCGTTGAGCGTGCTGTCACCGCCGATCCCGGTGACATCGGGCTCGGCGCTCACCGCGGGGTTCCTCTCGAACGTGTTCGGGACCGCGTCGTCGGTCGGTGGGCCTCCGGTGGCGTTGCTGTTCCAGCACCGCCCGGGCCCGGTGGCTCGGTCCACGCTGGGCGGGTTCTTCGCCACGAGCGCGGTCATGTCCCTGATCGGGTACGCCGCGACGGGGACGATCACCGGGGACCAAGCCGTCTTCGCGGCGACGTTGGCGCCGTTCATGGTCGGTGGCTTGTGGGCGAGCCGTCACCTGCACCCGTTCGTGGATTCGGGTTGGCTCCGACCCGCGGTGCTGACGTTGTCGGCGATCGCAGGCGCCGCGGCGATCGCCCGCGGCGTGCTCTGAGGTCGAAGACGACACCGGGGGCGGGGGTCAGGCCCCCGCCCCCGGGTCGCGCCTGGGCAGGGCTGGGGGGAGAGCTCGTCAGGATTCGACGTCGACGGGTTCCTTGTCTTTCTTGTCGACTTTGGTCTTCTTGTCGTCGGCGGCCGGCGCGCCCTTGTCCTCGTCGACCGCGGCGTCGGCGGTCGCGTCGATGACGTCGTGCTCGTCGATCCCGGACGCGGCGCGCACTTTCTCGCTGATCTCCACCATGAGGTCGAGGTTCTCGGCGAGGAACTGCTTGGAGTTCTCGCGTCCCTGGCCGAGCTGCTCGCCTTCGTAGGTGAACCAGGCACCGGCCTTCTTGACGATCCCAAGGTCGACACCGACGTCGAGGAGCGAGCCTTCGCGGCTGATGCCCCTCCCGTACATGATGTCGAACTCGGCTTGGCGGAACGGTGCGCTGACCTTGTTCTTCACGACCTTCACCCGGGTTCGGTTGCCCACGATCTCGGCCCCGTCCTTGATGGCCTCCACCCGGCGGATGTCGAGGCGCACCGAGGAGTAGAACTTCAGCGCCCGGCCGCCGGGGGTGGTCTCGGGGGAGCCCCACATCACCCCGATCTTCTCCCGCAGCTGGTTGATGAAGACGCAGATGGTCCGGGACCGGTTGAGGTTGGCGGTCAGCTTGCGGAGCGCCTGGCTCATGAGGCGGGCTTGGAGACCGACGTGGGCGTCGCCCATCTCGCCTTCGATCTCCGCTCGGGGCACGAGCGCGGCGACGGAGTCGATGACGACCACGTCGAGGGCTCCGGACCGGATCAGCATGTCGGCGATCTCGAGGCCTTGCTCCCCGGTGTCGGGCTGGGAGATGTAGAGGTCATCGACGTTGACGCCGATGGCGGCGGCGTAGACCGGGTCCATCGCGTGCTCGGCGTCGATGTAGGCGCAGACGCCACCGTTGCGCTGGGCTTCGGCGACGACGTGCATCGCGAGCGTGGACTTCCCGGACGCCTCGGGACCGAAGATCTCGACGACGCGTCCTCTCGGGAGGCCGCCGATGCCGAGCGCGAGGTCGAGGGCGAGGGCGCCGGTCGGGATGGCTTCGACGCCGACGTGGCCTCGTTCCCCCAGGCGCATGATCGAGCCCTTGCCGTACTGCTTCTCGATCTGACCGACTGCCATCTCGAGCGCCTGGTGCCGTTCCAACGTGGTCCTCCTGTGTTCACGACGATTCGCCGTGCGGTGGGTGCTCGAACCTTCTACGCCGGAGGTGTGACATCGCCGGGCAATGATTCCCAGCCGAAGCCTACCGGTGTGATTACAGCCATGTAGTTCTGACGACGACGGTAATCGAACACTCGTTCGCACGCAAGGACCCCGGGGCCCGTGGAGGACCGAACGGGTCGGGGCCTCAGGGGCCGCCGAGGGCGAGCTCGTCGCGCACGGTGTGCACCGCTCCGGTGGGGCGGGTGTCGCTCTCGAGGACCGCGAGGTGCGTCACGGTCCACGGGGGCCCGATGGGCTCGGCGCCGAGGCTCTCGACGAGGCCGGTCAGGTTGCGGGGCCGGGGCGCGCGAGCGACGGTGAGATGCGGGTGGTACGGGCGGTCGTCGGCGTGATCGCCGAGCGGGGCGCCGCTCGCGCGCACGGCGTCGGCCAGCCGGACGAGCGCGGGTGGGTCGGCGACCCCGACCCAGAGGACGGCGGCGCGGCGCGGCGTTGGGAACGCTCCCCCGGCGGCGAGCTGCAGCGCGAACGGCGCGCCCCGCCGGGCGGTGGTCGTGAGCGTGTCCCGGAGCGCGTCGGCGTCGTCGACGCGCCCGAGGAACGTGAGCGTGATGTGCCATTGCGCCCGGGGGAGCCACCGCAGCGGCTGGGCGTCGGGTGTGAGCCGGGCGATGCGCGCCGCGAGCGCGTCGAGCACGTCGCCGGGGGGTACGACGGCGACGAAGGCGCGCGCGAGGCGCGTCACGGCACGGAATCGAGCCGGAGTCGCAGCAGGTTGAGCAGGGAGATCGTGGAGAACTGGCGGACCCGGGAGCGGTCGCCGGGGAGGCGGGTGGAGACCGCTTCGACGGGTGTGTCGGGCAGCGCGATCCCGAACCAGACGGTGCCGACCGCCTGGCCGTCTTGCTCGTCGGGGCCGGCGACGCCGGTGGCGGAGATCCCGACGTCGGCGTTGAGGGCGCGGCGCGCGCCCTGGGCCATCTGCTCGGCGCACGCCCGGCTGACGACGTGCTCGGCGGTGACGCCGAGCACGTCTCGCTTCACGTCGGTGGCGTAGGACGTGATCGAGCCGCGGAACGCGGCACTGGCCCCGGGCACGTCGGCGATCCGGGCGCCGATGAGGCCGCCGGTGAGGGATTCGGCGACACCGAGCGACCAGCTGCGGGTCTCGAGCCGGTCGAGTACGGCGTGCTCCATCGTCTCGTCGTCGACGGCGAAGACGAGATCGCCGAGGATGCGGCGGAGCGCCTCGTCCTCCCGGTCGATGAGCTCGAGCGCGGCGGTTTCGGTGGCGGCCTTCGCGGTCATGCGCACGTAGAGGCCTTCGATCCCGCGGGCGAGGAACGCGATCGTGGGGTTGGTCTGGGTGTCGACGCGGGCGGCGATCATCTCGGCGAGCCCGGACTCGGAGGTGCCCCAGGTCTTCAAGGACCGGGAGACGATGACGGCCCGCTCACCCGAGCGTTCGAGGAGGTCGGGGAGGACGTGGTCGGTGATCATCTGCTGCATCTCGTAGGGGACCCCGGGGACGGCGTAGACGACCCTGGTGGCGTCGTTGACGTCGACCTCGCATTGCAGGCCGGGGGCGGTGCCGATCGGGTTCGGGATGACGTGTCCCCCTCGGGGGACGTCGGCCTGGCGGAGGTTGTTGGCGGGCATGTCGCGGCCGCGGGCGCCGAACATCGCGCCGATCTGCTCGACGAGGTCGGTGCGACGCTCGAGGGGCGCGCCCATGACCGCGGCGATGGCCTCGCGGGTCACGTCGTCGGGGGTGGGGCCGAGCCCGCCGCAGACGATGACGGCGTCGGCGTCGGCGAGGAGGGAGCGGAGGGCCGCGACCATCCGGGGGAGGTTGTCGCCGACCTTGCGGTGCTCGAACGTGTCGATGCCCGCGGTGGCGAGCTGTTCGCCGATCCAGGCGCTGTTGGTGTCGACGATCTGGCCGAGCAGCAGCTCGGTGCCGATCGCGAGGACGTCACATCTCACGGCTGGCGCGGCTCGACGGGGGTGGGGGTGGCCTGGGGGTCGGGTTGGGAGCGGCGCGCGGCGAGGATGAGGTCGACGGCGGAGACGACGGAGAGCGCGACGGCGAACCAGATGAAGGCGTTGTAGATGTGGGGCGCGTCCTCGGTGGGTGGGAAGAGGACGATGCCGACGGCGATGAACTGGAAGTAGGCCTTCCATTTCCCGAGGCGGCGGGCTGGGACCGAGATGCCGCGTCGTCCGGCGAGGGTGCGCCATACCTGGATGCCGCCCTCCCGGGCGATGACGATGATCACCGGGAGCCAGGCGATGTCGCCGCGGACGGCGAGCGCGACGAACGCGCCGGTGACGAGGATCTTGTCGGCGAGGGGGTCGAGGAACGCACCGGATCGGGTGGTGCCGTCTCGGCGGGCGAGCCAGCCGTCGAGGCCGTCGGTGACGGACAGGACGAACCAGCCGACGAAGGTCCCCCAGGTGCCGTCGCGCTGGTCGAGGATCCAGACGAGGACGGGGATCGCGAAGAGCAGCCGCATCAGGGTGACGACGTTGGCGGGTGTCTTGATGGCGGTCTCGCCGAAGCGGCGGGCCCGTTCGGCGGGTGTCGGGGCGGGGTTGGTGGTCACGGGATGATCTCGATGGGGTCGGCGTGGACGTCGGGGCCGACGGCTTCGACACCTTTGGCGCGCACGACGACGCCGGGGCGGGCGGCGGCGGCGAGCCGGACGACGCCGTCGATCTCGGGGGCTTCGCGGTGGGTGCGGCCGACGACGCCGTCGTGGTCGTCGTCGGGGCCGTCGACGAGGACTTCGAGCTCGGCGCCGACGAGCCGGTCGCGGGCGGCGGCGGTGATGGGCGACTGGGTCTGGTCGCACTCGGTGAGCCACTCGGTGACGACGGGCTCGGGGACGGTGCCGGTCATGGCTGCGGCGGGCGTTCCGTCTTCGGGCGAGTAGGCGAAGAACCCGGCCCAGTCGAGCTCGGCGGCGTCGAGGAACTCGAGGAGCGTGTCGTGGGCCGCTTCGGTCTCGCCGGGGAACCCGACGATGAAGGAGGACCGGAACGCCGCGTCGGGGTTGGCGGCGCGGATCGTCTCGATCATGGTGAGGAAACGGTCGCCGCTCCCCCATCGGCCCATGCGCGCGAGGAGGGCCCGGTCGGCGTGCTGGAGGGACAGGTCGAAGTAGGGGACGACGCTGGGGGTGCTGAGCATGGTGTCGAGGAGCTCGCCGCGGACCTCGCTGGGGTAGAGGTAGAGGAGCCGGATGCGGCGCAGCCCGAGGGGGGTGAGCTCCTGGTCGAGTCGTCGGAGGAGGGGCGCGAGGGCGCCGGGTTCTCCGGTGTCTCGGCCGTACCAGGCGAGGTCCTGCGCGACGAGGACGAGCTCGGCGGCGCCGCGGGTGACGAGGCTGCGGCTCTCGTCGAGGAGCGCGTCGGGGTTTCGTGACCGCTGCTTGCCCCGGAAGGTGGGGATGGCGCAGAAGCGGCAGGCCCGGTCGCAGCCTTCGGCGATCTTGAGGTACGCCCAGGGGGCGGTGGGGGCGGCGCGGGGCAGCTCGAGGAGGTCGCGGACGCCGCGGGGGGTGCGGCGCGGCGCGTCGACGAGGGTCGCGGCCAGGTCGCCTTCGCCGGCGAACCCGATGACCGCGTCGACCTCGGGGAGCGACGCGGCGAGCTCGGGGCCGGCCCGTTCGGCGAGGCAGCCGGTCACCACGAGGCGGGCGTCGGGGCGTCGGATGTCGGCCAGGTGCAGGATCGTGTCGATCGACTCGCGGCGGGCGGCGTCGATGAACGCGCACGTGTTGACGACGACGAGGTCGGCGTGGTCGGGTCCGGGGGCGGGCTCGAGACCGTCGGCGAGCAGCGAGGCCGTGACCTTGTCGGAATCGACGGCGTTCTTGGGGCAGCCGAGGGTTTCGACCCAGAATCGGTCAGGCACGACGGTCGATGGTACCGGTGCGCGACACTGCCGCCGGTGGTTGCGAGCGACCGTGAGGCGACGAGGGGCGGTGCGGGGCACGTCGCGGGTCGCGTCCCGCTGGTCGTGTTGGGCTCCTGGCCGCGGGTGACGGCGCAGATCCTGCGGGCCCGGTTGGAGACGGCAGGGATCGACGTGTTCGCCGAGGCGGTGGGTGCGTCGGTGGTGACGCTGGCGGTCGGGACGGATCGGCTCGCGTTCGCCCGGGCGGTAGTGACCGAGCTCGACGTGGACGACGAGGTCCCGGACACGTCTCCGTTCGCGTACGTGGCCCGCATCGAGGAGCATCTGTGGGCGGTCGGCGAGCTCCTGGCGGAGCTACGGGCCCGGCTGGAGGAGGGTGGGGGCGGCACGGCTCCGTGACGGTCGGGGAACCGGACGGGTCGGAGCATCGTTCGCGAGGTGACAGCAATGGAGCTGTCGGTGCGTGAGCGGTGGGCGGCCCCGCGGCCGCCGAGGTGGGCGGCGGGCGGGGCGCCGCCGCTGCGCCGGGGCCCAGGCGGGTTCGGGAGTCAGGCGGCGCCGTTGACGCGCCGCAGCGCGGCTTCGACGAGCAGGACGAGGGTCTCTTGGACGTGGCTGCGGCGGCGGGCGTCGCAGAGGACGACGGGGACGTTGGCGGGCACCGAGAGCGCTTCGCGGACGTTGCGGGGGTGGTGGGTGGCGACGCCGTCGAAAAGGTTGACGGCGACGACGAACGGGACACCGAGGTGTTCGAAGTAGTCGACCGCGGGGAAGCAGTCGTCGAGGCGGCGGGTGTCGACGAGGACGACGGCGCCGACGGCGCCGCGGACGAGCTCGTCCCAGAGGAACCAGAAGCGGTCCTGACCGGGGGTGCCGAACAGGTAGAGGACCATTGTCGGGTCGATGGTGATGCGACCGAAGTCCATGGCGACGGTGGTACCGCGCTTGGCGTCGGCGAGGGGGCCGGCGTGGTCGAGTCCGAGGCTCTCGACGGTCATCTCGGCTTCGGTGCGGAGCGGCTCGATCTCGGAGATGGAGCCGACGAACGTGGTCTTGCCGACCGCGAAGCCGCCGGCGACGACGATCTTCATCGAGACCGGGGCGCGCTGCGCACGGGCGCGGGCTTCAAAGAGCGCGGATGCCATCGAGCAGCTTTTCGAGGAGCGCGACGTCGGTGGCGACGCCGGGTGGGGTGGGTGGATCGACGGTGATGGTCCCGTTGGCGGCGAGGTCACCGACGAGGACGCGTACGACGCCGACCGGGATGGTGATTCGGCCGGCGAGCTCGGCGAGGGAGGTGGGCGTGTGGCACAGCTCGACGATGCGGGCCGCCTCGGGGGTGTCGGGGCGGGGGGGTGCGGTGACGTCGGTGACGGTGGTGCGGATGGTCGTGTCGAGCGCGAGGGTTGGTCCGGTGGGTCGGGTACGGCCGCCGGTGAGGACGTAGGGGCGCACCACCCGGGGCAGGCGCGGTTCGGGGCCACGGGCGGTCATGGGTCTCTTAGTGCGGGAGCGCGGTTTGGAGCTCGGCGACGAGCGCGGGGCTGAGCGCGGTGGCGCACCGTTCGACGAGGACGGCCATCTCGTAGCCGATGAGCCCGGCGTCGCAGGGTCGGCGGGCGGCGACGGCGAGGACGGACGTGTCGCTGACGCTCATGACGAAGAGGAGGGCGTGTTCGAACTCGATGATGACCTCGTGCACCGCGCCGCCGTTGAGGGACGTGGCGGCGCCGCGAGCGATGCTCTGCATCCCGGCGGCGACGGCGGACAGCCGGTCGGCGTCGACCCGGTCGAGGTCGTTGGACATGGCGATGAGGAGCCCGTCGGAGGAGACGACGGCGGCTTGGGTGACGCCGGGGACTCCAGCGACGAAGTTCGACACGAGCCAGTTCAGGTTGCGGGCTTCGGCGCTGAGTCGGATCACGGCTGGTCGTCCTTCGGGGCCGGCTGCTGGCCTTCGCGGATGCCGCGGGCGTGTCGGGTGAGAAGGTCGTGGACGCGTTCGGGTCGGGGC
>DATISY010000071.1:0-108222 GCA_035468285.1 Acidimicrobiia bacterium | reverse complement strand
GAGGCCGCGTTCCTCTACCCCGTCGCGCACCGCAGCGCGGTCCGCTTCGCGCTCCATCTCCGCCCGGTTCCCGCCGGCGTGCTCGCGTCGGCGGGCCTGCCGGGTCCCGGCGACGCCGCCCGGGGCTGGGCCGCCCATCTCGACCGCGGCCTGCGGGTCGATCTCCCCGACCGCGCCCTCACCGAGTCGGTCCGATCGGCGTTGGCTGCCACCCTCCTCGCCGGGGTCCGCCGCCCGGTCGACCCGGCCACGGTCGCGGCGCTCGAGGACTGGGGCTTCGATCGCGAGGCCGCAGCGGCCTGGCCCGGGCTCGGGTGGCGCCACCGACGCCTCGCCGCCCATCGGGCTGGCGCGCCGGCCCGGTGGGATGACGTCGCGTCCGCCGCGTCCGATGCCGAGCTCCTCACCCGCCTCCGGACGCTGCTCGTGCACGAGGCCGCCGACGGCACCGTGACGCTGCTCGCCGATCTGCCCCCCGCCTGGCGGGGCCAGCCGGTCGACGTCCGCAGCGCACCCACCCGCGCCGGTCCGGTCTCGTACGCCGTTCGCTGGCACGGCTCCCGGCCCGCGCTCCTCTGGGCGGCACCCCCCGGTGTCCAGCTGCGGGCCCCCGGCCTCGACCCCCACTGGGCGACCGTCGAACCGACCGGCGAGGCGCTCCTCGCCACCGCCGTCGCATAGTGGACCTCGCCGAGCTCCAAGCCCTCGGGCTCTACGACCCAGACGCGCCCGACGCCGAGGACCGCCGGGCACTGCTCGCCCTCACCGTCGAGCACGGTGCGACCGTCACCGAGATCCGGGACGCGATCCGCGAATCGCGGCTCCACGCGCTCGCCGCCGATCGTCTGATGTTGCTCCAGGCGCCCAGCCTCACGTTGACCGAGCTCGCATCGGCCGCCCGGGTCACGCCGGCGTTCGCGACCCGAGTGTGGCGTGCACTCGGGTTCGCGCTGCCTGCTTCCGACGCGGTCGTGTGCACCGAGGCTGAGGTCGCAACGCTCGCGTTCTACGGCGGACTCGCAACCCGCGTCGGGGACGACGCGGCGGTCTCATTGGCGCGAGCGACGGGCGCCGCGTTGGCACGCATAGCCGACGCCGACGTGGCGATGGTCCGCTCCGGTGTCGAGGCACCGCTGCGTGACGCCGGTGCCCGCGATTCCGACATCGCCGGCCAGTTCGTCGAGGTCGTGTCGACCATGCTGCCCCCGCTGTATCCCATGTTCGAGACGGTGCATCGCCGTCACCTGGTCGAGGCCGCCCGCCGGTACTCACTGTGGGGCACACGGGCCACGGAGGCGAGCACCACCGGCGCGGTCGTCGGTTTCGCTGACCTCGTTGGCTACAGCGCCCTCAATCAACAGCTCTCGGCCACCGAGCTCGACGATCTGATCAGCGGTTTCGAGCAGCGTGTCCTCGACGCCGTCGCGCGACCCGGCGCCCGACTGGTCAAGGTGATCGGTGACGAGGCGATGTTCGCCACCGCCCGCGCGGCGGACGCGGCCGCGGTCGCCCGCGAGCTGCTGGACGGTTCCGACACCCTGGCGCTGCGGATCGGGATCGCGAGCGGGACCGTCCTGGCCCGCGAGGGCGACCTGTTCGGCTCGGTCGTGAACCTCGCGGCCCGTCTCGAAGGGCTCGCCGAGCCGGGACAGGCCCTCACCGACGGCGGCACCGCCCGCCACCTCGATCCGGGCCAGACCGAGCGGCTCGGCCTTCGCGCCGTGGCGGGCTTCGACGACCCCGTCGAGGTGTACGCGATCACGCGTTGAGCCGCACCGTCGCGATCGCCCACGCTGCCAGCTCGATGCGGTGCTCGAAGGACCCCTGAGGGCGACCGACCAAGTCGACGACCCAGCCCCGCGCCGGAGCGCCCGCGAGGTCGAACGTGGCCGTCGTCGGCTCCGGTGATGCGTTGAACACGCGCACGACGAGCCCACCGCCGTCGCGATTCACCGCGGACACCTGCGCCCCCTCGACGCGCAGCGCCTGGCCCGTCGCGAGCTGGGTGGCATCCGTCGAGGCCGGCACCCGAGCCCGTTCCAGTGGCACCAGCACCGCGTCGGCGGCCGCGTACAGGTCTGCGTTGCGCCAGTCGCCGCGGTGCGGCACGACCGCGTACTCGACCACCTGGCGTCCGGGGAGCTGGGGGCCATCGAGGGGATCGATCGGGCCCGCCGGGTTCGGACGCAGCGACGGCTCGGCGCGCGACAGGTAGCCCGTGGCGCGCAGCAGGGTCAGCGCCAGCTCGCGGCCGTCGTCGACGACCTCGTACTCGAGGAGCCCGTCGTGGACGACCGCGAGACCGACCGTCCCGTCGGAGCAGTCGACGAACCGGCGGGACACGAACGTCGGGAGGGCTGTCTCGTGGGGGCCGCCCTCGGCGACGAGACCACGGTGCACTACTGCGAACGCGCACTCGGCGTCGGAGCCGTCGACGGGCGCCGGCAACGGGAAGTGCGCCCGCAGCCGGTGGTCTCGCGCCCCGTTGTCCACCTCGGCGCGGACCCGGAGGAAGCGCTCCCCGGTGCGCAGCTCGAGGCGGGTGCGGACCTCGCAGCGCACCGTCTCGTCGCTGCGACGCTCGCAGCGCCGAACGTCGCCGACCGCCGCGGCCGGCCAGTCGTAGGCCGCCACCACGTCGAGCACGGCCCGGACCGGGCCGGCCTCGCGCACCTCGACCCCCAGCGCCGACGGGCGCTCGACGGTGTGGTCCACGGTCGGCGGCGAGTAGTTGTATGTGTCGCCCCCGTCACCGCCGTCGACGAGCCGGTTCAGTCCGGCGACGCGGACCCCGTCGGTCGTCTCGATCGTCACCGTGGCGTCGCCCGTATCGACGCTGACGCGCAGGTGCTCGTTGGCGAGCTCCCGGTCGCCCGCCGACACCGCGGTGTTCGGGCCTGGCCCGTCGACCGGCTGGTAGGTGCGCCACCCGAAGCCCGGCACGGGATCGGCCGCGAACAGGATCGACCGGGCCGGCGCCAAGACCTGCCGGAACCGGATCGTCGCGCCCTGCTCGCCGAGTGCCAGCAGCTCCTCGCGGGTCTCTTCGAGATCGATCGGCGCCTCGCCGGGCCCCGCGGCGCGCAGCACGTACTCCCACTCGCCGGGGGCGACCTCCCGTCGGGTGATCTCGGCGATCCGTGCCGCCGCGAACTCGCTGCCCCGCATGAGCTCGAGGACCCAGCGCACCTTCTGGCCCGTGACCACCGCCGCGAACCCCTCGGTCCCGAACACCGACACCACCTGCGTCGGACAGGCGGTGCCGTCCTCGGCGACGACATGCACCGGCCCGTCCCCGGGAACCACACCATCGACGAGGCCGCCCCGGCCCACAGGGGTCGGGTTCACCACGAGCGTCGCACCGGGCGCCGCGTCGACGTGGCCGGCCAGCGTGTGCAGCGCGTCGCGCACGAGCGTGTCGCCGACCTGGCGGGCCTCCTGGTAGCGGACGCGCACCGCGTCGACGACCTCGTCATGGCTGCACGCACACGACGAATCGTGGGCGCTGTTCAGCACGAGGTGACGCCACCCGACCTCGAGCAGCGCCGCCGGGTACTCACTGGCCGGTCGCAGCAACGCCGACAGGGGCTCGGCGCGCCTCTCCAGCGCCCGCTCCGCGGTGGCGCAGAGCCGATGCACGTCGACCCGGTTCGATGCCACCCCCATCAAGACGTTCGCGCGCGCCCCCGAGCGCAGCTCCCCGGCCCACGTCTCGAGGCCCTCGGTCGGCTGCGTCGGCAGGTACTCGGCCAGCGAGGTCACCACGAACCGGTAGTCGTCCTGCAACCCGTTCGCCTCCGCGACGACGCGTCCCAACCACGGCTGGGGCATCTGGTGGTCGGTGCCGTTCATCAGGAGCAGCGCCCCCCCGGGCAGGCGCGCGGGGCCCAGCTCGAGCTCGTAGCCGTGGGCACGGGCGACGAGCTGCTTGGCGTCGTCGGGCAGGTCACGCCCGTTCGAGTACGAGCCGTACAGGTACTCGGCCCGCACCCGCGACCCGTCCGGTGCTTCCCACCAGAACCCGGTCTGGGTGACGGCGGCCGGCACCCCCCGCCATACCACCGCGTGCTCCAACCCGGCGAGGCGCAGAACCTGGGGCATCTGGGCGATGTGTCCGAACATGTCGGGCAGGTAGCCGACCTGCATCGCGCCGCCCAGCGTGGTGGCACGCGCCATGCCCAGCTGGAGGTTGCGGACGATCGTCTCCCCCGAGACCATGAACTCGTCCATCAGGATCATCCACGGCCCGACCTGGACCCGTCCGCTCGCCGCGAGCCGGGCGAGGCGCGGTGTCGCCTCGGGCCGCACCGCCAGGTAGTCGTCGATCACCGCGGTCTGCCCGTCGAGCAGGAACCGCGCGTATGACAGGTCCCGCTCGAGGAGTGGCAGGAGCGCGTCGAGCAGGTGGACCAACCGGACCCGGAACACCTGGAACGGCGAGTACCACTCCCGGTCCCAGTGGGTGTGGGGGACGATCGCGACGGTGGTCGCACCCTCCGTGGAACGGGGTGGGGTCCCCAGGTCATCGGAAGACGGCGAGGCCAGTCTCATGACGCGCAGCCTACGGTCCGGACCCGGACCGCCGACGGGACGCTCGACGTGCTGCAGCGCGCCGCTCGGTACCATCGATCGATGCCGACCCGCGTGGCTCTGGACCTCCGGACCACGTCGGTGTTCCTCGACTTCGACGGCACCGTGACGCTCCGCGACGTGGGCCAGCACCTGTTGGCGCGCCACGCCGCCGACGCCTGGCTTGGGCTGCACGACGAGTACGACGCAGGCGTGATCGGCAGCCGCGAATGCCTCGTGGGCCAGTGGGAGCTCCTCGACGTCGACGAGGCGACGCTGCGGGCAACGGCCGCCGAGGTCCCGATCGATCCCGGCTTCGTGCCTCTCGTCGCCACCTTGCGCGACGCCAGCGCGGAGCTCACCGTCGTCTCCGACGGCTTCGGCTTCTACGCCGACGCCGTCTGCGGCCCGGCCGGCGTCCCTGTCCTCACGAACCGGGTCGACTGGGTGACCGGCGTCCTCCAGTTCCCGCACGAGGACCGCTGCTGCGCCTGCGCGACCTGCGGGGTGTGCAAGCAGGCCCCCATCAAGGACGCACACCGGGCCGGGCGTACGACCGTGCTCATCGGTGACGGCACGAGTGACCGGAAGGCCGCGCTCCTCGCCGACGTCGTGTTCGCCAAAGGGGCGCTGGCGGACTGGTGCGACTGGTACGACGTGCCCCACCACCGGTTCGCCACCCTCGCTGACGTCCACGCCGCGCTCGTCCCCTAGCCTCCTCTCCGTGTCACGGATGCGTGTCGCCCTCGGCTCGGACGAGCAGACCCCGCTCACGGACGCCGTCGCCGACGACTTGCGAGACCGCGGCCACGACGTGACCCTGCTCGGTCCGCCCGGCGGGGAGGACAAGCAGTGGGCTCAGGTCGGACGCGAGGTCGGGGAGCTGGTCGCGTCGGGAACGTGTGAGACCGGCGTCCTGTTCTGCTGGACGGGCACCGGCGCGTCCATCGCCGCGAACAAGGTCCCGGGCGCCCGGGCCGCGTTGTGCACCGACGCCGCCACCGCGGCCGGTGCCCGCCGCTGGAACGACGCCAACGTCGTCGTGATGGGGCTGCGGCTGACCAGCACCGAGCTCGCCCGGGAGATGCTCGACGCCTGGTTCGGCACCGACCCGGATCCCACCGAGGCATCCAACATCGCGCGCCTCGAATCGTGACGGGGTCCACCACGTTCTACGCTCCGCGGGTGGGCACCTACATGATGCTGACGACCCTGGGACCCGACGGGTGGGCGACCGTCCGGGAGAACCCGGAGCGGATCCGGGAGGTCACCCACGAGTTCGAGGCGATGGGCCTGAAGGTCGTCGCCCAGTACGCGCTCATGGGCCAGTGGGACTTCCTCAACGTCATCGAGGCGCCCGACGAGGCCACCCTGGCGAAGGCCGCGATCAACCTGGCCGCCCGGGGCACGATGCGGACGATGACCCTCCAAGCGGTCCCGATCGACGACCTGATCGAGCGGCTCAGCTCCGAGTAGCCGCCCTCGACTCAGGGGTCAGCCCGAACCGCCGGGTTCGGCCGAGCCGGTCACATCCACCACATCGACCGGCCGCGCTTCTCCTCCCGGACCTCGTCGCTGACGAACAGCGACGGCAGCACCGCCCCGTCCGAGCGGCGGCGGATCCGGTAGCCCGGATCGGGGACGTCGGGCTCGGCGACGACAGCGTCGACCTCGAAGCCCCGGGCCCAGCGCCGGTCGAACCGGGACCGGACCTCGACACGCGTTCCGGGCTGCATGCGACGATCGTACCGAGCGTGAGCCCGGATTGAAACCGAGCCGCGGTGACGACCGCGTGAACAGATAGTTTTCGTCCCGTGACTTACCCGACGCTGCGGCTCGAGCGCCGCTGCTGGCAGGCAGGGGACGAGGTCGTCGTCGGCATCGACGAGGTCGGGCGCGGCGCGTGGGCCGGCCCGGTGACCGTCGCGGCCGTCGTACCCGCACCCGATCATCTGCGCGGTGTCCGCGATTCGAAGATGTTGGCGCGCCCGGAACGTGAACGCGCCGCCGCCGCGGTGCGTGACTGGGCCGTCGCGATCGGCGTCGGACACGCCTCCTACGAGGAGTGCGACGCGCTCGGGATGACCATCGCGCTGCGCTACGCCGCCAATCGGGCGCTCACCGAGCTGTCCGCACAGGGCTACGTGCCCGACCGGATCCTGCTCGACGGCAAGTTCGATTACCTCGGCCTCGGTGACCGGGTGATCACGGTCGTGAAAGGTGACATGTCGATCCTCGCGGTCGCGGCCGCGTCATGTGTGGCGAAGGTCACCCGCGACGCGCTCATGCGAGAGGAGGCGGAGCACTACCCGCCATACGACTTCGAGTCCAATGTCGGGTATCCGGCCCCCATGCATCAGCACGCGCTCCGGGCCTACGGCCCCAGCGCCATCCACCGGCGGTCGTGGATCTTCATGGATGGGCTGTGCTGGCGGGGCGTCCCGCCGCCTCCCGGCCGCTTGTTCGCGTAGGGTCGTTGGTACCCGACGCGCCCGCCTCGTTTCCGGAGGAGTCCATGAGCGTCAACTTGCCTGAAGCCCATGCGCGGGCGGTCCTCGAGACCACCCGGGCGTTCGTCGCGGGGATCGGACCGGACCAGTGGTCCCTCCCGTCGACGTGCGCGGACTGGAATGTTCGGGCGTTGGCCAACCACCTCGTCAGCGGCAACTTCTGGGTCGCGCCGCTCGTCGGAGGGCAGAGCATCGAGGAGGTGGGGGACCGACTCGACGGCGACCTCCTCGGCGCCGACCCCCTCGCCGCCTATGACGCCTCCGCCGCGGAGGCGGCCGCCGCGTTCCGCGCACCGGACGCCATGGACCGCATGGTGGCCGTTTCGTACGGCCCGGTCCCGGGATCGGTCTACTGCGGGCACCGGTTCCTCGATGTCTTGATCCACGGATGGGATCTCGCCGAGTCGACCGGCCAAGACACCAACCTGCCCGCCGACCTCGTCGAGGCGTGCTGGGAAGTGGTCACGCCGCAACGCGAGATGCTCGAAGGCAGCGGCATGTTCGGCACCGAGGTCAGCGTCCCGGCCGGCGCCGACCGTCAGTCACAGCTCCTCGCAGTCCTCGGTCGTCACGAGTGACCCTCTAGGCTCGAACCCATGGGCCAGGAGATCACCGTGACCGCGCGGCACGGTGCCGCACCGTCGATGATGATCTTCTCGTGCAACCGGTCGATCACGGGCATGGCGATCGAACGGTACGGATCCATCGGCGACGCGGCCGGCTCCCGACCCCCCGACGTGCTCGCCCGACGGCTCTTCGACCTCGGTGCCTGGCGGGTCACGATCTACTCGAGCGCGGTCACCGTGGAAGCGCCCCCCGACCGCTGGGACACCCTCGAACCCAAGGTCGAGCACGCGATCCGCCACCTCTTCGGCTACTACGGCGACGAGGCCGGCTGGTCACCCGACGCGCTGCGCGCGATCGGTGTCGAGCCGATCAAGCCGCCCGAGCCTGTCGCGGAGTGACCGAGCCGCTCCGCCGGCTCTGGGACGACCAGGCGCTCGCGTGGGCCGCGTGGGCTCGCGCTCCCGATCACGACACCTTCTGGCACTTCACCCGCTGGCGGCTGTTCGAGGTCCTCCCCGAACCCGGCCCGCTCACCCTTGACCTCGGCGGCGGCGAAGGGCGCCTGGCCCGGGAACTCACCGCGCGCGGCCATCACGTCGTCGACATCGACAGCTCGGAAACCCTCACCCGCCTCGCGGTCACCCATGACCAGGCAACCCCCGCGTTGCTGGGGGACCTCGCCGCCCTTCCCGTCGCCGACGGGGTCGCCGACCTGGCCGTGGCATGCATGTCGCTCCAGGACGTCGACGATCTCGACGCCAGCATCCGGGAGGCCGCCCGGGTCCTCCGTCCCGGCGGTCACCTCGTGGTCGCCATCGTGCATCCCATCAACTCGGCTGGCGCGTTCACCGGCGAGACCAGCGACGCCTCGTTCGTCATCACGGGCTCCTACCTCGCGTCGTTCCGGTACTCGGACCATCTCGAACGTGACGGTCTCGCCATGACGTTCCACTCGATGCATCGTCCGCTCGAGGCGTACGCACGGGCGTTCGAAGCCGCCGGGCTCCTCATCGAGACGATCCGCGAGCCAGCATGGGACAGCCCACCCGGCCAGTCCCGCTTCACCGGATGGGACCGCCTCCCGATCTTCTGCTTCCTCCGTGCCCGCAAACCGAACCGCGCGACCCCCGTCGTCCCCCGCGCTGCCGCACAATCTGGGTAGGTGAGCGGCGTCAGAGGCCCGGGATGACGGAGCCGCTCGCGGGTGAGCCCACCTTGCGGATCTCGTCACCAAGCGCCACGCGGCCGCCCTGCACCACGAGGGTGTTGACCCCCCGCAGGCGCAGGGTACGCCCCACTTCGGAGTTGACGAACCGGAGCGCGTCGTCACCGAAGCGCGCCTGGAACTTCGCACAACCCAGGTGCGGCGCGTCGGTGACCTCGATCATCGCCGACCCGACCGCGAGCCGAGTGCCGGGCGGCAGGTTGGCTTCGCTGAGATCGAGGTCGGCGTAGAGCTGATCGCCCGCCAGCTTCCAGCGCTCGTCCTCGACGGCGATGAGCGCGGCGGCGCGGGCGTTCATCACGGTCAGCTGCATCTTGGGATCGGCTAGCCCGTCCGGGGTCCGTCGGCTTCCCCGGGTCCGCCACGTGTCGCCGACGAGGCCGTCCGTCACGTCCAGCGTTGCCGCGGGCAGCACGTCACGCGCCGCGGCGCCCTGCCGACGCACGATGAGCATGACGGGTCCCTCGTCGTGGGGGGACCGGAGGACCTCCTCCAACCCCTCGGTCAGCTCGAGCGGCGTCGGATGCTCCACCCGCCCATCGTGGTCGGTCGCTTCCCACCTCGGCGAGACCTTTTCGCTCCCGGTTGCGCCACGAACATATGTTCGGTATACCGGGGCGAATGACGCAACCAGCTGCCCTCCCGGCCCGGGATCGAGAGGCGCGCGCGCGTCTGGCCGGGATCGCGGGCCGGGTCCGTCCGACGGTGCTGGCCCGGGACCGGACCCTGGTCATCCCGGGGCCGCTCGGGGAGATCCTCCCCGAGGGGCTGATGCGAGGCTCGGTGCTGGTGGTCGACGGCAGCGTCGGCGCCGGTGTCACCTCGGCGGCTGTGTCGCTGTGCGCCGCGGCGACCGCGGTGGGGGAATGGGCCGGGGCGGTCGATCTCCACGGCACGTGGGGAGGCGAGGCGCTCGCCGAGCTGGGCGTCGCCGAGCGTTTCGTCGTGGTCCGGCGGGTTCCCCCCGACCGCTGGGCGACGACGGTCTCCGTGCTGCTCGACGGGATGAGCGTGGTGGTAGCCGACGTGCCCCGCCAGGTCCGCGCCGGTGAGGCGCGGCGCCTGGTGGCCCGCGCACGCGAGCGCGGTGTGGTCTTGGTGCCCGTGCTGTTTCCACCCGTCCAGTGGCCGGCGACCGCCACCCACCGTCTGCACGTCGGCGCCCGCGCGTGGTCTGGTCTCGAGCTCGGGTCCGGACTGTTGCGCGCCCGTCCGCCGGTCGTTCGGATCAGTGACGCGAGGACGACACGAGAACGTGGTGTTCTCGCCAGCTGAACGGACGTTGTGTCTCTGGTGCCCCGACTGGCCGGTGGTCGTGGCCCGGCGCGCGCACCCGGCGGTGGGCACCAGCCCCGTCGCCGTCGTCGAGCCTGGGAGCCACGGGTTGGTGGTGCGGGCCGCGTCTCGAGACGCGCGGGTCGAGAGGGTGACGCGAGGGCTGCGGCGCCGCGAGGCCGAGGCTCGCTGTCCTGGCCTCGTCGTGGTCGACGCCGATCTCGCCGACGAAGCGCGCGCGTTCGAAGCCGTGGCTCGCACGACGGAGCTGATCACCCCCGGGGTGGTCCTCGAGCGCCCAGGGTTGCTGACGTTCCCCACCCGGGGCCCGTCTCGCTACTTCGGCGGGGACGACGGCCTCGCCAGTCGGGTCTTAGCCGCGGTGGCCGAGATCGGGATTGGCGACGCCCGTGTCGGGGTCGCTGACGGGCCCTTCGCGGCCCGACTGGCTGCTCGCCGCGCCCCCGCGGGAGGTGTCCGCGTCGTCGCGTCGGGTGACACGCCCGCGTTCCTCGCGGCGTGGCCGGTGACGGCGCTCGACGACGACGAGCTCACGCCTCTGCTGCAACGGCTCGGACTGGCCCACCTCGGCGACTTCGCAGCCTTGCCGGCCCCGTCGGTCCTCACCCGGTTCGGACGGTCCGGGGCCCGCGCCCATCGGCTCGCCCGCGGCCTCGACGAGCACACCGCGCCGCCGCTGCCTCCACCCCCCGAGCTGGTCGAGACCTGCGAGCTCGACCCTCCCGCGACCCGGGTCGACGAAGCGGCGTTCGCGGCGAAAGGGCTCGCCGACCGGCTCCTCGAACGGCTCGCCACGCTGGGGTTGGCGTGCACCCAGGTCGTGGTGGAAGCCGAGACGGAGCACGGCGAACGCTTGTCGCGCTGCTGGCGCCACGACGGCCGGCTCACGTCCGCGGCGCTCGTCACGCGGCTGCGCTGGCAGCTCGACGGCTGGCTCACCGGCCGGCGTCTCGACACCGACGGCGTCGACGACGACGCGACCGCGGGCCTCGTCCTCGTCCGGCTCGCCCCCGATCGGGTCGTCCCCGCGGTTGGCCGTCAGCTGGGCTTCTGGGGTGGTGACGCCGCTGCGGGTGATCGGGCGGATCAGGTCCTGGCGCGCCTCCAAGGGATGCTCGGACCGGACGCGGTCGTCACCGCGGTGTCGTGTGGCGGTCGTCTCCCCAGCGAACGGATCCGGTGGGTGCCGTGGGGTGAGACCCAGACGTCGGACCCGGGCCCGGAGCGGCCAGGCTGGCCCGGAGTGGTTCCGGGCCCCGCGCCGACCCGGGTCTATGAGCCCCGCCTGACCGCGTCGCTGCTCGACGCCCGAGGGATCCCGGTCATCGTGTCGGGACGGGGAGAGGCGTCCGCCGCGCCGGCCCGCCTGGTGGCCGAGCCGGTCGGGGACGCGCCGGTGATCGCCTGGGCCGGCCCGTGGCCCCAGGATGTGCGCTGGTGGGATCGGGTCTGTCGGCGCCGGCGGGCGCTGTGGCAGGTCGTGGCCCGCGGCGAACAGACCGAGATCGCCTGCCTCGTGGTGATGGAGGGGGGCCGGACCGGGATCGAGGCGATCTACGACTGAACGTCGACTGCGACCGCCAGGGCGCGGTCCCGCCACCCCCGCAGATCCCCCTGGTAGCCCGGCTGGTACTTGTCGAACACCCGCCGTCGGGCGAGCGCATCCTCGGCGCCGGGCCCCAGGACGCGGCCTCGGGCCGTACTCGTCACGTCACCGACGCGGATCGTGACCGCCGGGTCCGCCCGGAGGTTCCGGACCCAGTCGGAGCGTTCCCCGCCCCCCGCGAGCAGATAGAAGGTGTCGGCGACCCGCGCGAACCAGATCTCGATCTCATGGGCACGCCCGGTCACCCGACCCCGGGTGGTCAGGTAGCAGAAGGCAGCGTCGGCTCCCAGTTCCACCACCCGATGCTGGCATCAGCCGGGACCTCGGGGGCGCGTCGGTAGCATCGACCCCGGTCAACATTCTCGCTCGCTCGTGCTCGTGCGGGACCGGCCCTCTGGAGGCGACGCTGACCGAGGACGACCCGCCCCGGGTCACCAAGCTGCGCCAAGCCCGCGCCCATCGCACCCGCCAGGCCCTCCGCGACGCCGCGGCGACCCTCTGGACCGAGCGGGGCTACGACGCGGTGGCGGTCAGCGAGATCTGCGACCACGCGAGCGTGTCGAAAGGGACGTTCTTCTACTACTTCCCGACGAAGGAGCACCTGCTGCTCGAGGTGGCCGCCGGGGGTGCAAGCGAGGCGCTGGCCGCCGACGTCGACCGGCACCTCGCCGACGGCGCCTCCGTCCTTGAGGTGTTCCGGACGGTCGTGACCCGACTCGGGGACGCGCAGCGGTACGCGTCCCGCGAGCTCATGGGTCGCGCCGCGCTCGAGGTCCTCCGCGGTGCCCGGCGGGGCCGCCCCGACACCGACGGCCCCGAGCTGCGTGACGTCTACGCCCGGATCTTCGCCCGGGGCATCGAGCGCGGGGACCTGCCCGCCACGTTCCACCCCCAAGAGCTCGGCGCGATCACGAACGGGGTGCTGCTCCAGGGTGTCCTCTTCTGGGCTCTCGACGTCGTGGGAACCCTCACCCTCGAGCAAGTCCTCTGGCGGCGGGTCCAGCTCGTCGTGCGCGGCGCCGACCAGCCCGACCTGGGCCCGTGGCCGGGGCCTACTGCCCCGACGCCCGGCCCGTCCGCGCCGCCGCCGTGAACGGGTACCCGAGCTGGCGGACATACCCGACGGGCGGCACGGGCTCGGTCGTCCCGAACCCCGACGCCCACTGACCCCGAGGCATGTACGCGGTCCCGAACACCTTGTCGACGACGGGCAACCCGAAGTTCTTGTTGATCGCCTCGCGGTCCACGGCGTGGTGCCAGTGATGCCACTCCGGGGTGTTGATCACCCAGCGCAGCACCGGGAAACGCAGCCGCACATTGGCGTGCTGGAACAACGCGAGCAGCGTGAAGAACACCACGACGCCGCCGAAGACGTTGCCGTTGAAGCCGAGCAGGTACAGCGGGATCACGACCGCGCCGTGCGTGAACACCTGGTCGATCGGGTGGACCCGAGCTGACGCGAGCCAGTCCATGTTCTCGATGCTGTGATGGACCGAATGGAACCGCCACAGCACCGGCACCTGGTGCGTGAGCCGGTGCGCCCAGTACTGGCCGACGAACACGATCACGGTCGCGAGGCCCACCGCCGCGGCGGGCGGCAGGCTGCCGGCGATGTCGAGGTCCCGCAGCCAGAAGAACGGGATCATCGCCGCGACGACCGCGACGAGGACCCCGACCGTGATCAGCATGTTGTTGACGAGCAGGTGGGTGAGATCGGTGAGGAACGCGCGTCGGAACACTTTCTGGGGTCGGAAGGCGAACAGCTTCTCCAGCGGCACGAAGACCAGGAACAGCACCGCGATCCCGACGACACCCGCGCCGCGGGTCGCCAGGGCGATGACGAGGAGGGTGACGGTGATGAACCCGATCGCGAGCCCGGAAGGGGTGGGACGGTCCTCGGGGCCTGGGCCGGGCTTCCCGGAGGACTCGGGGGGAGGGGAGAACGGCGTGGTGCTCATGTGGCTCCCTTTCGCTTGGACCTGCCCCTAGGCCTACGCCG
The DNA here is from genome assembly GCA_035468285.1 of Acidimicrobiia bacterium. Taxonomy (GTDB): domain Bacteria; phylum Actinomycetota; class Acidimicrobiia; order IMCC26256; family PALSA-555; genus PALSA-555. The sequence continues at coordinate 94,450 of DATISY010000071.1, read as the reverse complement.
CCCATGTGAAGAAAACTGACCGCGGTCATTATCGCTTGATGAAGGCCCCGGGGGCGATCAGCCCTGGGCGGCCAGGGGCTCCCAGCGGAAGGTGCGCACGGCCACGACGAGGCCGGCCACGGCCCAGGCCGCGAGCACCGCGACATTCGTCGCGTCGAGGCCGCTTCCGGCCACCAGGGAGCCCTGGAGCCCCTGGGCCAGGTGGGCGAGGGGGAAGACCCGACCGATCTGCTCCAGCCACCCTGGGAGCTGGCTCACGGGCACGAAGGTCCCCGAGATGAACCCGAGGATCACGGTCGCGAACGGCCCGATGGCCGACGCGGCGTCGGGTGTGGTGGTGAGCCGGGTCGCCGCGATCCCGAGCGAGCACATCGTCGCCGTGCCGAGGACGACGTACACGACGATGGGCCCGAACGCGCTCGTCGGGATCGCGATGTTGTACGCGACTCGCCCGATGAGGAGCAGGGTGACGACCATCGCGGCGATGACAACGATGTTGGCGATGATCTCGGCGCCGAGGAAGACGCCGGGCGGCATCGGCGTTCCGCGGTACCGCTTGAGACGGCCGGCCTCCCGGTCGGTCGTGAACCCGATGAGCAGGCTGCTGAACCCGTTGAGCATGATCGCGTACGCGATGATCCCCGCCATGAAGTACGCGTGGATGGACAGGCGCGACCCGTGCACCGGCGTCGTCGACCCCCTCGTCCCGAAGATCGAGTTGAACAGCACGAGCAACACGATCGGCATGACGACCGTGAAGATCATCGCCCGGGCGTCACGTCGACGCCCGAGCAGCGCGAAACCGGTTTGGCGGGCGCTCAGCGCGACCGTGTTCACGCTGTGCTCTCCTGTGTCAGCTCGAGGAACACATCGTCCAGCGTCGGCGGGCTGACCACGAGATTCTCGAGCGTGTGGTGCTCCCGCTCGGCCCAGCCCGTGAGCTGATAGAGCACCTGCTGGGGTGAGCCCTCGCAGTGCAGCGTGACCTCCGCGCCCGACACGTCGGGGTGGGTCCCGGTCTCCTGCTCCACCTGACCGGGGGTGACACCACCCGGCAGGGTGAACCGGATGACGGTTCCGCCCGACTGGGCGCTCAGCTGCGCCGCGGTGCCCTGGGCGACGATCACACCGTCCCGCAGGATCGTCAGGCGGTCGGCGAGATGTTGCGCCTCGTCCATGTAGTGGGTGGTCAAGAACACGGTCTTGCCCAGGTTGCGGAGCCCTTCGATCATGGTCCACGCGTCGCGGCGAGCCTGCGGGTCGAAGCCGGTCGTCGGCTCGTCGAGGAACAACAGGTCCGGGTCACCGATCAAGCCGAGCGCGACGTCGACGCGGCGCTTCTGGCCCCCCGAGAGCTGGCCTATCCGGGCGTCGCGCTGCTCGCGCAGGCCAACGAGCGCGATGGTGTCATCGACCGGGCGAGGATGCTCGTAGTAGCAGGCGAACATGGTGACGGTCTCGTGCACCGTGTAAAGCGGATCGAGTTCGCTCTCCTGCAGGACCAACCCGATCCGCTCCCGCCACGCCCTCGTCGCGTGCGCCGGGTCCAGCCCGAGCACGGTCACGTCGCCGGCGGTCCGGGACCGGTATCCCTCGAGGATCTCGATGGTGGTCGTCTTGCCGGCACCGTTGGTGCCGAGGAAGCCGAAGATCTCGCCTTCCTGCACCTCGAAGTCGATGCCCTTCACCGCGACGTGGGACCCGTACGCCTTGCGGAGCCCCTGGACGACGACGACCGGGGCCGGCATGCCTCGGACCCTAACTGTGATGCCCATGGGCCCCCGTCGCCCGGGGCCGTCCCGGTTGCGGATGCGAACACATGTTCGCTACCGTGCCGCGCCCCGGCGACGGAGGCCAGGGTGCGTTACGCGGAGCTGCACTGCCACACCAACTTCTCGTTCCTCGATGGGGCGAGCCATCCCGAGGAACTGGTCGACGAGGCCGCCCGGGTGGGGCTGGCGGCGCTGGCGGTCACGGACCACGACGGCTTCTACGGCATCGTCCGGTTCGCCGAGGCGGCCCGCCTCGTGGGGTTGCCGACCGTATTCGGTGCCGAGCTCACCCTCACCGCCTCCCGGCCGGCCAACGGGGTCGCGGACCCGCCGGGGGAGCATCTCGTCGTCCTCGCCCAAGGACCCGCCGGTCACGCCCGGCTGGCCCGGGCCATCAGCGCCGGTCAGCTCGACGGAGAGAAAGGTGCCCCGTCGTTCACGCTCCCTGATCTTGCCGCCGCCGCCCGGGTCGGGGTGCACCTGACGGACGGTCGCGCCGATCAAGCGAACGAGTCCTGGTGGGTGCTCACGGGCTGCCGCAAGGGGTCCGTCCCCCGAGCGTTGCTCGCGGACGGACCCGCTGTGGCCCGCCGGGCGTTGGATCGACTCGTCGACGCGTTCGGGCGCGACCGGGTGCTCGTCGAACTGTGGGACCACGGCGACCCGATCGATCGTCACCGCAACGACGCCTTGGCCGAGCTCGCGGCCCGTTCCCGGATCGAAGTCGTCGCGACCAACAACGTCCACTACGCGACGAGCGCGCAGCGACCCTTGGCCACCGCGCTCGCCGCGATCCGGGCCCGCCGCTCCCTCGACGAGATCGACGGCTGGCTGCCCGCGTCACCCCTGGCGCAGCTCCGCAGCCCCGCGGAGCAAGCGCGCCGCTTCGCCCGCTGGCCCGGCGCCGTCGAACGCACCCTCGACATCGCTCACGCGTGCGCCTTCGATCTGCGCCTCGCCGCCCCGAACCTTCCCGACCTCGACGTGCCGTCCGGCCACACCGACATGTCCTGGCTCCGGGAGCTCACCGCCCGGGGCGCCGCGGTTCGCTACCCGGTGACGCATCCGCAGCACCACCAGGCCACGCGCCAGCTCGCGTACGAGCTCGAGGTCATCGAGACCCTCAACTTCCCGGGGTACTTCCTGCTACTCGTCGACATCGTCCAGTTCTGCGCCACGAACGACATCTACTGCCAGGGGCGCGGAAGCGCGGCTAACAGCGCGGTCTGCTATGCCCTCGGTGTCACCAAGGCCGACGCGGTCGAGCTCGGGCTGCTCTTCGAGCGGTTCCTCTCGCCCGAGCGAGATGGTCCTCCCGACATCGATCTCGACATCGAGCATCAACGCCGCGAGGAAGTCATCCAGTACGTGTACACGAAGTACGGGCGCGACCGTGCCGCGCAGGTCGCGAACGTCATCACCTACCGGCCGCGCTCCGCGTTGCGAGAGATGGCGAAGGTCGTCGGGCTCTCGAGCGGGCACGCCGACGCCCTCACCAAGTGGATCGACCGGTGGCGGTCCCGCGACCAGGCCTTCGACGATGTCACCGGCACCGACGGGGCCCCACCCGTCCCGGAGCTGGTGCTCGACCTCGCCCGGCAAGTCCTCGACTACCCACGTCACCTCGGTATCCACTCCGGCGGGATGGTGATGGCTGATCGCCCCCTCGTGGAGTTCTGCCCTGTCGAGTGGGCCCGCATGGACAACCGGTCGGTGCTCCAGTGGGACAAGGACGACTGCGCCGCCGCGGGTCTCGTGAAGTTCGACCTCCTCGGCTTGGGCATGCTCACGATGCTGCATCTCGCCGTCGACCTCATCCGCGAGCACGAGGGCACCGACGTCGACCTCGCCACCATCCCCCAAGAAGACGAGGTCTATGACCTGCTGTGCGCCGCCGACACCGTCGGAGTGTTCCAAGTCGAGAGTCGAGCCCAGATGGCGACCCTGCCTCGCCTCCGGCCCCGCACCTTCTACGACCTCGTCATCGAAGTCGCCTTGATCCGGCCGGGCCCCATCCAGGGTGGCTCCGTCCACCCCTACCTACGGCGCCGCAGCGGCGAAGAGCCCATCACCTATCCCCATCCGGTGCTCGAGCCCTGTCTCCGCAAGACCCTCGGTGTTCCGCTCTTCCAAGAGCAGCTCATGCAGATCGCGATCGACGCCGCCGGGTTCACCCCCGGAGAAGCCGATCGTCTGCGTCAGGCGATGGGATCAAAACGTTCCCGCACCCGGATGGCCGCGATGCGAGACCGTCTCCTCGAGGGCATGGCCGAGCGCGGGATCACCGGCGAGACCGCCGAGGAGATCGCCCGCAAGCTCGAAGCGTTCGCCGACTTCGGGTTCCCCGAAAGCCATTCGGTGAGCTTCGCCTACCTCGTCTACTCCAGCGCCTGGATGAAACGTCGCTACCCGGCACCGTTCGCCTGCGCGCTGCTGAACGCCCAGCCCATGGGCTTCTACTCACCGCACACCATCGTGCGCGACGCCATCCGTCACGGCGTCCAGGTCCTCGGTCCCTGCGTGCACGCCTCACGACGGGACTGCACCCTCGAGGCCCGAACCTCCGATGCAGGACCGGTCGGGGTTCCCCGGCCCGGCTGGTGCGCCGACGTGTCCACCCACGCGGTTCGGGTGGGGCTGCGCTACATCCGGGGACTCACCGGACGGCTCCTGGATCGCATCGACGACGCGCGCCGCGAGCATCCGTTCACGAGCCTCGAGGATTTCACACGCCGCACCGAAGCGCCCGTCGACGCCCTCGAGGCGATCGCCACCGCGGGGGCGTTCGCCGGGTTCGGGGTCGCCCGCCGGGAAGGGCTCTGGGCGGCCGGCGCGCTGCGCGACGCCCGCCCCGGCACGCTGCCGGGAATCGTGACGGGCGTCGAAGCGCCCACCCTCCCCGGGATGTCCGAGCTGGAGGAGACAGCCGCCGACCTCGGCGCCACCGGACTCTCCGCCGCGCGTCACCCCACCGAATTCGTGCGTGACGAGCTCACCGCCCAGGGTGTCGTCACCGCCGAGCAGCTGCGGACGCGGCGCGACCGCGTCCGGGTCGAGATCGCCGGGGTCGTGACCCACCGTCAGCAACCTGAGACCGCCAAAGGGGTGGTCTTCCTCAACCTCGAAGATGAAACCGGTTTGGTGAACGTGATCTGCACCCCCGACGTCTGGCAGCGCTTCCGTCGGGTGGCGCGCACGTCACCCGCGTTGCGTATCCGGGGCCGCCTGGAACGCGAACAAGGCGTGATCAACCTCCTCGCCGAGCACATCGCGACGCTCGCCTTACATCCCGCGGCGCTGCTGCGATCACGAGACTTCCACTAGCCGTCGGCCTGCACGGACGTGGTGTATTGATCAATCGCGGACCTCGGTTCGGCTACCGTCGCCGACGATGACCGCGTCGGCGCCCATCGATGCTGGTGCGCCGGTCCCGGCCGCCCCCGAGCACGAGACACCCCCGACGGGTCTCACCGCGGTCGAGGTCGAGGACCGCGTCGGGCGCGGGCTCACCAACGGCGGTGGCGAACGCACGAGCCGCTCCTACGGGGAGATCGTCCGTGCCAACGTCTTCACCCGCTTCAACGCGATTCTCGGGACGATGCTCGCCGTCATCCTCGTCGTCGGACAGCCCCAGGACGGCCTGTTCGGAATCGTGCTCATCGCGAACGCGCTGATCGGGATCGTCCAGGAGATCCGCGCCAAACGGAAGCTCGATTCGCTCGCCGTGCTGAGCGCGCCCGTCGCCCGAGTGGTCCGCGACGGCGACCTCCGAGAAGTGCCCGTCGAATCGATCGTCCTCGACGACCTCGTCGAGCTCCGAACCGGTGATCAGGTCCCCGCGGACGGGATCGTCCGCGCCGGCGCCGGGCTCGAGATCGACGAATCGCTGCTGACCGGCGAATCGGACCCCGTCGAGAAGGAGCCGGGCACGCCCGTGATGTCGGGCAGCATCGTCGTGGCCGGCACCGGTCGCGTTCAGGCCACGGCGGTCGGGTCTGCCTCCTACGCCCGCAAGCTCGCCCTTGAGGCCCGCCAGTTCCGACTCGTCCGCTCCGAGCTCGTCGACGGCATCAACTTCTTGCTCCGCCTCATCCAGTACGCCCTGTTCCCCGTGGCGGGGCTGCTCCTCTGGCAGCAGCTCCGCAGCAGCGACGTCGCGTCCGCCCTGACGAGCAGCGTCGCGGGCGTCGTCGGCATGGTGCCCGAGGGGCTGGTGCTGCTCACAAGCCTGGCGTTCGGGATCGCCGCCGTGACGCTGGCCCGCCGCAACGTGCTGGTCCAAGAGCTCCCGGCTGTCGAGGGTCTCGCCCGCGTCGACATCGTCTGTCTCGACAAGACCGGCACCCTGACCGATGGCAACGTCGTGTTCGACCACTACGAGGCGCTCGGTCCCCGCCCCGACGACATCGACGTGGCGCTCGGCGCGCTCGCCGACGACCCGAACCGCAACGCCACCCTCGCCGCGGTCGGGGCCGCGCTGACCCCGCCCGCGGGCTGGAGCCGCACCGCGGCCACGCCGTTCTCGTCGGCCCGTAAGTGGAGCGCGGCGACGTTCGAGGGTCACGGCACCTGGATACTCGGCGCCCCCGAGATGGTCTTCCCCGACGCCGGTCCCGCCGATCCGCTGCGGGCTCGATCCGACGAGCTCGCCGCGTCCGGCAAGCGGGTCCTGGTCCTCGCCGTCAGCGACGAGCCCGCCGGCGAGCAGCTCCCGGCCCGGCCCACTGCCGTCGCGCTCGTCCTCCTCGAGGAGCAGATCCGACCCGACGCCAAGGAGACGCTCGCGTACTTCGCCGAGCAGGGCGTCGCGCTGCGCGTGATCTCCGGCGACAACCCCCGCACCGTCGCCGCGGTCGCCGCCCGTGTCGGGCTCCCTGGCGCCGACGCGCCCTACGACGCCCGCGAGCTGCCCGAGGACGAGGAGCAGCTTGGCGGGGTGCTCGAGTCACACACCGTGTTCGGCCGAGTCACGCCCCAGCAGAAGCGGGCGATGGTCCATGCGCTCCAAACCCACGGCCACGTCGTCGCGATGACCGGCGACGGTGTCAACGACGCGTTGGCGCTCAAGGACGCCGATATCGGCGTCGCCATGGGCTCGGGCGCGGCGGCGACCCGCGCCGTGGCCCAACTCGTCCTGCTCGACAGCCGGTTCGCCACCTTGCCGGGCGTCGTGGCCGAGGGACGGCGGGTGATCGCGAACATCGAGCGGTCCGCGAACCTGTTCGTGACCAAGACCGTGTACGCCATCCTCTTGGCGGTCGCGGTCGTGATCTTGAACTGGAAGTATCCCTTCCTGCCCCGGCACCTGACCGTGATCAGCACGTTCACGATCGGTGTCCCCGGGTTCTTCCTGGCGTTGGCCCCGAACACCCGCCGCTACATCCCGGGGTTCATCAAGCGTGTGCTGCGCTTCTGCGTGCCGGCAGGGCTCGTCATCGGATCCGCCGCGCTCCTCACCTATGGGCTCGCGTTCTACACCGAGCACCTCACGCTGACGCAGGCCCGCACCGCGGCGGCGCTCGTGGTGATCGTGATGGCGCTCTGGATCCTCGCCATCCTCGCCCGACCCATCAATTGGTGGCGGGGCCTCCTCGTCGTCGCGATGGTCGCGTGCGTCGTCACGATCATGGCGGTTCCTCCGTTCCGCCGCTTCTATGCGCTGTCGCTCCCGACCGGCACGATCCTCGCCGAGGGAGCCGTGATCGCGGTCGTGGGGATCGTTCTCATCGAGGTCGGCTGGCGGGCCAGCCGCCTCCTCCTGCAGCGGCGAGGCGAGGCCGACGAATCGGACGGGGCCCCGGCCGCGCGTCCCTCGGTGTCCTGAGCGACCGGTGCGAGAGACCCGAGCCGACGTCGAGGCCCTCCAGCGGCTCCTCGACGAGAGCCATGCCCACGGTGGCGCGCATCTGCAGAGCATCTTCACCCCCGACCGGCGTCTCGACGCAGTGGCACTGTGCGAGCTCATGGTCGGTGTCCAGATCCTGAATCTCGCCACGGTCACCGCATCGGGCCAACCGCGGGTCGGTCCGGTCGACGGCGTCTTCTATCGGGCGCGCTTCTACTTCGGCTCCGCGCCGCACTCGGTGCGCATGCGCCACATCCGGGCCCGCCCGGCGGTGAGCGCGGCGCACACCCGCGGCGAGGAACTCGCGGTCATCGTGCACGGCTCGGCACACCCGATCGATCTCGCCGCCGCGGACGAGCGGGGCTTTCGCGACACGCTCCTCGCGACCTATGTGCCCCGATACGGGCCCGAGTGGGAGCAGTGGGTCGAGAACAACGCGGTCTACGCCCGGATCGAGCCGGAGCGCCTGTACACCTTCTGGAATCCACCCGGTCCCAGCTGACCACCACCACTGCCGGGCTGGGCGCCGGGCGGGTCGCTCAGATCGCGGTGCCGACCAGCGTCCCGATCACCCAGGTGATCAGCATTGCCGCGCTGCCGCCGGCGAGGACGCGCAGCGCGGCTCGGCCGACGGGCGCGCCGCCGAACCGGCCGCCGAGCGCGCCGGTCACCGCCAGCAACGCGAACGCGACCGCGGCCACGACGGGAACGCGGGCGCCGCTGGGCACCAGGATCGCGACCACGAGGGGGAGGGCGCCGCCCAGCGCGAAGCTGACCGCGGAGCTGATGGCCGCCTGGAGCGGCTGCGCTCGGGTCGCCGCGGTCATGCCGAGCTCGTCGCGCAAGTGCGCGCCGAGGGGATCGGCGGCCATCAGCTGTTGCGCGACTTGACCGGCGAGGCCCTCGTCGAGGCCCCGGAGCTGGTAGATCTCCTGCAGCTCGCTGAGCTCGTGATCGGGGTTCTGCAGGATCTCGCGCCGCTCTCGGGCGATGTCGGCATGCTCGGTGTCCCGCTGGGAGCTCACCGACACGAACTCACCGGCGGCCATCGCCATCGCGCCGGCGACGAGCGCGGCGATGCCTGCCACCGCGACCTGGCTCTGCGCCGACGTGGCCGCGGCGACGCCGAGCACGATGCTGGCCACCGAGACGATCCCATCGTTCGCGCCGAGCACCGCGGCCCGCAGCCAGCCCACACGGGAGTACCGGTGACGCTCGGGATGGTGGACCCTCATCACGCCTCCGTCCGTCCCCCCCGGACCCGCCCTGCGCACCGCGGTGGCTTCGCCTCGGGTGACACACGAGACGTGGTCGTTCCATGGTGCGGCGGCGTCGTTGTTCAAGGATACCGGCGAGAGCGGTGCGCTGCGGGTTCGCACCATCCGTGCCGGAGGGCAGCGGCGCGGCCCCGACTCCCGGTACGATCCGTTCCACGCCCAGACCAGGAGGGCCCATGGCGATCGATACCGCCGAACTCACTGACGAGCAGCTCCGCGAGCAGGTCCGAACCTTCCTACGTGCCGAGCTGCCCGACGGTTGGATGGAGGCGGTCGACAACGGTGACGACGCGCGCTTCGAGGAGCTGCGCCACGGGCTGGACTACCGCGCCTGGTGCACCCGCCTCGGCGAGTCGGGCTACGCGACTCCGACCTGGCCGGCGGAGTACGGCGCGGGCCTCTCGCTGAGCCCGACGCAGGCGAAAGACGTCAACGAGGTGCTCAACCACTATCGGGTACCGCGCCCCTTCAACATCATCGGCATCGGCATGGGCGGTCCGACCGTGATCACCTGGGGCACCGAGGAGCAGAAGCACAAGCTGCTCCGCGGCCTCGCCACCAACGAGGAGATCTGGTGCCAGCTCTTCAGCGAGCCCAGCGCCGGATCCGACGTCGCCGGCCTGTCGACCCGCGCCGTCCGTGACGGCGACGAGTGGGTCGTGAACGGTCAGAAGGTCTGGACGACGCTCGCCCACATCGCCCGGTACGGGATGCTCGTGGCCCGCACCAATCCCGACGTGCCCAAGCACAAGGGGCTCAGCTACTTCATCGTCGACATGCAGGCCCCCGGCGTCGAGGTGCGCCCGCTGGTGCAGATCACCGGCGACGCCGAGTTCAACGAGGTCTTCTTCGACAACGTCCGGATCCCCGAGTCCATGCGTGTCGGGCCCGAAGGAGAGGGATGGCGGGTCGCCGTCACGACGCTGATGAACGAGCGGGTCGCGCTCTCCGGCGCCGGCTCCCTCGCGGGCGACGCGGTCGGCGGGAGCCCCATCGCGTCGCTCATGAAGCGCCACCACCCGATCACGGACCCGCTGCTGCGCCAACGGGTCGCTCAGCTCTACATCGACGGCCGTCTGATCCGGCTCAACAACCAGCGGGCCGGTGACAAGCGCAAGGCAGGCGCCGAAGCCGGGCCCGAGGGATCGATCACAAAGCTGATGCAGGCAGAATTCAACCAGCGGCTCCAGAAGCTGGCCGTCGACCTGGAAGGCCTCGGCGGGGTGGCGTGGGAACCGACCGGCGCGACGCGGCCCGAGGGTCCGCTCGCCTACATCGGCGGGATGGGCGAGGACCGACCGGCGATTGCCCGAGGCTTCCTCCGGGCCCAGGCCAACACCATCGAGGGCGGCACGTCGAACATCATGCGCAACATCTTGGGGGAGCGGGTGCTCGGACTGCCGAAGGAGCCGGACAGCTCCAGGGACCTGGCCTGGAAGGACGTCCCCCGATCGGGTTGAGGACAGCGATGGACCAGCGGGTCCGGCGCTTCTTGCTCCGGAACGGCGCAACCCCCCAAGAGATCGAAGAGGCCGAGGCGGGCGGCTACCTGACGATGCTCGCCTTCGATCGTGCCGTGCTCCCCGGCGCGCGGAAGTACACGATGCGCGAGCTCGCGGCGCAGGCCCAGATCGATCTCACCACGGCCCGCACCGTGTGGCGAGCGATCGGCTTCCCCGACCTGCCCGACGACCGGGCTGCGTTCACCGACGCCGATGTCGAGGCCATGCACGGATTCGTCCGCCGCTTCAAGGAGCCGTGGTTCTATGACTGGAACCTCGAGCGGGCACTTCCCCAAGCGCGTGTGCTCAGCTCCGCACTGGCGCGCATCGCCGATGCGGAGAGCGACGACTTCGCCCGCTCCGTCGACGAGGCCCGCCGCGCCGGGCTGACCGACGAGGATCTCGCCGTGCTCGTCACCGAGCGGCTCGACTACGACGAGATCGCCCAGCTCCTCGACCACACGCACCGGCTGCAGCTCCGGGCGGCGATCTGGCGCAAGCTCGTCGGCACCGAGCCGGGGGCGCCGGGCACGGTGGCGGCCACGGTCGGGTTCGTGGACCTCGTCGGGTACACCGCGCTCGCGGAAGGGCTCGACCTCGACGAGCTCGGGGCGCTCGTCGAGCACTTCGCGACCCTCGCGCACGACATCGTCGTCGAATCGGGAGGACGGATCGTCAAGACCATCGGTGACGAGGTCATGTTCATCACCGACGAGCCGGCCCCGGCCGCGCGGATCGCGCTGCAGCTCGCCCGGGCATCCAATGCGGATGCCGTCCTGCCCGACGCCCGAGCCGGGCTCGCCAGCGGCGCGGTGCTGTCCCGCGAGGGCGACTACTACGGGCAGGTCGTGAACCTCGCCAGTCGCCTCACCGAGCTCGCCTACCCGGGGACCGTGCTCGTCTCGAGCGAGGTGGCCGCAGCACTCGGGGACCAACCCGACTTGCAGCTGCGCCGGCTCGGGCGCCGAAAGGTGCGTGGCATCGGACGGATCGAGCTCTACCGGCTCGACGCGTCACCCGTTCCCGACGACTGAGCCCGGCCGTCAGGCTTTGCAGCGCTGCCCGACGCGGGGCAGCACCTGGGTGAGCAGGTACCGGTCGACTGGATGGTCGATGCAGCCGATGCCCTTGCCGTAGCCGGCGTGCTCCGTGCTGACCAACGTGAGTACACGGGACGCGCGCAGCCGCTGCTGGAGGTCCAGCGCCCCTGCGTACGGTGTGGCCGGGTCGCCGGTCGTCCCGACGATGAGGATCGGCGGCGCGGCGGTCACGCGTACGTCCCCGACCTGCTCCGAAGGGGGAGGGGCAGGGAGTCGCGGGTCGCAACCCAACGGTGACGACGCGAGGAACGCGCCGAAGATGGGGAACGCCTGGCTGTACTGGCTGTACAAGGCCTGGAAGTCGGTGAATGACATCAGGGGGTCGTGGCGGTCGTCGCAGCGGATGGTGGCCAGCGCCTCTTGCAGGTCGTTGAAGTGACCGTCGGTGCCGCGCCCGCTGATCGAGTCGGCGAGGGTGGCGAGCCCGCTTCCCGAGCCGTGCACCGCGCCCGCCAATGCCTTGGCCAGGAACGGCCATCCGTTCGCCCGGTCGTAGAGCCCGCTGGCCAACGCCAGGTAGAAGAGCGTTGCCCCCGCCTGGCGGCCGTCGCCGACGGGAAGCTGGGTCCCGTTCTCGAACTGCTGGCGCAGCTGGGTCAGGGCCGCCTGCGGGTTGCCGTGCTCGTGGAACTCGCAGCTGGTCTTCGCGGCGCAGTCGGCGAGGAACGCGTCGAGTGCTTGCTCGAACCCGACGGCGTTGTCGTGGAGCTCGCTCGCCGCGGTGGCCGAGAGATTCACTGCCCCGTCCAGCACCATCGCCCGGACCCGCGACGGGTACATCTCGGCGTAGAGCGCGCCCATGACGGTCCCGTACGAGTAGCCGAGGAACGTCAGCTTGGGCTCACCGATCGCAGCCCGCAGCGCCTCCAGGTCCCGGACGGTGTTGCGGGTGCCGACCTGGGCCAGCCAGCTCCCCTGCTTGTCGACGCAGGCCTGCACCAGGTCGATCGGGCCGTTGGTGCCGTTGTAGAACGTCAGGAGCTGATCGGGCGTGTCCGGGGTGGGATCTTGAGCGAGGACCCGGTCGTAGGTGGCGTCGTCGACGCAGGCGATCGGGCGGGATGCGCCGGTCCCGCGCGGGTCGAAGCTCACGAGGTCGAAGCGCTCACGGATCGCCGCGGGCATGCTGCTGGCACCGAGCCGCAGCGATTCGGTGCCGGGGTCGCCCGGACCGCCGTAGTTGATGACGAGGGACCCGAGCCGGTGCTGCTGATCCTTCGCCGGGAGCCGGGCGACGGCCAACGCGACCTGGGAGCCCGTCGGCTTGGACCAGTCGACCGGCACCGACAGCGTGGTGCACTGCAGCCCGTCGCCGCACCCCTTCCAGGTGAGCGACCCGGCCGGTTTCGTGGCCGCCCCCGCCGAGACCGGGAGGCCGACCGTCACGACGGCGACGAGCGCGCCGATCGTGACTAACGGGCGCCAAGACAAGGCCGCGACTGTACCGACCAGGTGCGTCGATCCACCGCCAGGGGCGGTACCGTCGGAGCGCGATGACCCCCCTGGATCGGAGCGGTGAGCCGCTCGCGCTGTTGAGCGTCCACGCCCACCCCGACGACGAGGCCTCCAAGGGCGCGGCGACGGTCGCCCGCTACCACGACGAGGGCGTGCACTGCGTCCTCGTGTGCTGCACCGGCGGCGAAGCGGGCGACATCCTCAACCCCGCGGTGGACAGCCCCGAGGTGCGCGCCCGCCTCCCCGAGGTCCGGCTCGAGGAGCTGCAGACCAGCGTCGACGCGATCGGCTACGACGCCCTGCACATGCTCGGCTACCACGACTCGGGAATGCCGGACACCGACGTCAACGCCCGCCCCGACAACTTCGCCAACGCCCCGCTCGACGAGGCAGTCGGTCGCCTGGTGCGCATCATCCGCTCCGAGCAGCCCCAGGTGATCGTGACCTACGCCGACGACCGCAAGTTCTATCCGCACCCCGATCACATCCGGGTGCACGAGATCTCGCTCCCGGCTTTCGACGCCGCCGGGGATCCCGACCGGTACCCCGACGCCGGGCCCGCGTGGCAGCCGTCGAAGCTCTACTACACCGGCTTCTCGCGCCGACGCGTCGAGGCGCTCCATGCCGCGCACCTCGAGCGCGGCGAGGAGAGCCCGTACGAGCGTTGGTTCGAGCGGGGATTCCGCCAGGGTGACCAGCAGCCGCGCTTCACGACGTTCGTCGATGTCGGCCCGTGGTTGGCCCGCCGTCGCGCCGCGCTGCTCGCCCACCGCACCCAGGTCGACCCCGAGGGTTTCTGGATGCGGCTTCCCGACCGGGTTATCCGAGACGTGTTCCCCTGGGACGAGTTCGTGCTCGCCGAATCACGCGTCGGGCGGCCGGAGCCGGGCGAAACCGAGGATGACCTCTTCGCCGGAGTGCGGGCCGCGGACCTCGACGAGCCCGTCGATACACTCCCGCGGCGTTCCTGATCGGTTCCCGAGGGAGACGCCTGTGCCGAAGTACCTGACCCAGGAATGGCTCGACGACGCTCGCGCCCTTGCGCAGGATCAACCCGAACGGCCTGGCGTCAGCGCCACGATGCAGTTCGTCGTCACCGGCGCCCCCGACGGCGACATCACCTACTACTGGGTCGTCGAGAATGGTCGGCTGATCGAGGCGTCGCTCGGTCACCTGCCCGACGCCGAGGTCACCCTCACCACCACCTATGCGGATTCGGTCGCGATCCAAAAAGGTGACCTCGACGCCAACGCCGCGTTCATGCAAGGCAAGACCAAGGTGACGGGCAACATGGCCAAGCTCATGCTGCTGATGCCGCTCACCATGGCTCCCGAGTACCAAGCCCTCCAGGATCAGGTCCGGGCCCGCACCGAGTACTGACCAGCTTCGGCGCCGGTCTACGCGGCGCGTTGCAGCTCGCGGAGCTCGCGAAAGCCGATCAGCGTCGCGCCAGCCCGCTCGACGAGATCGGGCAGCGACGGGTCTTCACACAAGAAGGCGTGGTCCTCGACCCGGCCGGCCCAGTCGGGGTGTGATGCCCGCAGCTCGTCCGCGTCGATGGCGGGGTGCAGGTACACCTCGGTGACGCCCGGTCGGAGATCGAACAGCGTCCGTTCGACGTGGCGGCGGGCGCCCACCCCCCGGTAGAAGACGAAGTGGTCGGGGTAGACGACGCCCTCGGCGGTGGCGAGGTCCCGGTATGGGAACCCGACGATCCGCTCGCCGCCGGCCGCGCCCATCCGCAGCGGGAGCCCGAAGTCGACCGCGAGCTCGAGATACACGCCGAAGAAGTCGGCGCGCAGCTGCAGCGTGCCCATGTGGCTGTCGAGGTGGCTGGCGTCGAACCCCCAGAGGATGGCGCGCTCGATCTGGGCCCGCAGCTCGCGGCGAACCTCGTCGAGGTCGGCGTGGTCCCATGTGTCCTCGATCGTGCGGGGAAAGCCGCCGTCTCCGTCGAGCAGGCTCGGGGAGTGCGTGATCGGCCCCCACCGGTACGTCTCCCACTCGGCGTTCAACGTCAGGTGCACCCCGACGTCCTCGCCGCGGTACTGCGCGGCGGCGTCGCGCGCCCAGGGGCACGGGACCATCAACGAGGCGCTGGTCGCGAGCCCGTTGCGGAGCGCGTCGTACACCGCGACGTTCGCCGACCGTGACGAGCCCAAGTCGTCGCAGTTGATGATCACCAGCCGGGCGTCAGGCGGGTAGCCCAACTGCTCGACGAGCGGGGTTCGAGGCGCGAGGCGCGTCACGGCCCTGAGGCTACGCGAGCCGCTCGATGATCGTCCCCGTGCCGAGCCCGCCACCGCAGCACATGGTGATGAGCCCGTACCGGCCATCGGTGCGCTCGAGCTCGTGCAGCGCGGTGGTCACGAGCCGCGCCCCGGTGGCCCCGACCGGATGACCGATGGCGATGGCGCCCCCGTTGGGGTTGACGAGATCCATGTTCGGCTGGACCTCCTTCGCCCAGGCGAGCACGACGGACGCGAACGCCTCGTTGATCTCGATCGTGTCGAGGTCGCCCATGGTCAGCCCGGTGCGGTCGAAGAGCCGGCGGGTGGCGTCGATCGGGCCGGTCAGCATCAACACGGGGTCGACGCCGACGAGACACTGGTCGACGATCCGGGCGCGGGGCCGCAACCCGAGCTCCTCGGCTCGCGCCGCCGACGTCAAGAGGACCGCGGCCGCGCCGTCGGTGATCTGGGACGAGGAACCCGCGGTATGGACCCCGTCTTCTCTCGCCACGGGCTTCAGCGCCGCCAGTGCCTCCAGCGACGTCTCCCGCAGCCCCTCGTCGCGCTCGACCCGGTGGGTCGTCGCGGCGGGCTTGCCGTCCTCACCCCGGTCCGGCGCGTCGACGGGAAGCACTTCGCGCTCGAAGCGACCCTCGGCCCACGCCGCGTGAGCCCGCTGCTGGGACTGCAGCCCGAACCGGTCGCAGTCCTCCCGGCTGACACTCCACTTGTCCGCGATGCGCTGCGCTCCCTCGAACTGGGACGTCAGCTCGAACCGCTCGAAGTACGGCTTGGGGAGGGGCCGCCCCGGACCTTGGGAGACCGCCGTGCCGAGCGGCACACGGCTCATGGATTCCACGCCGCCTGCCAGCACAACGTCGACGACACCGGCGCCGATCAGCGCCGCGCCGAGGTTCGTGGCCTGCTGGGACGAGCCGCACTGCGCGTCGACCGTCGTCCCCGCCACCTCCATCGGCAGCCCGGCGCTCAGCCACGCGGTCCGGGCGATGTCGAAGGTCTGCTCGCCGGTCTGCGAGACACACCCCGCGATGACCTGCCCGACCGCGGCCGGATCGATGCCCGACCGGTCGATGGCGGCGCGCTGCACCGCGCCAAGGAGGTCCGCCGGATGGACGGTTGCCAACCCGCCGTTGCGTTTGCCGAGCGGGGTGCGGACCGCTTCGACGATGACGACCTCGGTGTCAGGACGTGCTGCCATGCCACCGATCGTATCGGGCGCTACCGTCGGCCTGAATGGGCTCTCCTCGGTTGCGGTTCGTCGCGCTCGTCTCCACGTTGACCATCGTCGCCGCCGCGTGCTCCGGTGGCGGGGGCGGCTCAGGCGCCAGCGCGTCGAAGCGCCAGAACCGCGCGGTGAACAGCGGCGGCCCCGGCTGCCAGTTTGTGACGGGGAGCACCCTCACCCGGAAGGTCGCGCCGCGCGTCGACCGCACCGAGTACCTGAACGGCGCCACCACCCAACCCACGGTCTGTTACGACGAGATCACGTTCGTGTTCGACCCGGGCGATGCCACCAACCTGCCGCCCAACGTGGCGCCGAAGGTGTTCCCGCCGAGCTACACCGTCGAGTACAAGCAGCCGCCGTTCGCCCCCGGTCTCAACCGGACGGCGGCCGAGTCGTTGACCGGCGTGCACGCCATCTTGGAGGTCATCCTCGCCCCCGCGTCGGGGACCGATGTCCGCCGGGGCGGCTCGGGCCAGACCTACCGGGGGAACCTGCGCCTCCAGCTCCCTCCCGGCATCCAGCACACCCTGATCGTCCAGCTGCTGGACACGTTCCCGCAGCCGAGCCCCGACCCGAACCAATCGGTGATGGTGTGGCTGATCGGCCTCGACGCGAAGCGGCCCTTCACGACGCAGTCCGGTATCGAACCGCCCCGGATCAGCATCTTGATCCCGCACTAGCGGTCACCGGTCGTTGACGAGCACGATCTTGCCGAGCTTGCCGCCCGCCGCGAACCGGTCGTACGCCTCGGTCGCGTCGGCCATGGGGTAGGTGGCGTCGACAGGGATCTGGACATGACCCGCCTCGACCAGGGGCAGCACGTCGTGGTCGACGCGTTGCGCAGCGTCCGCCTTCTGCTCCAGGGGACGGGCCCGCAACGTCGAGCCGTGGATCCGGCCACGGGTGCCCATGAGAGCGAGCAGGTTCACGTCCGCGCGCGCCCCGGCGCCGACTCCGATCACCGCGATGCGCCCGCCGATCGCGAGCGCGTCGAGGTCACCGGGAAGGTTCGGTGCACCGATGACCTCCAGGACGACGTCGTACGGGCCGTGCTCGACGAAGACGTCGGGGGCGATCACCGCGACCGACCCGGATGCCTGCCCGATCCGAGCGACGTCGGCGCGGCGGGCCTCGTTCCGGACCGTGGCGACGACACGCGCGCCGGCGCACGCCCCGAGCTGCACGCCGGCCAAGCCGACACCGCCGGCCGCGCCGTGCACGCAGACCCGCTCGCCGATGGTCAGGCCGCACTGCGTGAAGAGCGCGTCGTGCGCGGTGGTGAACACCTCCGGGAACCCGCCTGCCTCGGGCCAGGACAGTCGCTCGGGTACGGGGAGCGCGGTCCGCTCGTGGACGACGACCCGCTCGGCCTGGGCGCCTCCGCCGACCACAGCCATGACCCGGTCGCCAGGCCCGAAACGGGTGCACGCCGGGCCCGCGGCCAGGACCTCGCCGGCGAGCTCCATCCCGGGGATGTCGGCTGGGGACCCGGGCGGCGCCGCGTAGAGGCCCCGGCGTTGCAGCATGTCGGCCCCGTTGAGGCCGGCGCCCCGTACCGCCACGAGCAGGTCCTGGCTCCCGGGGACGGGGTCGGGGTGCTCGCCCCAGACAAGGTCCCCATCGACGACGGTCACGGCGTGCACGAACGGGGCAGCGTAGGGCGGCAAGCGGCGTCATGCCCGGGCGGTACCGTCCTGCGCGTGCCGACCACCGACGACGTCCTGGCGATTCTCGACGAAGACGGCGAGGAGCTCGTGCTCGATGTCGACGAGGCCACCCGGCTCCTGGCCATGACCCACGACTTCGACGGCGCCACCGTCTCGGCTTGTCCACGTTGTCGGAGCCGGGTCATCGCCGCGGTGGCGGTCGCGGACCTCCTGAGCGACGCCATCGACCCCAGCGCCCGCGACCTCGCGGAGCTCGCCGAGGAGGCCCCGACCCTGCACCTCTACGTCCAGGACCTGGCGACGTCGTGTCGCCACCCGGCGTGGCACGACCCGGGGCACGCCGAGTGGCTCGAGGTCCTCGACGAGCTGGCCGACGTCCGCCGGCCGCTCAGCTGAGGTCGCGGCTCACCGGGGGAGGCGGGTGCGCTTGAACTCGTTTAAGTTCGTCCAGTCGAGCAGACCGATCATGCGCTCCAGGTCAGCGACACGGCCTCGGTCCATGAAGCGCACGAACACGGCCTCCTCCCCTTCGATGAACGTCGGCACCCCAAAGACGTCCCACTCGTCGACGGCTTGGGTGTGCTCGGTGTGCAACGTCTTCAACGGACGGCCGCTCCATGCCTCCTCCGCGACCGCGTCGGCGTCGAGACCGACCGAGGTGACGACGTCGCGCAAGACAGCTTCGTCGTCGAGCCGGCGGCCTTCGTCGTGGCGGGCGGCGAACAGGGCGACGTGCGTGTCGAGGAACTGGTCGGGGAACGTGTCGCGCACCGCGACCCCGTACAGGAGCGCGAGGACCCCGGACCCCCACGCCTCCGGCGCCTGCTCCCAGACGGGTGGGTCGCCTTCTTCGAGGTGGGCCTGATCCAGCGAGAACGCCAGGAAGCGCCATTCGGTGCCCGGAAGGGCACCGGAACGCACCGCGGCGGCCACGGCCTCGTTAGCGTTCCGGGCGAACGGGCAGCGGTAATCGAACGTGACCGAGATGATGCGGGTCACCGGCCTCCTTCAGCGGAGGATTCACCGTACCAGTCGTCTCGCGACCCGCCCGAGGGCGAGGCCGAGCGCGACACCGGCCAGCCCGTCCGACGCGTGATGGATCCGCGTGTACACACGACTCGACGCGATCGTGGCGGCCAGCGCGTAGTAGATCGGTGCGGCCTTGCTGTCGCGGGCGAGCACGGACGCCGCGGTGAACGCGGTCACGGCATGTCCCGACGGGAAGGACGACGTGATCGGTCGGCGCATCCCGTACGGGAGCGGTTCGGTGTTCTCGAAGTGCTCTTGAGGCCGGACCCGGCGGGTCATTAGCTTCACGAGGTTGGTCACCGCGGATTCACCGGCGAGCGCCGCGAGGAACCGGCCGCCCCAGCGCAGGTCGCCGGTGCGGGCCGTCCGGACGCCGGCGAGCGCGAGCCACAGCAGAGCGTGGTCGGCAGCGCTGGAGATGCCGTACATGACGTGATCCGCTGGAGCGGAGCGACGGGACGCCAACCACTTCTCGATGCGCTCGTCGAACGCGGTGACCGCCTCAGACATACCCGGCATCGACGGCGAGCATACCGGTGAGGTACGCGCCGCCCTCGAACGTCAGCCGAGTGGGAGCGCCGGCTCGACCATCGTCCCCGGCCCGCGCAGCGCCACCGCGCCGGTCGGATCGCCACCGTGGGCAGGGCAGTACGGGCGGAACGTGCAGAAGTCACACAGTCGACTCGGCCGAGGCCGGAAGTCGTCACGCGCGCAGGCCCGCTCGACCGCGGTCCATACCGCAGCGGTACGGCGAGCAACACCGTGACCGGTCTGCTCGCTCGTGGTCGAGATGATCGCCTCGGGGCGGGACAGGTAGAGCAGCTGCACCCGTTCGGGACGCTTCCCGAACGTCTGCTCACACATCGCCGCGTACATGTGGACCCCGGCGAGGCTCTTGGATTCGAACATCTCCGACGGCACCGAGCCGGTCTTGTAGTCGGTCACGACCAGGCCGCCGTCGACGAGGTCGAGCCGGTCGATGACGCCCCGGATCCGGACACCACCGATGCGCGCCTCGAGTCGAAGCTCCAAGCCGATCGGGTGAACGGTGCGGGGATCTTCGAGGTCGAAGTAGCGACGGACGAGCTCCTCGCAGTCCCGGTCGAACACGGCGCGCTGCTCGTCGTCGAGCTCGAGGGCCGAGAACTCGGGGTCCGACGCGAGCGCCACCCGAGCCCGATCGAGGTCGGCGAGCGCGGCGTCGAGTGTCCGGTCGTCTCCAGGACGGTCGAGGAGGTACTGCAACGCGAGGTGCACGAGGGTCCCTTTGACCGTCCACACCGATGGGGGCTCGGGGAGCCGCTCGACGTACGCGAACTTGAACGCGAGGGGGCATTCCTTGAAGGACCCGATCGAACTCGGGGACAAGGCGTACGGCAACGAAGCCATCAGATCGGAGGGTATCGCCGGGGTGTGACGGGGCCGCGGACCACTCGGAGCCCCGTCGGGGCCGGTGCCGGTACGCTCCGCGGGCATGAAGATCGACGGGGGGTTGGGCGGCCTCGGGGCCGAGGAGGTCGCTCGCGTCGCCCGGGAGCTCGAAGACGTCGGCTACGACGGCGGCCTCACCGCCGAGACGAGCCACGACCCCTTCCTGCCCCTGGTCATCGCGGCCGAGCACACCGAGCGCCTCGAGCTCGGCACCGGGATCGCGGTGGCGTTCGCCCGGACGCCGATGACGCTCGCCAACCTGAGCTATGACCTCCACGCCCTCTCGGGCGGCCGTTTCCGGCTCGGGCTCGGCAGTCAGATCAAGGCGCACATCGAGAAGCGGTTCTCGATGCCGTGGTCGCATCCCGCGCCCCGCATGCGGGAGCTGATCCTGGCGATCCGGGCGATCTGGGCCACATGGCACGAGGGCGTGCCCCTCGACTTCCGGGGCGAGTTCTACCGCCACACGCTCATGACCCCGTTCTTCAATCCGGGTCCGAACCCGCACGGGTTGCCCACGATTCAGCTCGCCGCGGTCGGTGAGCGCATGACCGAGGTGGCCGGCGAGGTCGCGGACGGAATCATCCTCCACGGCTTCACCACGGAGCGCTACGTCCGGGAGGTGACGATGCCGGCCCTGGAGCGGGGGTTCGCCACGAGCGGACGATCCCGCGCCGACTTCGAGGTGTGCGGCCCCCTCTTCGTGGTCACCGGCACCAGCGACGAGGAGCTGGAGCAGGCCCGGGAGGGCACTAAGCAGCAGATCGCGTTCTACGGTTCCACGCCCGCGTACCGCGGCGTGCTCGAGCTCCACGGGTGGGGAGATCTCCAAACCGAGCTGAACGCGGCATCCAAACGCGGCGAATGGACCCAGATGGGCAATCTCATCACCGACGACATCCTCGAGGCGTTCGCCGTCGTCGCCTCACCCGAGGACATCCCCAAGCGGCTGCTCGAGCGTTACGGCGACCTCGTCGACCGCATCAGCTTCTACGCCCCGTACCGCAGCGACCCCGACCGTTGGAAGGGCGTCCTCGCGGGGTTCCGGACCTGAGCGTCCTCGCCGCGTTCAACGGCCGGCGAGACGTGCCACCACCGGGCCGAACGCCTCCATCGCGTCGTCCGGGACGATCCAGTAGCTGAAGCCGTAGCGCTCGCGTCGAGCCTCCACCATGTCGCACAGCTCGTCGACGGTCCCGAACAACGTGAGCGGAACCTCGAGCGCGTCCGTGGCCGAGAGCCCGAACCCGGCTCCCATCCGCTCGGCGATGCTCGTGGCGTCCGCCGTGACCATGACGAACGGGCAGTGGCACTGCAACTCGATCGTCTCGAACCGTTCGCCGGCCGCGTCACGGATCCAGCCGATCTTCTCGTCGAACGCCTGTGGCGTCGCGGACGCGGCGACTCCCGCACCGAGCTCACCCGCGGTGAGGGTGACGTTCACGCTGACGATGTCCGCGGCACGCGCGGCGAGCGACAGGATGCGCCGACCACCACCGCCGATGCAGACGGGCGGCGAAACCTGTGTCGGTCGGGGAGTCCCCACCGCGCCCTGAATCCGGTAGTGCGTCCCCTCGAAGACGACCGGTTCCTCGGATGCCCACAGGGCCCGCATCACGGTCAGCGCCTCTGCCATGCGCTCGATGCGGACGCCGGGTCGGTCATACGGGATCCCCGCCTCGTCGTAGTCGGTCCGCTTCCACTCCGCGCCGATCCCCACCTCGAGGCGACCGCCCGTGGCCCGGTCCAGGGTTGCGAGCTCCTTGGCCAGGACGACCGGATGCCGATAGTCGTTGTCGAACACGAGCGTCCCGACCCGAAGCGTGGTCGTGGCCTCGGCCGCGACGGTGAGCCCGACAATCGGTGCCCACTGGTCCTGGAAATGGTCGGGCATGAGCAGCGACGAGTAGCCCAACGCCTCGGCTCGCTGCGCGCGCGCTCGCCACGCCGAGCCGTCGGGTGCATGCGACGTGATCACGCCGAAGCGCAACGGCCGGTTTGCGTGACGCACGGCCGGGATCATCGCGCAGCCCTCTCAGTCGGCGTTCAGGTCGCAGGCCTCATGCTCCCCTCACCCAGCAGAGGAGACCGGCAATGCCAGACGAGACCGAACCGACACCCGCCGCCCCACCGCCGGCGGCGGCGACGCCGCCTGCCGAGGCGCGACCCAGCGAGCCGACCGAGGAGACCCGGACCGCTCGCACCGGCGTGCACATCCCCAAGTGGGCCGCCGTGGCCGTGGCCGTGCTCGCGCTGCTCGGCGGTGGATTCGCGATCGGGCGAGCGACCGGGTCGGACCACCACGGCGGCCTCGTGCCCATCGACGCCCGCGGTGGCGACCGGCAGAGCCCCGCCGGGTTCGGTCCCGGTGCTGGCCGCAACCTGCCCGGCCGCGGCGGCGACCCCACCGGCAACGACGGCTCGAACAGCAACGACGGCTCGAACGGCAACAACAGCGGCTCGAACGGAGCGACCACGCCCGCGACCACGCCGGGGACCGGCGCGTAACCCGACCCGCCGCTCCGGCCTGACCGGGCCGGGCACCTCGGCGCTCACGAGTCGCGGAGGTGCCCGCGTTCGGTGAGGACGTCCGAGAACGACCGTACCGTGGTGGCCAGCACGGCCAGCTCGTCGAGATGCGCGTCGGTGAGCCGCGCCAGGCGCCGCGAACCCGTCGGGGTCAACGCGAGGCGCACGACTCGGGCGTCGTCGGGGTCGACACGTCGGCGCACCAGCCCCGCGGCTTCGGCGCGGTCGACCAGCCCCACCACGCTGTGATGACGCAACAGCAGCGAGTCCGCCACGTCGCCGATGGTCGGCCCGGTCTGGCCCACGTGGCCTCGGACCGCCAAGAGGAGTTGATGCTGCGCCGGGGTGAGGCCAGCCGCTGCGGCCTCCGATTCGCTCCATCGCAGGAACCGCCGCAGGCCGGTCCGGAACCGGAGCAGCTCCTCGTACTCCGCGGTGCTCAGCTCGCGCGCCATTCCCCGATCGTCCCACGTGTTCAGCCGTCCTTCCGAGTGCCCGGCGGGACGGCACGTCACGTCGGAGCCGGCGATGAGCCGATCAGCGGCACCCCCCGGGCCGTGCG
Source organism: Acidimicrobiia bacterium (assembly GCA_035468285.1). Lineage (GTDB taxonomy): Bacteria > Actinomycetota > Acidimicrobiia > IMCC26256 > PALSA-555 > PALSA-555. The sequence goes on along the minus strand of DATISY010000071.1, from coordinate 70,804 downwards.
CCCTATGCTCCCGCGGCCAGTTCCGGCACCGTCGGCCTCGCGCTAGGAGCGCCCGTGCGCCTCGGCCTGTTCCTGCCCAGCGTGTCCCCGATCGCGACACCGGAGTACCTGACGGCCTACGCCGAAGCGGCCGAAGCGGCTGGGTTCGATTCGATCTGGCTCGGCGAGCACGTCGTGTTCCTCGACGAGTACCGCTCGAGCTACCCGTACGCCGAGGACGGCCGGTTGGGTCTTCCCGCCGACAACGGCATGCTGGAGCTCTTCAGCACTCTCACCTACCTCGCCGCGGTCACCGACCGGCTGCGGCTCGGCACCGCGGTGTGCCTCGTGCCCCAACGCAACCCGGTGTACACGGCCAAAGAGGTCGCGAACGTCGACTGGCTGTCCGGCGGCCGGGTCGACTTCGGGATCGGGATCGGATGGCTCCGCGAGGAGTTCGAAGTCCTCCATGCGCCGTTCCCGGACCGGGCGGCGCGGACCCGCGACTACGTCGAGGTCATGAAGACCTGCTGGCGGGACGAGGTGTCCCGCTACGACGGCGCCCACTACGCGCTGCCTCCCTGCCGGATGTACCCCAAGCCGGTGCAACGGCCCCACCCGCCGATCTACTTCGGAGGGGAGACCCACGCCGCGTTCCGCCGCGTCGCGACCCAAGGCGACGGCTGGCACGGCTTCAACCACCTGCCGGACTCCGCGGCCGCGTCGGTCCGCCAGCTCGAGAAGCACCTCGCCGACGCCGGGCGAGGCCGGTCCGAGATCGACGTGACGATCGGCGCCTACATGCAGCCGGTGCAACCGTCCCACCTACCCGCCTATCGGGACGCCGGCGTCGACCAGCTGGTCCTCACCGGTTTCGCGCTCGACGCGCCCGGCGCACGGGACGCGATCGCCAAGCTGGGTGACGACTTCGTCGGCCCCGCAAGCGAACTGTGATCCACCACCGAGCCAACAGGGGGAACTCGCTATGAGCCAACGAGAACTCGGCGACGTCGCCACGACGAAGCTCTTCGAGAACGACCGGGTCCGGGTGTGGGAGATGCTGCTCGACCCCGGCGAGACCTCCGACGTGCACGAGCACTCGCTCGACTATCTCCTGATCCAGCTCGAGGGCGACAAGATCGCCGGGATCTTCGAGGCCGACACGAAGGGCAGCTACGGGGAAGGGACGGTCGAAGGTGACGTCGCCCCCGGCAACGTCATCTACCTCGAGCGGGGCGGGATCGAGACCGCCAAGAACACCGGTCAGCAGCGGTATCGGGAAATCCTCGTCGAGCTGAAGGATTGAGCCCAGCGCCGAACCCCGACCTCCCGCTGACCGGACTGCGCGTCGTCGAGCTGGCCACCCTCTACGCCGCGCCGCAGATCGGTGCCATGCTCGCAGACCTGGGCGCGGACGTCGTCAAGGTCGAGCCGCCCGGGGGTGACCCGATGCGCCGCATGGGCGTGGTCGGCGACGGGGTCTCGCGCAACTGGTCCTGGGTGGCACGAGGAAAGCGGTCGATCGTGCTCGACCTCGACACCACCGACGACCGGATCGTCTTCGGCGAGCTGGTGTCGGTCGCTGACATCCTCGTGGAGAACCTGACACCGGGCGTGCGGGCCCGTTGGGCGTGCACCTTCGAGGACCTCGCCGCCCTCAACCCTCGCCTCGTCGTCGTCGCTGTCAGCTGCTACGGGCTGACCGGCCCGTACGCGGCCAGGCCGGGAGCGGGCACCCTCGCCGAGGCGTTCGCGGGCCTCACCGACCTGACGGGGGATCCCGAAGGCCCCCCGATGTTGTCGTCCGTGCCGGTCGGGGACACCCTGACCGCATTCTCGGGGGTCATCGGCGCGCTGGCCGCCGGTTGGGGTCGCGACCGAGGCGACGGCCGCGGCCGTCTCGTCGACGTCAGCATGTACGAGCCGGTCCTCCAGGTCCTCGGGGGGACGATCGCGAGCTACGACCCGGCTGACCCGCCGAGCCGATCAGGAAGCCGAGTCCGGGGCGGCGCGCCTCGCAACGTGTACCGCGCCGCGGACGGCGCGTACGTCGCGGTGTCGGGCACCACCGATCCGCAGGTGGCCCGGCTGTTGGCGCTGCTCGACCGCGACGATGCCGGCAGCCGGGCGCGCTATGGGCAGGCCGCGACCCGGATGGGCCACGCCGACGAGCTCGACGCGCTCGTCGCCGACTGGATCGCCGCCCGCGACGCCGACACCGTCATCGACGCGTTCCTGGCGGCCCGCATCCCCGTGGCGCCCGTCAACGACGTGGCCGCAATGCTCGCCGATCCCCACGTCCAGTCCCGAGGGAGCACCGAGCCGATGCGCACGGCCACGGGCCCGGACCTGGACGCCGGTCGGGCGGCGGTCATCCGAGACTGGCTGGATTGAGCCGACGAGGGTGGCGTCAGCCTCGTTCGTTGCCCACGATGCCGACGAAGCTGACCATCTCGCCCGGGTAGCCGCCCAGGTTGTGGGTCAATGCGAGTCCCCGATCCGCGGTGGTGATCCGCCGATCCTCGGGCGCCTCGCCCCGCAGCTGCAGCCACGTCTCGAAGAACATCCGCAGCCCCGACGCGCCGACCGGGTGCCCGAAGCTCTTGAGGCCACCGTCCGGGTTGACGGGCAGGTCGCCGGCGAGATCGAACGTCCCCGCGAGGACCTCTTTCCAGGCCGTGCCCCGCTCGACGAACCCGAGGTCCTCGTAGATGAGCAGCTCCGCCGGGGTGAAGCAGTCGTGGACCTCCGCCATTGAGATCTGCCCGCGCGGGTCGGTCACGCCCGCTTGGGCGTACGCGTCCTGTCCCGCGGCGTGGATCTCGGGGAACCACGTGTAGTCGTAGTCCGGGTCGGCGTTCCCGGAGGCGTTCCCCGCGACGAACGACAGCGCCTTCACGTACAACGGCTTGTCGGTGTACTTCGCCGCGTCCTCCGCCCGCACCAGCACCGCGGCGGCGCTCCCGTCGGCCACGCCGGAGCAGTCGAAGACCCGCAGGCCACCCGCCATGAGCGGCGCACCGCAGATCGTGTCCATCGTGACTTCCTTGCGGAACTGCGCCCGGGGGTTCCGCGCCCCGTTGTAGTGGTTCTTCCACGAGATGCGGGCCAGCACCTCCCGCATCTGCTCCTCGCTGACGCCGTACTTCGCTCCGTAGGCGGGCGCGCACATCGCGAACATCGCGGCCGCGGTCAACGTCCGGTTCGTGCCGTCCGTGGGCGTCTTGCCCGCGCCGACGAGTCCCTGGTAGCCGCTGTCCTTCACCTTCTCGACGCCGACAGCCATCGCGATGTCGTACGCGCCTGACGCGACCGCGTACGCCGCGTTGCGAAGCGCCTCGGACCCGGTGGCGCAAAAGTTCTCGACCCGGGTGACCGGCTTGTTCTGCAATTCGAGGGGACGCGACAGCGTCATCCCTGACATCCCCGACATGGCGGTGCCGAGCCAGAACGCGTCGACGTCATGCTTCCCGACGCCGGCGCTTTCGAGCGCTTCCGTGGTCGAATCGATCAGGAGGTCGTCGGCGCCTTTGGTCCAATGCTCGCCGAAGCGCGTGCATCCCATGCCGACGATGGCGACTTGGTCTTTGATCCCGTGCGAGCTCATGGGTTCTGTGCCTTCTCCTCGGCCGGCTCCGCCGGCGTCGCGCTCAGCCCCGGATAGGGCGAGCCTTCCAGAAGTAGTTGTGGATTCCGTCAGCGGTGAAGAGCCGCCGGAAGGTCATCTCGACCCGGTCACCGACCTGGAGGTCATCGGCGTTCACGTCAGTCAGCTCGACCGGCAGTCGACCTCCGCCGTCGAAGTCGACGATGGCGAACACGATGGGTGGACTCGGCGAGTACGCGATGCGGTCGATGGTGAATGCCGCGATGGTGCCGGGCACATCGGCCATCGGCACCGAATCCATGTCGTCGACCGCGCCCCCGACCCGGGACACGCGGGCGGGTGGCAGGTGCAGCGCTTCGCTCGCCCGGTCTCGCGATCCGACGAACCCGTACTTGTAGTGCTCGGTGCGCCCGGTGACGGACGCGGAGATCCGATCGGGCTCGGGCCGGCGCGGCGGCTCGAGGGTCACCGTGCCGCGCCAGCTGAGGAACTTTCCGTACGGGAGGTCGGCGCCACCGGCGACTTGGGCCGCCACGCTCCGGGCGGGCTTCCATGCCGTGATCGTGTCCGTGACCCGGAAGAGCAGGGCGTCTGCGCCGTCGGCGAGCGAGACGATGGCGACGATCTCGCCCGGTTGGGCGGTCTCGAGTGTCGCGGCGAGCAGCAGGCCGAGGTGCGCTGCGCCCGAGTACCCGACCGAGCCTGCGAGGTCGTCGACGACGCGGTCCGGTTCGACGCCCAGTCGTCCGGTGAGGGCGCGGATGGCGCGCGCGTGCGGGCCGGTGATGATCACTCGGCTGATCTGGTCGGCGGTGAGCTCGGCGGCTTTCAGCGCGACGTTCCAGGCCTGCTCGCCGAGCGGCACATACTTCGTCTCGCCGAACCGCTCCTCCCAGACCTTGGAGCGGCGGTCGCCGGGGGTGCGCCACCGGTCGAGGAACTCCTCGGTGGCGTGGCCCTCGCCGATAAGGGTGGCGAGGAGCGGGCCGTCCGAGTCGGAGCCGACGAGGATCGCGGCCCCGGCGTCACCGCCGGCGGATTCGTCGCCGCTGGTGGGCAGCCCGTCGCGGGTGTCGGCGGTGACGATGAGGGTCGGGGTGCCACCGTGGAGCGAGGCGACGAGCGCACCGACGCCGGAGCGGATCGCACCCCCGAAGTCCGCCGCGAGGACGTCGCCGTCGAGGCGCAGCGCGGCGTGGATCGTGGTGGCGTTGGTCTTGTCGAGGTAGGCGGGCGCCACGGTCGCGAACCAGAGCGCCTGGGGGGCGATGCCGGGTGCGCCGCGCAGGGCCAGGCGTGCGGCCTCGACGCCGAGGGTGGTCGTGTCCTCGTCGTAGCCGGCGACGGCGCGGGTGCCGCGTCCCCCACCGGAACCGAACGTCTTCGTGATCGTGCTGCGGTCCAGTCGCCGGTACGGCACGTACCCGGCGGCGCTCAGAATCCCCTGCATGACGTCCCGTCGCTCGCGTTTCGATCGACCCGGCGGGTCACGGACGCGACGAGCGTACCCGGCAGCAGAACCCCGACGGCGAGCGGACGCGAGCAGCCGAGCGCCGCCGGGCCGCCGACGGCGGCCGGGTCAGCCCCCTACTGGCCGGGGCAGATGCTCTGGCGCGCAAAGTCGCAGAAATAGAAGGTGACCTGCGCGTCCGGTCCCCGGGTGACGCTGGACGGGTCGAGGTGGCAGGGGTGACCGGTCGGGTCCGACGATGTGCAGCTGATTGAGTTGGGGTTGTTGCCGTACGGATCGGTCACGCTCGTGTTGAACGTCGTGCCGTCCGCTTGCTGCCACGTCGTGGAGTTGCCGCACCCGCGAGCGAATCCGCCGTCGCTCTGCCAGTACGTGTTCGCGACGAGCCCGAGGATGAACCCGTTGTTGGGGGGCGACGGGTCCCATGTGTCGGTGCCCCACTTGGACTGGTTGTTCAGGGTGACGTTCTGCTCGGTGTAGTTCGCGACGGTCACGCCGCAGAAGTTCGTGCTGCCGAACGGCGAGGTGTCGATGAACAGCGCGGCGCGGCCGAACTGGCCGGGGAGCTGGGTGTCGAGGCGGCGGTCGTAGTGCGTGAGCCGGGTGCCCTTCGTCTTCTTGAGGGTGTGGGCCTGGTAGTGGAGCGTGTGACTGGATTGGTCGTACGACGGGTTGGTCAGCTCCACCGCCACGGCGAAGGGTCCCTGCTGGCCGCCCGAGACGTCGACGACGCCGTTGGGCGGGGTGCGCTGGCCGTCGCGCAGGACCTGGAGCATCCGGTCGACGCCGAGCACGCCGGTGTCGCGTGCGGGCCGGTCGGTGAAGAACACCGCGTCTGGGTTCACACCCGACAGGTCCAGCGTGAACGTCGATCCAGTCGGGCTGGTCGCGGTCCCGCCGCTGGCGTTGACGACGAACAGCGCCGACGCCTGCTGCTGATGGTTCTTGCGCGGTGGCGGCAGCTTGGCGCCCGCGACCGTCGGAGCCGACCCGAGCGCGAACACCGTGACCGTCGCGACGGCGAGCAGCTGGATTCGTACCCTCATCGATCGTCCCTTTCGGTGTGTTGTCCCGATCCCGGCACTCGAGCGGACGGGGATCGTACGTCACGCTCACCGAGTCCGGTCGCGAGCGGCTCTACGATGCGGGCCATGACTCGACAAATGCCGCGTACTTCCGCGCCGGTGGAGCGATGAAGCTCGGCGACGTCGCCAACGCCGACGCGCTGCGGTACGGGAAGCCCCTGGACGGCATCCGGGTCCTCGCCGCGGAGCAGATGCAGGCGTTGCCGTTCGGGACGCAGGTGCTGGCCCGTCTCGGCGCCGACGTCATCAAGGTCGAGCACCCCCGAGATGGCGAGTCGGGACGTGGCGCACTTCCCGCGATGAAGGACCCGACAGGTCGCCTCGCCGGCGCGACGTTTCTGCGCAACAACCTCAACAAGCGCAGTGTCGGCATCGACCTGAAGGCCCCGGAGGGCCGAGACCTGTTCCGGGCGCTCGCGGGTCACGTTGACATCGTGGCCGAGAACTTCAAGCCGGGGACGATGGCCCGCATGGGCCTCGCGTATCAGGACCTGGCCTCCGAGTACCCGCGGCTGATCTACGTGTCGGTGTCGGGATTCGGCAACACCGTGCCGTCCCCGTACGACTCGTGGGCCGCGTACGCCCCGATCGTCGAGGCGATGTCGGGGATCTACTCGTTCAAGCAGCCGGAGGACCAACCACCGGTGGTCGGTCCCGTCGGCGCGCTCGGTGACATCTCGAGCGCGATGTTCGCGGTGATCGGAGCGCTCGCCGCGCTCCGTCACCGTGATCACACCGGCGAAGGCCAGTACGTCGACGTCGCGATGCTCGACGCGGTGGTCGCGATGACGGATCTCGTCACGAACTTCTGGTCGATGGGGTTGCGGCCCGGCGGGCTCGGCCCGTTGCTGATCATGGATGGGTTCCGCGCCCGCGATGGCTGGTTCGTCGTCCAGGTCGGGCGGGAGCACCAGTTCGAACGGCTGGCGAAGATGATCGGGCAACCGCAGTGGCTCGACGATCCTCGCTTCGCGACGCGGGAGGGTTGGCGCGTCCACCTCGAGGAGGTGATCCGACCCGCGATCGAGGGGTGGGCCGCGGGGAAGACCAAGCTCGAGGCGGCCCGGGAGCTCAATGAGGCTGGCATTGCGTCCGGCCCGGTCAACACCGCGCCCGACGTGATCGCGGACCCGCACGTCGCGGCCCGCGACATGCTCGTCGAGGTGCCCCGCACGGACGGGGAACCCCCGTATCTCATGCCGGGCAACCCGGTGAAGCTGTCCAAGGTCGCGGACGGCCCCGAGACGCGAGTCCCGTGGGTCGGCGAGCACACCGACCAGGTCCTACACGAGGAGCTGGGCCTCGACGACGCCGAGCTGGCTCGATTGCGCGAGGCCGGCGTCATCGCATGAACCGCCCGGCCCGGGTGGCTCCGCCTCCAAGCTCGCGTGTCAGCAGGAAGCTCAGGCGCCGCGATGGCGCAGCACCGGCTTGACGTCGACGATCGGGGTGCCGTCGATGGCCTCGAGGTCTCGGACCTGGACCCGTCGGCCCTCGACCGAGACGACGCGGACGTGATGGAGCCCGATCGGGTTCGGTCGGTCCGGCGAGCGGGTGCTGAACACGCCTCACTCCGGCTGGGTGCGGTCATCTCGAGGATGGACGCGCAACACGTCGCGCTGGGCGCGGTGCAGCCACGTCAGGACGATGACGTCGTCTCGCGCGCCGATGTCGGCGAGGGCGTCGGTGACCGCTTCGTCGAAGACGAGACACGCCGGCGGCGACCCCTCATCACCTTGCTTCGGGGCCGTTGACCGGTCGATCAAGGGAGACTCGACCCGACCGATGGACACCAGCTCGAAGGCCCTCCGCGTCATGTGGCCTCCCGTCGCTGTCGGCCGCGTCGCGTCCGTCTCACACTTTCGCGCCGACGCCGGGCTTCGCCCCCAAGCGGAATATCCTATTACGATATGAAACGTCGTTCGCGCGCCAACGGGGGTCGCGGGCCATTCGCCGCACGAACGTGGGGGTTCGCGTCGGTGGTTCGTGCCCGGCAGGGCCTGTGGTGGTTCGTCGTCCTCGTGGGTCTCGGTTCGGGGCTAGTGGGCGCGGCCTACGTCGAGACCTTGCGGCTCGTGACGCACCTCTTGGGCCCGGGCGGGTTCAGCGAGGCGGCCGATGTCGTGGTCCTGACCGGCGTGGGGATCACGATCGGGATGCTCACGATGACACTCGGCAACCCGGGGGACGTCGAGCTGCTCGTCGACAACATCCATGTGACGGGGGGCCGATCCGACCTGCGGGAGCTGCGCTCCCTGATCCCAATCTCGCTCCTGGGAATCGGGGCGGGGAGCGCGATCGGGCCCGAGGCGCCGCTCGTGCAGACGACCGGCGCCATTGGGACGTGGATTGCCCGCCGCCGGAACCTCGCTGTGCCCGACACGCGGGTCCTGACCATCACGGGGATGGCGGCCGGCTTCACCGTCCTGTTCGGCGCGCCGTTCGGGTCGGCGATCTTCGCCCTCGAGATCCTGCACCGTCGAGGTCTGCAGTACTACGAGGCGCTGTTGCCGGCGGCGATTGGCTCCCTGTCGGGCTACGTGGTGTACGCGGCGGTGACCGGGTTCGGGTTCCATCCGATCTGGCGGTTCCCCGAGCCGCACGCGCTCCGTGCCGTCGACCTCGCGGTCGGCGTCGGCGCCGGGGTGCTCGGCGCCCTCGCCGCTGGTGGGTTCACGGTCTTGGCGAAGGTTTTCCGCCAGTGCTTCCGCCGTCTTCCGGCGGTGGCCCGACCGGCACTGGGCGGGGCCACGCTCGGGGCCTTGGCGCTGCTGAGCCCGTACGCGCTGACGTTTGGTGAGGGACAGATCCAAACGGTGGCGACCGCGAAGCTGGCGGTCGCGACGCTCCTTCTGGCCGCGGTCGTGAAGCTGGTGGCGTCGTCGATGATCGTGTCGTCGGGATGGCGGGGCGGATTCATCATCCCGTTGTTCTTCGTCGGTGCGGCACTCGGCGAGGTGGCGCATCAGCTGCTTGGCGTCGACCGGGTGGTCGCGATCGCGGCGTGCATGGTGGCGGTCAACGTGGGCGTCACCAAGACCCCGTTCGGGTCGAGCCTCGTCGTGGCGGAGATGATCGGCGTGCGATTGCTGCCGCCGGTCCTGCTCGCAGCGATGGTGGCCCTGTTCCTGACGAGCCGTGTGGCGATGATCGAGACGCAACGGGCCCGGGGACACGACGGTTCGGAGCCGGGTTCCCCCGACAGCCCAGGCGAGGAGCGAGACGTCGACCCGCCTGCCCGCGACTAGCCGGGCGGCGTGGTGGCCTCGTCGAAGGCGAGGATGGACGCCACCGCAGCGTCGGGATCCTCGAGGGGTCCGAAGTGACCGACGCCGGTCATGACCTCGGCGCTCCCGTGTTCCAGGCGCGCGGCGATCCGCTCCGCGAGGCGGGCGGGGACGGCGTCGGTCCGTTCGCCGCACACCACCCGGACCGTGGCGCGTATCGCGGGCAACGCGGTCCAGAGGCCGTGCGCGGGGCCGTGGGCGTACGTGGCGGCCTCGTCGGTGGGTGCGCACTTCAGGTCCCAGCGGCCGTCGGGGCGTCGCCGCAGGCCGAACTCGACGTAGGCGGCGAGCGCGTCGGGGTGCAGCGCCGCGAACGGTGGCCGTGCCGCCCACGAGCGGTAGGCGTCGTCGGGCGTGTCCCAGGTGGCGCGGCGCCGGCGGGCACCCACCGCGAGCGGGAACGTCGGGTCGGGGGCGGTCGGGTCGCCGGGGATGACGACTGGCTCGAAGCACCAGGCCCGCCCGATGAGGCCGGGCTGGGCGGCCTCGGCGAGGAGGAGCGCGGTCGCGCCCTTCGAGTGCCCGACGGTCAGCAGCCGGGGGTCCGACGCGAGCCCGAGGGACGCGAGGAGGCCGCTGACGTCGTCGGCGAATCGCTCCCACGCGTACCCCTCCCGGGAGCGGTCGCTGTCACCGTGGCCTCGGAAGTCGAAGGACCAGACACGCCTGCCCGCCGTGACGAGGCGCTCCGCGACGGGACGCCACACGACCCCGTGGAAGCCGGTGGCGTGCGCGAGGACGACGGGGTCACCGACGCCACCCCAGTCGTGGCACGCCAGGTCATAGGCGCCGACGCGCACGATCGTCGACACGGGGGGCACGGCCCGCCATGATGCTCGCCGTGACCGTCGAGGACGAAGTCCGCTCCGCGAACAGCGCCTTCTACTCCGCGTTCGAGCGGGGTGATCTTGACGCGATGGCTGGCGTCTGGGACCGCACCGAGCGGGCCCGGGTCACGCACCCGGGGTGGCCGACGCTGTACGGGTGGGCGAAGGTGCTGGGCTCGTGGGAGGCGATCTTCGCCAACACCGACTACATCCAGTTCGTCCTCACCGAGGAACAGATCCTCGTCCTTGACGGCGTCGCGATCGTCACGCTCGACGAGAACATCCTGCAGGGCGCGTCCGGTGAGGGCGGCGCGGACAGCGACGCGCTGTCCGGCGCCCGGGTCGCGGCGACGAACGTGTTCGTGCACGACGGCCGACAGTGGCGCATGGTGCACCACCACGGTTCCCCCGTCGCGGGTGACGCCGTCTAGGTCGAGCGGACTGCTCGCTCGGCGGCGTGATCCTCGATGGCCTTGTTGATGGCGTTCGTCGCCGCGTTGACGAACCGTCCGCCGCTGCCCGCCACCCAGTCGTAGGAGTGACGGATCGGCTCCAGCTGACCCTGGAAGTGTGGCATGACGTACCGGGCGAAGAGCTCGTAGCTCTTGAAGGTCGCCTCCCGGTCGGCCCACTCGTGGCCGAACACGAGGAAGGTCCCGAACCCACCGGACTGCTCCTCGAGACGCTCGAGCTGGCGGATGGCGTCGTCGGGTGTGCCGATCACGGCGAATCCGGTCTGGTCGCAGTACTCGAGGATGCCGGGCACGTCGTCGGCGTCACCCACCGGACTTGCCGGCAGCACGTGCCGGAAGTACCGCGCGAACGGAAGGATGCCGAACTCGACGTCGCGGCGAGCCTGGTCCTTCGTGTCGGCCAGGTGCATCGGCCCGACGAGGCGCCACCGCGCGCGGTCAGCGCGCTGACCGAACTCCGCAGCCCGTTGCTCCATGACATCCCAGTGCTGGGCGAGGACGTCGAAGCCGATCTCGGTCGTCGCGCCGATCGACAGCAAACCGAGCCCGTACCGGCCGGCGGCCCGAGGGCCCGCGGGGGAGAACGACGCGGCGACGGCCATGTCGATGCCGTCGGGTGAGTAGGGCGCGAGCTGCAGGCGGGCGTCATCGAGCGTGAACCAGTCGGTGTGCGCGGTGACGGTCTCGCCCCGAAGGAGCCGCACGATCACGTCGAGGGCCTCTTCCATGCGCGGCCGCTGGGTGTCGGGCGGGATGCCCATCATCAACGCGTCGGAGGTGAGCTGACCGGGCCCGCAGCCGAGGATGGCCCGACCCCGGGTGAGGTGGTCGAGCAGCACGAACCGGTCGGCGAGCATGAGGGGCTGGTGGTAGGGGAGCGAGTTCACGCCGCTTCCCAGGTGCAGGTGCCGGGTGCGTTCCGCCGCGGTGGCGATGAACACTTCCGGGGACGCGATCAGCTCGAACCCGCCGGAGTGGTGCTCACCGATCCAGGCTTCGTCGAACCCGAGCCGGTCGAGGTGCACGAGCAGGTCCAGGTCGCGCTCGAGGGCCAGTGTCGGGTTCTGCCCGACGTCGTGGAACGGGGCGAGGAAGGTGCCGAAGCGCACCTCGGGATCGTAAGCCGTCCGCCGATCAGGCGCGTTCGGCGGCGATCCAGGCGTCGAGGTTGGGGCCGGTGGTGAAGCTCGAGATCAGGGCGTATCGCGTCTCGCGTCCTGGGTGCGCGACGACGTGCCACAGCCGCTGCGTGTCGACGACGAAGCGGGCCCCGCGGTGCAGGGGGAGGTGGACCTCGGTGCTGGCGTCGGGAAGCCCGTCGGGGCCTTGCTCCATGAGGACCATGAAGCTGTCGGGGTTGTCGGTGAGCTCGACCCAGGAGCGGACGACCCAACCTTCCTGGTCGGGGTTGAACCGGTTGTTGTCGTCGCGATGGATGTGACGGAGCGCGTCCTCGTAGCTCTGAGGCTCGAGGCGGATGACCCGGACCCGACCGAAGTCCGAGCCGACCGCTTCGACCTGGGCGACGATCGTGGGGCACTGGGCCGCGTTCGACGTCCACCGCCCACCGCGGTCGGGGCGTTCGTCACCTTGCTTCCAGAAGCCCTGGCAGTCGAGCTCGCCGTCCGCGGTGGCGATCGGCGCGAAGTTCGTGTCGCCGCCGCTCTTCCAGTCCATGTACTCGAGGCCGAGGTACTCGCGCTCGTCGATCGGGGGATCGAGGTCACGCAGCACGACGTACCCGTGCTCGGCGAGCGCGCCCAGCCGCGGGTGGGGAGTGTCGAGCGGGATGCCGCTCGACCAGTGCGGCGTCTTCAGGACCTCGCGGAGCCTCTCGGCCGTTTGGGGCATGCGCAGAGTGTAGGAACCTGCCCCCACCGATCGCGTATCCGCCGGGCGAGTCCCCGCTTCCGCAGGCCCGGCGGCTCAGAGCTCGAGGTCGCCGGTGGCGGCTTTGAGCGATCCGCTCTCCGCGTAGGCGCCCCGCAGGTTGCGGGCGATGAGGGCCTGATGGACCTCGTCGGCCCCGTCGACGAGCCGCGCCGAGCGGGCGTGGCGCAACATCCGCTCGAGCGGGGTGTCGGTCGAGTAGCCGAGCGCGCCGTGGACTTGCACCGCCCGGTCCACGACCCGCCACAGCGTGTTCGCGACGTGATGCTTCGCGAAGCTCACCTCTTGGCGGAACGGGAGCTCGTGCTCGATCTTGTACGCGGCGTGGAGGACCATGAGCTTGGCCCCGTAGAGCTCCATCGCCGAGTCGGCCATCATCCACTGGATCGCCTGCTTCTCGGCCAGCGGCTCGCCGTGCAGCTCGCGCTTCTCGGCCCGGTCGACGAGCATCTCCAACGCGGTCTCGATCTGTCCGATCCACCGCATGCAGTGCGCGAGGCGAGCCGGGCCGAGTCGGGCCTGCCCGAGCAGATGCCCGTTGCCGCGGCCACCGAGGATGTTCGCAGCGGGGACCCGCAGGTCCGTGATGCGGATCTCGCAGTGGTTCCCGCGCCCGGCCATCGTGTCGATGTCGCGGACGACCTCCCAGCCCTCCGCGGGGAGATCGACGAGGAACGCGGTGTTGCTCGCCTGGGGCGGGTCCGCGTCGGGGTCGGTCTTGGCGATGAGGATCGCGAACCCGGCCCCTTTCGCTCCGGAGATGAACCACTTGTGGCCGTTCACGATCCAGTCGCCGGTGGCGTCGTCGAGCACCGCTGAGGTGCGGATCCCCGTCGGGTCGGACCCCGCGACCTCAGGCTCGGTCATCGCGAAGCAGGACCGGACCCGACCCTCGACCGAGGGTCGCAGGTAGCGCTCCTGCTGGTCGGCGTTCCCGTGGTGCAAGAGGGTGTGCTGGTTGCCCTCGTCGGGGGCTTGGGCGTTCAGGACGAACGGGCCGAAGGTGGTGCGGGCCGCTTCGGCGGAGACGAACGCCATCGCGGTGATGCCGAGCCCGAGGCCACCCCATTCCTTGGGCATGTGGGGCAGCCAGACGCCCCACTCCTGGGCTTTCTGGCGCAGGTCGATGATCATCCCGACCACGTCGCGCCGGTCGGGCTCGCCGCCGGGCGCGTTGGCGTACAGCTTCTCCTCCGCAGGCCGCACCTCGGCGTCCATGAACTCACGGATCCGCAGGCGGATGGCCTCGACGTCGGGCGCGAGGGTGAAGTCGATCGACATGACGGCGAGTGTCGTGGCGTCCCGCCGTCCGGTCAAGCCGACCGGCGCCCGGCTCGGCGTACGCTGCGCCCGTGCGAGGGGTCGTCGCCCGCCGTCACCACCTCCTCGTCGAGGAGTTCCCGGAGCCGACACCCGCTCCGGGTGAGGCGCTCGTCGCGCTCCGGGCCTGCGGCATCTGCGGCTCCGACCTCCACACCCTGGCCCACCCCGAGATGCTCCCCGAGGTCGCGGCCGCGTCGGGCCTCGAGGGCCGCTTCGACCCCGACGGCGACTTCTATCTCGGCCACGAGTGGGTCGGCGAGGTGCTCGACTTCGGCGCCGGCACCAGCGACCCCCCCGTCCAGCGGGGTGACCTGGTTGTGTCGATGCCATACCTGGTGCGCCCACCGGAGCTCGTCGCGCTCGGGTTCTCAAATGACCACTACGCCGGGTACTGCGAACGGTTCCTGCTCACCGCCGACCTGTGCCACCGCGTGCCCCGGGGCCTCGACGTGCGCCTCGCCGCGCTGACCGAGCCGATGGCGGTCGGTCTCCACGCTGTGAACAAGGCGCGTCTCGCCGCCGGCGACACCGCGCTCGTCGTCGGCTGCGGGCCCATCGGCCTCGCGCTCATCGCGTGGCTCCGCGCCCGCGGCGTCGAACCGATCGTGGCGTGCGACTACTCCGCCCAGCGGCGGGGCCTCGCTGAGCGGCTGGGCGCGCACGTCGTCGTCGACCCCCGCGACGAGCCCGGGATCGACGCGTGGCAGACCATCGCCGCGGGCCGCCCGGTGGTGATCTTCGAGGCGGTTGGCGTGCCCGGCATGCTCGACGAGGTCATCGTCGCTGCGCCCGCGCAGGCCCGAGTCGTGGTCGCGGGGGTGTGCATGCAACCCGACCGGATCCGTCCCCTCTTCGCGATCATCAAGGAGCTCAACGTCCAGTTCGTGTACGCGTACGACGACGACGAGTTCACCGCGACGCTCCACGCGCTTGATGACGGGAGTCTCGACGTCGCGCCGATGGTCACAGGACGGGTCGGCTTCGAAGGTGTTGCGGCCGCGTTCGAGCTCCTCGGCGCCGCGGAGCACCATGTGAAGGTCCTCGTCGAGCCGGACGGCCCCGCGCAGGTCGCCACGCTCTGACCGGCTCGAAGATCAGGTGAACGCGCCCTTGGGAGTGAACAGGTCGCGGCGCCACCGGTCGGGGGTGAAGAGCGCGGCGCGCGGGTAGTCCTCGAACATCCAGCGGGCAAAGTTGCGGCGCGTCCACGGGCTCAGCCCCGCGGCTCGGATGGCCCCGTTGGCGACGATCCCGGACTGCAGCAGCCGCTGCAGGAACGCCGCGAACCGGAGATCACGCCCGAGCGCCCGGTCGACGGTGTCCCGGTAGTGGGCCCCGACCCGGCTCGGGTCGACGTCCGCCGCGATGGCGTCCGCGGCGAACACGCCGGTGTCGAGCGCCTGCGCGATTCCCTCGCCGGTCATCGGGTCGACGACCGCGGCGGCGTCGCCGGCGTAGAGGACCCGTCCGTCGACCAGGCGTGCCGCGGAGTACGCCGTGGGGATCGGCCACGCCCGGTACCGGGATTCGGGTTCGGCGCGCGCCCCGAGCACCGCGCGCAGCACGGGTCGCGCCAGCAGGTCACCCCAGAGTCGCTTCAGCGCCTTCCCGTCGTGCCCGGCCCGGCGCAGCACCCCGAAGCCGACGTTCGCCCGCCCGTCGGGCAGCGGGAACACCCACGCGTACCCGGGAAGGAGATCTCGCTCGAACAGCACCCACAGCCGCGGGTCCCCGACGTGCGCGAAGTACTGGCGCACCGCGTGCCAGGCCCCCAGGTCCGGTTCGACCGCGGGAGCCGTCAGGCGCCGAACCGTCGAGTAGTGACCGTCGGCCGCGACGACGAACGGGACCTGCCACTCCGTCTCGTCGCTCGTCCGCACCCGGACGGTGTCACCGTCAACCGCGACCGCCTCGACCCCGACGCCGTCGTGGACCGACACCCCGACGGCGCGGGCCCGGTCCAGCACCGCAGCGTCCAGCACCGACCGCTCGACCACGGTCGCATGCCAGCCTCCCGCCGGGAGCGGCAGCTCGACCTGCCAGTGATCGGGCGCGACCACCACCACCGACCGGACCGGCTCGACCCCCAGCCCGGGGACCGAGACCCCGAGCCGCTCCAGTCGGCCCAAGGCCGCGGTGGTGAGTCCGTCACCACAGGTCTTGTCGCGCGGAAAGGCTGCCTTGTCGACCAGCGCGACCTCGAGACCGTGGCCCCGGGCGGTGATCGCGGCCGCCGCACCGGCCGGTCCGGCACCCACGACGAGAAGGTCGGCGGTGCCCGGCACACGCCGACCGTACAGACACTTTCCGGCCCGGTTTCGACGTTGCCGGTCCCATCGGCCAAAATGCGCCATCCACGACGGGTGCCGCTGACGCGGCGCGTCGACACTGAGCGGAGCACCGAATGAACATCGCCGTCTGCGTCAAGCAGATCCCCGACCCGGCCGTGCCCGGCGAGCTCGATCCGCAGACCAAGACCCTCAAGCGCGAGGGCAAGCTCATCCTCGACGAATCCGACAGCTTCGGGGTCGAGATGGCCCTCCAGCTCGTCGACAAGGCCGGCAGCGGCGAAGTCACGCTCATCTCGATGGCCCCCAATGACGAGGTCTCGGGCTTGCGCACCGCGCTGGCCATGGGCGCGGCGAAGGCCGTCCTCATCTCGGACCCGGCTCTCGCGGGTAGCGACGCCCTCTCGACGGCGAAGGTCCTGGCCAAGGCGGTGGACCGGGTCGGTGACATCGACCTTCTCCTCGCCGCCACCGAATCCACCGACGGGTACACGGGCACGGTCCCGGCCCAGATCGCCCAGCTCCTCGACTGGCCCTCGCTCACCTTCGCGAAGCACGTCGAGGTCGGTGACGGCAAGGTCACGATCCAACGCCAGACCGAAGCCGGCTTCGACGAGGTCGAAGGGTCGCTGCCCGCGGTGGTGAGCGTGACCGCCGGCGTCGTCGAGCCCCGCTACCCGTCCTTCAAGGGGATCATGGCGGCGAAGAACAAGCCGGTGGACCAGGTCGGCGTCGCCGATCTGGGGCTCTCGCCCGACGAGGTCGGCTGGGCCGGGGCGCGCCAGGAGATCGTGAACATCGCCGCGGCGCCCGCACGGGAAGCCGGCGAGAAGATCGAAGACGAAGGCAACGCACACGAGCAAGTGGTCGCGTTCCTCGAAAATCTCAAAGTGATCTGAGGGGCAGGACGATGGGAATCTCCAAAGTTTGGGTCTATGCCGAGAGGGATGGCGCGAAGCCGCACTCGAGCACGCTGGAGCTGCTCACCAAGGCCCGGGAGCTCGGCGACACCGTCGAGGCCGTCTACGTCGGGGGCGACGCCGACACGCTGGCCGCCCCGCTCGGCGAGCATGGCGTCACCACCATGTACGCGGTCGATCCCGGCGACGCGCTCAGCGGCGTCATGGGCGCGGCCGCGCTGAAGGAGCTCGCGGCGACCCACCAGCCCGACCTCATCCTCTTCGCGCAGACCTACGACGGGCGCGACGCGGTGGCCCGCCTCTCGGCGGTCCTCGACCGGCCGCTGGTCACCAATGGCACCGCGCTCCGCGTCGACGGGGACCGGGTCATCGTGGGCACTGCCGCGTTCGGTGGCAACACCCTCGTCGACACCGCGTTCACCGGCCCTGGTCCCTATCTCGCCGTGATCCGCCCCAAGTCGTTCCCCGCCGAGCCCAGCGGGGGTGGCCCGGCGAAGGTGGAGCAGGTCGCGGCGGCCGACGCTGGACGGGCCGGCGCGGCGAAGGTCCTCGAGCGACACGTCGAGGAGCGTGAGGGACCCAAGCTCGAGGAGGCGACCGTGGTCGTGTCCGGTGGTCGCGGCCTCGGCAGCGCCGAGGCGTACGAGCCCCTCGTCGAGGAGCTGGCCAAGCTGCTCCACGGTGCCTCGGGTGCGTCACGGGCCATCGTCGACGCCGGCTGGGTTCCCTACGCCAAACAGGTCGGCCAGACCGGCAAGGTCGTGAAACCGAAGCTCTACGTGGCATTGGGGATCTCGGGCGCGACGCAGCATCTCGTCGGCATGAAGGGTTCCGACAACATCCTGGCGATCAACAAGGATGGTGAGGCCCCCATCTTCTCGGTCGCCGACCTCGGAGTGGTCGGCGATGTCCACAAAGTGGTCCCGAAGCTCATCGAGGCGATCAAGGCCAAGCAGTAGTCCCGTGTCTGGTGATCTCGAGCGGCGTCTGACCGTCTCGGGGCACCTCGAGATCCGCCCGTTGCGTGACGAGGAACGCGACGCCGCGGGCGCGGTCGCCGGCCGCGCGTTGCGCGACAACCCGATGATGACGTACTCGGTTCCCGACGACCGCCTCGGCCGGCTCCAGGTCAGCTACGACACGTTCGGGGACCGGATCCTCGCCGGGTCGGTCGGCGCGCTGATCGGCCCGTATGTCATCGGTGTCGCCGCGTCGTTGCCGTCCGCTGCCTGCGTCGCGGTCTCGACGCCGACCGATCTGCGGGTCCAGCCCGAGGTCGCGCCCGACGCTGCGGTGGGGATCGACCGGGCCCGGCACACGATCTGGACGATGTGTGAGCACGACCCCGAGGAGCGCCACGTCCACGTCGGTCCCGTCGGCGTCGAGCCTGGGGCCCAAGGCCTCGGTGTCGGCGCTGCGATGCTGCGGATGCTGTGTGAGCAGCTCGACGAGGACGGCGAGTTGGCGTGGCTCGAGACCGACAAGCCCGAGAACGTGGTCTTCTACCGCCGGTCCGGTTTCGACGTCGCCGTCGAGGACGACCATCTCGGGTTCCCAATCTGGTTCATGAGCCGACACCCGCGCTGATCCCGCGCCGTGCCGCGCTCCAGACGGATACCCGCGCCGTCGCTCGGAGCCCGGACCCGTCGATGGCGGCGCCCCCATGACTAGGTCAGAATGCGCCGCTCTCCGACACGGCGAGGTGTCGGGTGCCCCCGGGGGTCGGGACACTCGACGCGGCGATCTCCCTCCGGGTGGGGTAGCGGGTCGGTCGCGGACGCCGGGGGCGGTGCGCAGGAAGGCAGACGTGGAGAACCTCAACGGCAAGGTCGCGGTGATCACGGGCGGTGCCCGAGGAATCGGCGCGGCGATGGCGGGACGGTTCGCCGCGGAGGGGATGCGCCTCGTCCTCGCCGACATCGACCCGGCCGCGCTCGACGAGGCCGTCGCGAGCCACCGGGCCGCCGGCACCGAGGTGGTGGGCGTCCCCACCGACGTCGCCGACGCCGATTCCGTCGACGCGCTCGCGCGCGCTGCCCGCGACCACTTCGGCACGACCCACGTGATCTGCAACAACGCGGGCGTGTCCGGGCATATTCGGCCCAGCTGGGACCAGCCCGACCGTGAATGGCAGTGGGTGCTCGGGATCAACGTCATGGGGGTCGTGCACGGCATCCGGTCGTTCGTGCCCGACCTCGTCGCCCAGGACGAGGGCCACGTCGTGAACACCGCGTCGCTGGCCGGCTTCGTCGCGTCGCCATTCCTGTCGCCGTACGCCGCGTCGAAGCACGCCGTCGTCGCGCTCTCGACCTCGCTGTTCCACGAGCTCGCCTTCACGGGGTCCCAGGTCGGTGTCTCCGTGCTGTGCCCGTCGTTCCTGCGGACCCAGATCATGGACACCGACCGGGCGTGGCCCGAGGAGCTCGGCGCATCCCCCGGGCACGCCCACGACCAGGGGACCCAGATCGTCTACGGCATGTTCGAGCAGGCCGTCGTCGGCGGACCCGACCCCGCCGATCTCGCCGACCGGGTCGTCGACGGGATCCGCAACCGGCGGTTCCTCGTCACCACCCACCCGGAGCTGTGCGCCCGCGCGGTCCAGCTGACCAGCCGCGTCGTCGACGGCGCCGACCCCGAGCTGCCTCCGCTCTAGCCGGCGTCGTCGAGGTCGAGGACGATCGGCGCGTGGTCCGACGGCAGCTGGCCCTTCCGGGCGTTGCGGTCCACGAGCGCCCACCGCACCCGGCGTGCGAGCGGCTCGGTGACGAGGACGAGGTCGATGCGCATCCCCCGGTGATTGTGGAAGTCGCCGCGCCGATAGTCCCAGTAGGTGAACAGGCGGTCCTGGTCGTACACGGCCCGGAAGGCATCGACCATCCCCCAGTCTTCGAGCGCACGGACCGCCTCCCGCTCGGGTGGGGTCACATGGGTCGAGCCGGTGAACGCCGCGGGGGACCACACGTCGCGGTCCTCCGGGGCGACGTTGAAGTCACCCATCACCGCCACCGGCGAGTCGGGGGACGCCGTGGCGTCGACCCAGTCCCGGAGCCGGGCCAGCCAGTCGAGCTTTCGGACGTAGAACTCGGAGCCGACGTCGCGACCGTTGGGGACGTAGACGGTCACGATCCGGATCCCGCCACACGTCGCGGCGAGGAGGCGGGCGTCGCCCTCGTAGGGGTCCACGAGTCCGGCGTCGCCGAAGCCAGTCGTGACGTCGCTGATCCCCACGCGGGACAGGATCGCGACGCCGTTCCACCGGCCCTGCCCGTAATGCACGGCGTCGTAGCCCAACGCGCCGAACGTCAGCTGCGGGAACGCGTCGTCACCGACCTTCGTCTCCTGGAGGCACAGCACGTCGGGTTGTGCGTAGGCCAGCCACTCCTCCACGCGTGGGAGGCGAACCTTGAGCGAGTTGACGTTCCAGGTGGCGAGTCTCAACTAGGGCCTTTGGGTCGTGTGGCACGGGGCGGCCGCCGCGCGTCGACGGTGATCCGGCGGCGCACGACGACGACCGCGGCCGCGGCGACGCCGAGCCCGACGACGGCCGACAACGCGATCGTGAGGGCGCCCCCGCCTCCTCCCGAGTGGTGCACCACCGGTCCGCGGCACGCAGCGTGGGGGCCGACCGGGTGTCCACCAGGGCACGGCGGGACGGTCGGCGTCGGGGTCGACGCGGCGGCCCCGGTCGACGCGGCGCCGATCACCGCGAGCCCGAGCAACACCACGGTGGCGGTCGCACGCCGGGGCGTCACCGGGCGCTTCCCGGGCCGTACCGGGGGTTCGCGACCGCGAGCTTGGCGCGCACGAGCGCGCGGGTGACCGCCAGCGTGTCGGGCTGGGCGTCGAGGGTCCCCGCTCGGATCTTGGCCGCCAGCTCGCTGATGAGGGCGGCCAGGTCGCCGTCGTGGCCGAGGAACGCGGCGAGCCGCTCCCGGATCGTGACGTCGAGGGCGGGGCCGATGACGAGCTCGCGCTCGACGATCCCGAGGGCGTTGACCGCCACCCGGGTATGGAACGACACCCGACCTTCCACCGCGCCGAGGACGTCGTGCTCGAGGAACTCCCGCACGGCTTCGAGCAGCTCGGCGGCGCGGGGGCGGTCCTGCAGCGCGGTCAACGGAACCGATCCGTCGTCTCCGTCGGGGAGCTCGACAGCGGGCGGAGGCGCGTCGTCGAGCAGCTCGAGGAGATCCCACTCCATCTCCGCGATGCGTCGACCGAGCGTGGCGAGCTCGACCGAGCGCACCAAGCCTTGAAGGTGGGTCTGGGCCTGCATCTCGCAGATCACACCCCACTTCAGCGTCCCGAGCGCCTCCCACCAGCGGAGCCGATCCCGGTCGATGTCCCCGCCGCCCGCGGCGGTGTACGCGGCGCAGAGCTCGTCGACGTCACCGAACCCGCCGACCGGCTTGTCCGTGACCCCGAAGCGCCATGACTTCACGCACAGCCAGCCGAGGTCCTCGATCGGGTCGCCTCGGTGGGCGAGCTCCCAGTCGAGCACCGCGCGTAGCCCGTCGGGGTCGACGACGAGGTTGCCGTTGCGGAAGTCGCCGTGGACGAGTCGGGGCTCCTCGAGCGGGGGTGCCTCCTCGGCGAGGCGGCGCATCCCGAGCTCGAACGCGGGGTGGGGCTCACCGAACGTGTCGAGCACGGCACGGTACTGGTCGAGGAGCTCGCGGGGGCCGAGGACGGGGAGCGCGGGAAGCGTGTCGACCGGCAGGGCGTGGATCCGCGCCGCCTGCTCCGCGCACGCCGCGGTCAGCCGTGGTCGCGCCGACGCGTACCGGTCGTCGCGGAGGATCTTGCGAGGAACGGTCTCGCCCTCGACGTGGTCCATGACGAACCCGACGCCGAGGTGATCCGCGTCGTCGAGCACGAACCGGACGCGGGGCGCGAGGACGCCGGCGTCGTGCGCCGCGGCGACGATCGCCGCTTCGGTGGAGCGGTCGACGCCGCCCGTGGCCGGTGCCGGGTCGCGGCGTAAGACGAGACCGAGCCGTTCGCCCCCGACGTGGGCGGTGAAGGCCCACGTCTCCCGGGAGGCGCCGCCCGAGAGGCGCCGCAGCCCGTCCACGGTGGCGTCGCCGCCGAGGTGGCGGGTCACGGCGGCCGCGACGGCTGCGTCGTCCACGGCGCGGCAGCCTACGAGCCGGGTCCCGCCGGACTGCTCCCCAAACGAGGATTCAGGCCGCGACGCCGACGGGCTGACCGTCGACGATCTGGTCGAGGTACTCGGAGAGGCCGTACCCGACCCGGCCGTCGCTCCTCCACTCGGTCATGCCCTCGGAGATGCGGGTGACGAGCTGCTCCCCGTCGGGGGTCTGGCGCCGGTTGCGGAGCGGGATCAAGGACAAGACCGTCCCGTCGATCACGTGCTCCTCGTCGCCGGTGACCGCGACCGCGTGGATGTGCTCGTGGTACTGGTCGTCGGTCCGCCACGTGGTGTCGATCGTCACGTGGTCGAGATTGCGGTACTCGCCGTTGGCGAACCAGACCCCGCCGACGCGCTGGCCCCCGTCCCGTGCGGTGATGACGGAGAGCACGAACCCCTCGTCTTCGCCGAAGTTGCCGGTCAGCCACCGATACCACCACGGGGCCTGCCAGAACCGGGGACCCCACGAGTGGTCGCGCAGGCCGTACCCCTCGATCGCCCACTCGTCGTCACCGACCCGGATCACACCCCGCGCGCCGACGTGCTGCTCGTAGTGACCACGCGCAAAGCCCTGGGTCGGATCCTCGCTGAGGGGAGTGCCGTCGTCATTCACCGGCTCCCCGCCGAGCATGGGCGACACGCCGCGGTAGTCGAGCTCGACCTCGGCGTCCGTCCACGGGTTCTCGGTGAAGGCGCGACGCGGGTCGGCCATCTCGAGCGGATGCTCGAGGAGGCAGATCTTGCCCCGATACGAGGCCCGAAGCGCGCGAAACGGCTCGACGACCTCGAAGCGCATCCCGCCCGCGTCGAACGCGTCGTTCGATGAGATCTCCGGCCGGTGGAACGTGAATGCCACCCGCCCGTCCGGGAGGTACAGGCACGTCGTGAGCTCGGCGTACCCTTCGTTGGCCCGGTTGCCGAGCCGCAGGAACCCCCCGACGCGCTCGCGGGCGTCGAAGCAGTTGAAGTACATGCTCTCGTTGAAGTTGCTCGCCGTTTCCAGCGGATGCATGTACTCGTCGGCCGGGTCGAGGCGCAGTCGCATCCGCCCATCGAACCCGCCCCAGACCACCGGGTCAAAACGACCCACCGGCCGCGAGTGGAGGCCCGGCGGTGTCGGTGCCCGCCCTCCTAGTCTGACGCCGACTTCAGGGAGGACAGCATGGCCGGGCCGCTGGCAGGAGTGAAGATCGTGGAGCTCGTCGGGATCGGCCCGGGGCCGTTCGCGGCGATGCTCCTCGCCGACATGGGTGCGGACGTCCTCCGGATGCACCGGGTCGAGTCCGTCGACCGCGGCTTCGATCCCGGCGGGGTGCCGGTCCTGGACCGGAACCGGCGCTCGGTGGGTGTCGACCTGAAGAATCCCGACGGGGTCGAGACCGTCCTGCGCCTCGTGGCGGGCGCCGACGCGCTCATCGAGGGATTCCGGCCCGGGGTCACCGACCGGCTCGGGGTGGGACCCGACGCGTGCCTCGCCCGCAACCCTCGCCTCGTCTACGGGCGGATGACCGGGTGGGGTCAGGACGGGCCGATGGCCCAGACCGCCGGGCATGACATCGACTACATCGCGTTGGCGGGCGCGCTCGCACACTTCGGCCGGGCGGGCGGCAAGCCGAC
Source organism: Acidimicrobiia bacterium (assembly GCA_035468285.1). GTDB lineage: Bacteria > Actinomycetota > Acidimicrobiia > IMCC26256 > PALSA-555 > PALSA-555. The sequence goes on along the minus strand of DATISY010000071.1, from coordinate 46,885 downwards.
CCCGCCGCTCAACCTGATCGGCGACTTCGGCGGCGGCGGGATGTTCCTCGCCTTCGGTGTCGTGTGCGGGATCCTCGAGGCCCGCACGTCAGGGCAGGGTCAGGTCGTCGACGCGGCCATGGTCGACGGCAGCGCGGTGCTCATGTCGATGATGTGGGGTCTGCGCCACCTGGGCGCCTTCGACGAGGAGCACCGCGGCGAGAACGTGCTCGACACCGGCGCGCCGTTCTACGACACCTACGAGTGCGCCGACGGGGCCTTCATCGCGCTCGGGTCGCTCGAGCCCCAGTTCTACGCCGAGCTGCTGGTCACCACCGGCCTCGACGCCGAAGACCTCCCGGCGCAGATGGACCGGGAGGGCTGGCCCCGTCTGCGGTCCCGGTTCACCGACCTGTTCAAGACCAAGACGCGCGCCGAGTGGTGCGCCCTCCTCGAACGCAGCGACGCCTGCTTCGCGCCGGTCTTGACGATGAGCGAGGCCGCCGACCACCCGCACATCCGGGCCCGCGACACGATCGTCGAATACGAGGGGGTCCTCCAGCCCGCGCCCGCCCCGCGCTTCTCGCGCACCCCACCCGAGCTGCACTGCGGCGCGGCGAAGCCGGGGGAGCACACCGACGCCGCGTTGCGCGACTGGGGTTTCAGCGACGCCGACGTCGCCGAGCTGCGCGACGCGGGCGCGGTCCGCTAACCCACGCGATCAGCCGGGGTCGACGACCGTCCGGACCGCGACCAGGCGCCGGTCGCGCTCCTCCACGCTGTCGGCCGTCACCGTCACGTGGCCGACCTTGCGGCCGGGCCGGCTGGTCTTCCCGTAGTCGTGCAGGTGCGCTCCCGCGACCTCGAGCACCGCGGCGCGTGCGGGGATCTCACCGAGGCAGTTCACCATCGCGCTCGGGCCGCGGGGTGTGACGGACCCCAGCGGCCAGCCGAGGATGGCCCGCAGGTGGTTCTCGAACTGGCTGGTTTCCGCACCTTCGATCGTCCAGTGACCCGAGTTGTGGACCCGGGGGGCGAGCTCGTTCGCGAGGAGCTGACCGTCGTGCTCGAACAGCTCGATCGCGAGGACGCCGACGTAGTCGAGGTCGCGCAGGAGCGTCGCCGCGATCACCTCCGCGTCGGCTTGCTGGCCCGGCGCGAGGTCGGATGCCGGTGCCCGCGTGACGCGCAGGATCCCGCCCTGATGCTCGTTCTCGACCAGGGGATAGCACGCGGTCGCGCCGTCGAGGCCCCGCACCGCGACGATCGACAGCTCCCGTTCGAACGGGACCAGCCGCTCGACGATCAGCGGGACGTCACCGAGTGCCGCCCACGCGTCGTCGACGTCCGTCGCGACGCGCAGGACCCGTTGCCCCTTCCCGTCGTACCCGCCTCGCCGCGCTTTGAGCACCGCGGGCAGGCCGATCCGGGTGATCGCACGGTCGAGGCCGGCACGGTCGTCGATCGTCTCGAACGGGGGGACGGCGATCCCGAGCCGCTCGAACGTGGCCTTCTCGGCGGCGCGGTCCTGCGCGATCTCGAGCGGCCGGCTCCCGGGTCGGAGAGGAGCGACGTCGACCGCGGCGCGTGCCGCGTCCGCGTCGACCCCCTCCCACTCATAGGTCACGACGTCGGCGCCCTCCGCGACGCGGCGCACCGCATCGGCGTCGTCGAGGGCGCCGGTGTCGAGGCGCCCGACGGCCCCGGCGGGCGCCTCGGGGGACGGGTCGAGGAACCGGAACGTGAGGCCGAGCGGGAGCCCGGCGAGGCCGAGCATGCGGCCCAGCTGCCCGCCGCCGAGGACGCCGACCACCGTCGGGTTCCGGTCCATGCCGCGTTCTACCCCATCTCGGCGCGCGTGGGGGCGACGCCCGCGTGGCCACCCAAATGGTGAGCAGGGGGCACCGCGTCCGGTACGATGCGCGGCGCGACATCGGCGTCGCCCCAACTTGAACCACGGTTCCAGGAAGGTTCCGGAACGTGGATGGCGCGCCGGACCCCTTGGATCCCGCGACCCCGCGGAACCGTGTGCACACCCCGCGAGGAGACCGTGTCGACCCATCAGCAGCGGCTGCGCATGCCCGAACTCGATGGCTGCGGAATCGGCTTCGTCGCCGACGTCACGGGTGAGGAGTCGCGCGGGGTCGTCGAGCTGGCCCTGAACGGGCTCGCCTGCGTCCGCCACCGCGCCGCGGTCGCGGCGGACGGGCTGTCCGGCGACGGTGCCGGCATCCTCGCGCCCCTACCCCGCGGGTTCTTCGCCCGTGTTGGCGCCATGGCGCTGGGCCGCGAGCTCGACGAGCGCCGCCTCGGGGTCGTGTTCGCGTTCTTGGACCTCGATGACGACGTCGCGCGCAAGACGGCCGAGGCCGCGGTGGCCGAAGCGTGCGCCGCCGAAGGACTCGAGCTGGTCGGCTGGCGGACCGTCCCCGCCGACGGCTCCCACCTCGGTCCCCACGCCCTCGCCGACCTGCCGATGCTCACGCAGGGACTGCTGCTGCGTCCCGACGGCATCGACGACGCCGAAGCCGAACGCCGCGCGTTTCGGGCCCGTCGCCGGGCGGAGGCCCGCTGCCGCGAAGAAGGCGTCCGCCACTACTTCGCCAGCTGGTCGTTCTCCACGATCACCTACAAGGCGCTCGTCATCAGCGACCGGCTCCCCCTCTTCTACCCCGACCTCGCCGCGGACGACTTCACCGCCCCGCACGTCGTGTTCCACAGCCGGTTCTCCACCAACACGCTGCCGGCGTGGGAGCGAGCGCAGCCGTTCCGGCATCTGTGCCACAACGGCGAGATCAACACGCTCCAGGGCAACGAGCATCGGATGCTTGCCCGCGGCCACCTCGGGTCCGAGGCGGTGGGCCTCGGACCGGAAGCGTTGCTCCGCCCGGTCCTCGCTCCCTTCGATTCGGATTCGGGCAAGCTCGACACGACCCTCGAGCTGCTGCTCCGCGGGGGCCGAGACCTGCGCCACGCGGTCACCATGCTCGTCCCCGAGGCCTGGGAGGGAAGCCGCGACCTCGCCCCCGAGGTGCGGGACTACTTCCAGTACCACGCGTGCCTCACCGAGCCCTGGGACGGCCCCGCGGGGCTGATCGTCACCGACGGACGGCGCGTCGGTGCGGCGCTCGACCGCAACGGCCTGCGCCCACTGCGATGGCAGCGAGCCGAAGACGGGATCGTGGCGTGCTGCTCCGAGGCGGGCGCGGTGTCGCTCGCCGGTCACGGCAAGATTCGGCGCGGCCGCCTCGGACCCGGAGAGATGCTCTGCGTCGACCCCGACCATCCCGGAGGCTGGCAGAACGACACCGTCGTGAAAGCCCAGCTCGCGGCGCGTGCCCCCTACGGCGAGTGGGCCCGCGATGGTCTCCTCGCGTTCCCGACCGGCCATCCGGTCGTCATGCCACCCGCCCCCGACGAGCTCCTCCGCGAGCAGGTCGCGTTCGGCTGCAACCGCGAGGAGGTGGCGATGGTGCTCAAACCCATGGCCACCGACGCCAAGGAGCCGACATTCTCGATGGGGGACGACACGCCGTTCGCGGCGGTCGCCCGCCGACCCCGGGGCGTGTTCCACTACCTCAAGCAGCGCTTCGCGCAGGTCAGCAACCCGCCGATCGACCACCTCCGGGAACGGCTGGTGATGTCGCTGCGCACCTGCCTCGGCCCCCGGTCGCCGCTGCTCGCCGAAGGACCCGACGCGGCACGCCTCCTCGCGCTCCCGACCTTCTTCCTCTACCCGGACGCGCTCGATGCGCTGCGCGACCCGGACCGGTCACCGTTCCGGGCCGCCACCCTCGACGCGACCTTCCCCGTCGCCGACGGGCCCGAGGGTCTCCGGCCCGGGCTGGAACGCGTCGTCGACGCCGGCGTCAGCGCGGTACGGGCCGGCGCGTCGATCCTCGTGGTCACCGATTCGGGTGCCGGGCCGACGAGGGCGCCGATCCCGTCCCTGTTCACGCTCGGGGCGCTCGACCATCGCCTGATCACGGAACGGATCCGCCAGGAGTGCTCCATCGTGATCGACACCGGCGACGCCCGCGACACCCACGCCATCGCCGCGCTCATCAGCTACGGCGCCGACGCGATCTGCCCGAGGGTGGCGCTGCGCACCGTGGCCGCCGCCGCCGACGACGGTCAGCTCGGCGAGCTCGACTCCGCCGCCGCGCAGACCGCCTACCAAGCCGCGGCCGAAGACGGCGTCCTCAAGATCATGTCGAAGATGGGGATCTCCACGGTCGACGGGTACCGCGGGGCCCAGATCTTCGAGGCGCTGGGCCTCAGCCCCGAGGTCACCGAGACCTGCCTGTGGCACACGACCTCCACCGCGGGGGGACTCGGGTTCGCGGCGTTGGCGGTCGACGTGCTCTCCCGCCACCAACGAGCCTTCGACACCGAGGTCCCGTCCCTCGACGAGCCCGGTTTCGTCAGGTTCCGCAAGCGCAACGGCGAGTACCACGGCAACAACCCCGACATGATCGAGGCGCTGCACGCGTCGCTCGGTCTCGTCGTCGACAACCCCGACGCCACCGGAGCACCCAACCGCCGTGCCGCGAAGAAGGACAAGACCGACCGGTTCGCCGACGTCACGCCCGCCCCCGCCCACGAGCAGGGCCGCGTCATCGTCCTCGACCCTGAGATGCGCGACGACAGCGGCCAGCTCCCCCTCCCCGACCTCGTCCCGCGGGCACGACCCGTCGATCTCCAAGCCGCCCACCTCCTGAACCGGGCGGTCACCGAGCAGCGAGCCGAGCTGTACGAGCGGTTCCGGGAGCTCGTCGAGGGTCGCCCCACGAACGAGCTCCACGACCTCCTCGAGCTCATCCCCGCCGGGCCGCCCGTCCCGATCGAGGACGTCGAGCCGGTCGAGGCGATCACCCGCCGGTTCTCGACCGGCGCCATGTCCCACGGCGCCCTTTCCGCCGAGGCGCACGAGACGCTGGCGATCGCCATGAACATGCTCGGCGGTCGCAGCAACTGCGGCGAGGGCGGCGAGGACCCCGCCCGCTACCGCACCCGGGGCACCGCCCGGGACCGCAACTCGAGGATCAAGCAGATCGCGTCCGGCCGGTTCGGGGTGACCCCCGAGTACTGCGCGTTCGCCGACGAGCTCAACATCAAGATCGCCCAGGGCTCCAAGCCGGGGGAAGGCGGACAGCTCCCCGGCCACAAGGTCAGCCCCGAGATCGCCCGGCTCCGGTTCACCCAACCGGGCGTCGGGTTGATCTCCCCGCCGCCGCACCACGACATCTACTCGATCGAGGACCTCGCCCAGCTGATCTACGACCTCAAGCAGGTCAACCCGATCGCCGACGTATCGGTGAAGCTCGTCGCGGAGCACAACGTCGGGACCATCGCGGCCGGAGTCGTGAAAGCCCAAGCCGAAGTGGTCCACATCTCGGGATGCAACGGCGGCACGGGCGCATCGCCACTGTCGTCGATCAAGAACGCTGGGCTTCCCTGGGAGCTCGGCCTCGCCGAGACCCGTCAGAGCCTGATCGACAACCGGCTGCGCGACCGGGTCCGGGTTCGCGTCGACGGCGGCTTCAAGACCGGCCGGGACGTGATCATCGCCGCGCTGCTCGGCGCCGACGAGTACTCGTTCGGCACCGCTGCCATGCTCGCCGAAGGCTGCATCATGGTGCGCGCCTGTCACCGCGACACCTGCCCCACGGGGATCGCGACGCAACGTGCTGGGCTGCGCGCCAAGTTCGCCGGGACCCCCGAAGGGGTCGCGACCTACATGCTCTACATCGCCGAGGAGGTCCGCGGTCACCTCGCGGTGCTCGGCCTCCGGTCCCTCGACGAGGCCATCGGGCGCGTCGAGTGCCTCCGCCAGCGCCGCACCGGCGACCTCCGCGCCGACGCCATGGACCTCGCCCCCCTCCTCGTCCCGCCGGCCGACGACGCGCCGCGCCGCTTCATCGCGCGCAACCCCGTGCAACGTCCCCGCTCCGCGCTCGACGCCCGCCTTCTCGAGGACGCCTTCGCCACCATCTGGGGCGGCGGCGAGGCGACGTTCGAGTACGACATCACCAACGCCGACCGCACGATCGGCGCGTCACTCGGCGGTGCCATCGGCCTCGAGTTCGGGCAGGCGCTCCCCCCCGGGTCGGTCCATGCCCGCTTCACCGGGTCGGCCGGGCAGTCCTTCGGCGCGTTCGCCGCCGCCGGCGTCACCCTCGAGCTCATCGGTGAAGCCCAGGACTACGTCGGCAAGGGCCTCGGCGGCGGACGGGTCATCCTCCGCCCGCCCCCGGACGATGCCGGCGCCCCCGTCCTCGCGGGCAACACCGTCCTCTACGGCGCCACCGGCGGCCAGCTCTTCACCGCGGGCCGGGTCGGGGAGCGCTTCGCGGTGCGCAACAGCGGCGCCACCACCGTCGTGGAAGGCGTCGGGGACCACGCGTGCGAGTACATGACCGGCGGCACCGTCGTCATCCTCGGGCCGTTCGGCTACAACCTCGGCGCCGGGATGACCGGGGGACAGGCGTTCGTCTATGACCCTGACCACCTCCTCGTCACCCGGCTGAACGCCCAGCTCGTCGACGCGACCCTCCTCGACGACGCCCGGGCCGGCGAGCTGCAGTTCCTCATCTCCCAGCACCGGGAGCTGACCGGATCGCCGACCGCGGGAGCGATGCTCGCCGACTGGGACACCACCCTGCGGCTCTTTCGACGCGTCGCGCCCCTCGGCGAGATCGAGCGCATCGAGCGCGCGAACGAAGGCGTGATCAGCGCCGCGCATTGACCGTCAGGTGCCCCCGACGATCATCAGCACCGGCCGTTCACCGAACCCGAACAACGAGGCGACGATCCGGCCCGCGGTGCTGGTCCGACGCCGCTGGTAGGCCTGCACCGCCCGGTTGTACGCGCTCACCGCGGGCGGGTTGACGATCGCCTGGTCGAACGCGGCGAACGCCGTTTGCAGCGTCGGGTTCTGTCGCAACCGGTCGGAGTGCTGCACGTTGGCGCGGGCCCGCAGCGCCAGGGCCTCCAGGTCGTCGGCCAGTGGCGCCTGCGCGCCGGGGTCGTCGGTCGCCGCGACACGCTGCCACTGGGCGAGCGCCGCGGTGAGGTCCGTCGTGACCGCGCGTTGGCGGGCCCCGGCCGCGTCGAGGGCGAGGACGACACCGTTGAGGCGCTGATAACGGACCACGAGCGGGACCCGCAGCGGGACCCAGGCGTGATCCACCCCGTCGCGGGCGTCCGCCAGCCGCGGCCGCACGGTGAGCACCGCGACGACGAGGGCTCCCACCACGAGGGCCACGACCGCCAAGGCCAGCCACTTCACCCATCGCCGCATGGAGGATTCGACCCTACCGGTGCCGGCCGGCGGATCGCCGCACCCCGTGGCGCGCCGATGCCACTCAGGTGTGGCTGCGAACGAGCTGGAGCACGGCGTCGCCGTGCCGCGCGGCCTTCACCGGACCCACACCGGGCAGCGCCAAGAGGTCCTCGGCGGTCGCGGGACGCGATTCGGCGACGGCCCGCAGCGTCGAGTCGGGAAAGATGACGTACGCCGGCACACCCGACGCCCGGGCCAGGCCGCGGCGCCAGTCTCGGAGCGCCGCGAACAGCGCGGCGCCGGCCACGGTGGGCTCTCCCGCGGCGGCGACGAGGCGCGCCCGGGCGGCGCGCACCCCTGCCGGGGCCGGTCGGGCCGCGACGTCCGTCGCGTCGCCACGCAGAGCGGATCCGATGGGCTCCAGCCACGGGCTGGGGGAGCGCCGCGCCGTGCGAAGCCCGAAGGTCCGTGACCGGGCCCACGAGCAGTGCAGCGCCTGCTCCGCCCGGCTCAACGCCACGTACAGCAGACGGCGCTCCTCGGCGCGCTCGGGCGGGGTGTCCGCGTACGAGATCGGCACCAGGCCCCGTTCGAGGCCGGTGACGAACACGGTGTGGAACTCCAGGCCCTTCGCCCGGTGGAACGTCAGCAGCTCGACCGCGTCTTCGTCGATCGGCGCGTCGTCTCGGAGGGCCGCGGTGAGGAAGGCGAGGAACCCGTCGAGCGACCCCGATCCGGGTTCCGCGTCGAGGTACTCCCGACCGAGGCGCACCAGCGCGTCGCCGTGCTCGGAGCGCTCGCCGCCCGCGGCCGCGTCGACGACATCGAGGTCGACGAGATGCTCCGCGAACGACCGGCCGGGCGCGTCGCGAGCCGCGTCCCGGAGCCGGTCCAGCGCGGCGCGCACTTCCGGGCGGTCCAGGAACGAGCCGGCGCCCCGCACCCGGAACGGGATCCCGACGGCGCTCAACGCGGATTCGAACGCCGCCGACTGTGCGTTCGTCCGGTACAGCACCGCGAGGTCCGACCAGCGTCGTTCGGCGGTCCGGGCCTCCTGGAGGCGCGCCGCGACCCGGCGGGCCTCGTCCTCTTCGCTGTCGTACTCGGTCACCGTCGGGCGGGGACCGGATGCGCGCACCCCGACCCGGGGTGGCCGCGCGCCGCCGGCGTCGCGCAGGACCGCCTCCGCGGTGTCCACGATCTGGGGAGTGGACCGGTAGTTCCGTCCGAGGTGGAGGACTTCGGCGGTGGGGAAGTGGCGGGCGAAGTCGGTGAGGAACGACGGGTCGGCGCCGCCGAACCCGTAGATGGCCTGGTCGGCGTCCCCGACGACGCACAGGTCCGTGCGGTCTCCCAGCCACGCCCGAACCAGCCGCAGCTGGGCGGGGCTGATGTCTTGGAACTCGTCGACGAACAACGCCCGGAACCGCCAGCGCTGCGCCGCCGCGAACTCCGGGTCGGTCTCGAGCACCTCGGCGCACGACCAGAGCAGGTCGTCGAAGTCGACGAGGCCGCGACGCTGCTTCTCGCGCTCGTAGCGGCCGTAGACCGCGGCCATGTCGTCGCGGGGCGGGTTCCGGCCCGCGGCGCGGACCGCCGCGGTGTACCCGTCGGGACGGATCCCTCGGGCCTTCGCCCACTCGATCTCGCCCGCCAGCTCCGACGCCGCGACGCGCGCGTCGGCGCCCCGCCGCCCGGTCAGGGGCACGAGGAGCCGGGCCTTGCGCTCGAGGAGCGCGGGGAAGTCGCGGCGCTGCTCGGTGTACCGGGCCCGGAGCTGGGCGAGGGCCAGGGCGTGGATGGTTCCCGCCGTGACCGCGGGCTGGACGTCGAGCTGGGCGAGGCGGGCCCGGAGCTCGCCCGCGGCCTTGCGGGTGAATGTGACCGCGAGAACCCGGCGGGGATCCACCGACCCTGTCGCGGCGCGCCACGCGATGCGGCGGGTCAGGACCCGGGTCTTGCCCGCCCCCGCCCCGGCCAGGATGGCGAGCGGCGCGGCTTCGGAGGTGACAGCGCGGCGCTGCTGGTCGTCAAGACCGCCCAGTAGGGCGTCGGCGTCCACGCACCGGACCGTACCGAGGGGCTGTGACAGTGGCGCGGATGGCCCCGGGGCCCGGACACAAAGGGGGGCCCCGAGTAGCCATCACGCCGAAGCGTTCCGGACTCCTCGGGGCCCATGTCCCTTCGGACCAGACCTCTCACCGCCATGCGACCACCCTCGCGGGCGCCGCACCGCTGCTGCCCCGGACCGGCTGGAACGCACCGGCCCGCGGACTCGGTTCTGGGCCCGGCTCCGGTTTCCCGGGCGAACCCGGTTGCCGTTGCCGACCGCCGCCACTCCGACCCGATTTCCGCAGCCGACCCTCGAGTCGCCCCGATGGTCGTCCCCGGTCCCGTGCCGTTGTGACTCCGGCAAGACGCAACGTACGCCCGGCGCGACCCGGGGTCAAGAGACTTTTCGCGAGCGCGTTACCGTTCGGCCGCCGCGGTGTCACCGCGCGTTCGACCATGGTTGATGTCACCCCCGCGCAGTTCGAGGCGTTCGTTGCCGACGCACTCGACGAGATTCCGCCGGAGCTCGCGGCCGCGATGGAGAACGTCGCCGTCGTGGTTGCCGACTGGCCCCGGGCCGACCAGCGCGGTGACCGGCCCGGCACGCTGCTCGGTCTGTACGAGGGGATCCCGCTCACCAAACGCGATCCCATCGGGTACGGCGGGGTGCTCCCGGATCGCATCACGGTGTTCTCCGGGCCGTTGTGTGCGCGCGCCCGCGACGAGGCCGATCTCGCCCGCCAGGTGCGGGTCACCGTTCTCCACGAGGTCGGCCATCACTTCGGGCTTTCCGACGCCCGCCTCCGTGAGCTCGGCTGGGCCTGACGGAGACCCGGCCGCCTCGTACGCTTCGGGGCGATGCGTAACCCTCGATGGCGGAACTGGGGCGGCAACCAGCGGTGCAGCCCGGCAGCGGTCGAGGCGCCGCGCAGTGACCTCGAGGTCGCCGAGGCGGTCCGCCGCGCCCGCGCCGCCGGCCAGACCGTCAAGGTCGTCGGCACCGGTCACTCCTTCACCGACATTGCGTGCACGACCGGCCGGATGCTCTCGATCGACGACCTCGACCGGGTCGTCGACGTCGACCGCGACGCGTGCCAGGTGACGGTCGAGGCCGGGATCACGATCCATCGGCTCAACGAGGAGCTCGCGGTCCGGGACCTCGCCCTCGCCAACCTCGGTGACATCGACCGGCAGACAATCGCGGGCGCCATCTCCACCGCGACCCACGGCACCGGCGCAACGTTCGGTGGGCTCGCCACGTTCGTGCGGGCCCTCGAGCTCGTGACCGCCGAGGGCGACGTCGTGCGCTGCTCAGCCGACGAGGAGCCCGAGCTGTTCCACGCCGCCCGGGTGGGTCTCGGCGCGCTCGGTGTCGTCACGAAGGTCACATTGCAGTGCGTGCCCGCGTTCAACCTGCACCACATCGGACGGCGTCGCCGCCTCGACGAGGTCCTCGACGAGCTCGACGAGCTCGTCGACGGCAACGACCACTTCGAGTTCTACTGGATGCCCCACACCGATTCGTGCGCCACGATCGCGAACAACCGCACCGAGGACCCGCCCGTCCTCAAGAGCGCGTACAAGCGGTGGCGAGCCGAGGTCTTCTACCCCAACTACTTCTTCGGCGCCGTCGTCCGTGTCGGGCGGGTAACGCCATCACTCGTGCCCCGTCTCAACAACCTGGTCGCCGACGGGGTCGGAACGACCGAGCTCACCAACCGCAGCGACCTCATCCTCTGCAGCACTCGCCTGGTCCGTTTCGTCGAGATGGAGTACGCCGTGCCCCGCGCGCGTGCCCGCGACGCGGTGCGGGGCGTGCGGGACGTGATCGAGCGCAACGACCTCCGGGTCGGGTTCCCGATCGAGGTGCGGTTCACCGCCCCCGATGACATCCCGCTCTCGACGGCGAGCGGACGTGACAGCTGCTACGTCGCCGTGCACGTCCCGCGCGGGGTGGAGTTCGAGTCGTACTTCCGTGGGGTCGAAGGTGTCATGAACGACCTCGACGGCCGTCCGCACTGGGGGAAGATGCATTACCAGACCGCGGCGACGCTGGCCGCCCGGTATCCCGAATGGGATCGCTTCCAAGTCGTTCGCCGCAAGCTTGACCCCGAGGGGCGCTTCGCGAACGCGTACCTCGATCGGGTGCTCGGACCGGCATAACCTCCGCGGCATGCCGTTCCCGAGTCGGCTCGTCTACGACGAAGAGACGGTCGTCCTCGACCTGCGGCCACACTGGTGGTACTTCTCCCGACACATCGTCACCGGTGTACCGCTGCTGCTCCTCATCGTCGGGACGTTCGAGATCCCCGACGCGGGGATCTACAACGTCGTCAAGTGGCCCGTCGTGGTCCTCGTGCTCGCCTGGAGCCTCTGGCTGGGCAACCAGTACCTGCAGTGGCGGCGCACCTACTTCGTCGTGACGGACAACCGGGTCCTGTACCGGGCGGGGGTCCTCGGCCGCCACGGCGTCGAGATCCCGCTCGACCGGATCAGCAACATCAACTTCCACCAGGGAATCTGGGAGCGGATCATCGGGGCGGGGGATCTCGAGGTGCAGTCCGCCGGCGAAGAGGGCGACACGCTGTTCGAGAACGTGCGCCACCCCGACGGGATCCAGCTCGAGATCTACCGGCAGATGGAGGCACACGTCGCGCACGCCAGCGGCGCGGACGCGATCGCCGAAGCCGTGGCACGCGCCGTGCGCGAGCACGGCGGTGGCCGCGGGGCGGGGGAGGGTGTCGCGGACAAGATCGAGCAGCTCGCCCGGCTCGCCGACGAGGGCCTGATCACCTGGGACGAGTACGAGCTGCGCAAGAACCGGCTCCTCGACGCCTTGTAACCGGAGTTCCGGTCAGGGCTCGATCCGCCCGGCGCCGCCGACGGCGCGCACCGGGAACGCCTGCGGGTCCAGCCCCGTGCGCGACCGGTACCGGTCGGTCGCCGCGGCGAGGATGGCGTCGCGCTGCTCGGGAGCGGTGACGGCCACCACGCAGCCGCCGAACCCAGCGCCTGTCAAGCGGGCGCCGATCGCGCCGCTCTCGAGCAGGGCCTCGACGAGCGTGTCGAGCTCGGGGGTCGAGACCCGAAAGTCGTCGCGGAGACTGGCGTGACTCGCGGCCATGAGCGCACCGAGTCGCACCAGGTCGCCGCGTCGCAAGGCGGCGACCGCGTCGACGACGCGAGCGTTCTCGGACACGACATGGCGAGCGATGGGGTCGTCGGCCACCTGGGCCGGTGTGGCGTCCCGCAAGGCCGCCACGCCGACGCGGTGAGCCGCGGCGACGCACGCAGCGCGACGCTCCGCGTACGCGCTCCCCTCGAGTGAGCGGGGCAGGCCGGAGTGCACGACGGCGACGGCTGCGGTGGTGGGCAACGGGACGGGGATGATCTCGAGGGTGCGGCAGTCGAGGAACAGGGCGGCGTTCGGATGCCCGAACACCGACGCCAGCTGGTCCATCGGTCCGATGGGGACCTCCGTTGCGAGCAGCTCGGCCTGGCGGGCAGCACGGGCCAGCTCGCGTCGCTCACGCTCGCTGGTGGGCGGGTCGCCGAGCGCGCTGATCAGTGCGACGCACAGGGCGGCACTCGACGACAAGCCGGACCCGATGGGCACGGTCGACGACACGACCAGGCTGGTGCCGGCGATGACCCCGGACCGTTGTGAGGCCACCTGGGTCGCGGCGGCGACGAAGCGACCCCACCCCGGACCCGGCGGGGGAGTGGAGCCCGCGGCGGGGATGTCGACCCGGCTCCCCGTGTCGAGCGACTCGGCGTGCACCCGTCCGGGCGGGCCGGGGCGGGCGGCCACGATGCAGTCCCGGTCGATGGCGATGGGGAGGCAGAACCCGTCGTTGTAGTCGGTGTGGTCGCCGATGAGGTTGACGCGCCCGGGAGCGCGGACGAGCCGGACCTGACGGGCGTCCCCGCCGAGGCGGTCGACGAGCATCGCGGCGCGACGGTCCATCGGGAGCACGGTAGGGCCCGAGTCGGTGCCGGGTCGGGGGGCCCGGCCGCAGACATGCGGTCGCGCCGGCGAGACAGCGCCGTATGCTTCCCCCCATGGAACGTCTCCGGAACTCGTGGGAGCTCGCCAAGGTCTCGTGGTCCGTGCTGCGGTCCGACAAGGCCCTGGCGCTGTTCCCGGCCGTCTCCGCCATCGTGAGCCTCGCCGTGGTCGGGATCTTCGCCGGGCTGGTCGCGGTGACCGGCGTGAACAACACGCACGGCACCAGCCTGCGCGGCATCGGCTACGTGTTCGTCGTTCTCGCCTACCTCGCGTTGGCGTTCGTGACCACCTACTTTCTCGGCGCCCTCGTCCATGGGGCGAACGAGGCGCTCGAGGGTCGCCGCGCCGAGCGCGGGGAGTGCTTCGCGGCGGCGAACGCCAAGCTGCACCGCCTGCTGCCGTGGGCCGTCGTGCAGGGCACCGTCTCGATCGTGATCCGGGCGATCGAGGAGCGCTTCGGGTTCGTCGGCCAGATCATCGGCAGCCTGCTGGGCGCGGCGTGGGCGATCGTCACGTTCCTCACCGTCCCGATCATCATGCTCGAGGACCTCGGTCCCATCGACGCGTTGAAGCGCTCCGGTCAGCTCCTGAAGCAGTCTTGGGGCGAGAACGTCGCGGCGCAGTTCGGTTTCGGCGTGTTCGGCCTCATCGCCATGCTGCCCGCCATCCTCCTGTTCGGCCTCGCCGCCGCGACCGGCAGCCTCGTCGTCATGATCCCGCTCGGCGCGATCGCGCTGGCGTGGGTGCTCGTCGTGGCGCTGGCTCTCTCGGCCCTCACCGGCATCTACCGCACCGCGCTCTACCGGTTCGCGGTCGACGGGGTCGCACCCCCCGCGTTCGCCGGCGCGGACCTCCAGCACGCGTTCGGGCCCCGCCGCCGCCCCTTCGGGAGCAACTGACCCTGCATCGCTCGGGCGCGCCGCGATTCGCGGGGCCGGCCCGGCTCACGCCTGGCGCAGCCGCGCCGCGGCATCCTCGGGGACGACCGGGTTGAACAGGGTGCCGCTGCCCAGCTCGGCGGCGGCGACGTAGCGGGTCACCGACGCGGCCCGCCACGTCGGCGCGACATGGACGTGGAGGTGCGCGTCGATGACGCCGGGCTGTTGGTGCACCCAGAGCATGTACGGCACAGGACGGCCGAACAGCCGGTCGTAGCGGCCGAGGACATCGACCAGGGCGCCGGCGAGGCCCACGCGGCCCTCGTCCGAGAGCTCGGGGAGCCCCGGCACATGCTCGAGCGGCGCGACGAGCAGCCCGAACGGCCAGCCCGCGGCGAACGGCACCCAGCCGAGCCAGCCGTCGGCGTCGTGGACGACGCGGGCCGGGTCGGTCCGCTCCCGGCCGAGCTCCCCGCAGATGACGCAGCCCTGCTCGGCCGACCGGGCGGCTTCCCGGGCGGGGACGGGAGGCACGAACGGGAACCCGTAGATCTGGCCGTGGGGATGGTCGATCGTCGCGCCCACCTCGCGGCCCCGGTTCTCGAGGACGAGGACGTACGCCACGTCGAGGCGGGCGAGGAGCGCGGCGGTGCGCTCGGCCCACAGGTCCACGACCCCGTGCGCGGCCGCGACGCCGAGCGACGCGAAGGACGCGTCGTGGTCGGGCGTGTACAGCACGATCTCGGCCGCCCCGCGCGCCGGGGTGCGGTCCAGACCGGTCGCATCGTCGAGCGCGGCGCCGCCGGTGAGCGGCGGCCACCGGTTCGGGAACGCCCGCACGGTGTAGGGCTCGGGGGCCTCGAGACCACCGACGCAGAACGGGCAGGGACCGTCGGGTAGGTGGGGACGGTCCTGGCGGGCGCCGACGATCGTCACCCACTCACCGGTCAGGGCGTCGCGGCGCAGCTCGCCGTCCGAAGCCGTCACCGGAACGCGGGGAGCACCTCAGCGGCGAACCGGTCGACGGTGTCCACATCGAACGGGGCGCGCAGCGCCACGTTCACCCAGTCGGCACCACCGTCGCGGTACTCGCCGATACGGTCGACGATCTGGTCGGTGCTGCCGGTGAGGGCGCTCGGGCGGATCCAGTCGGTCATGCCCCCGAACCGGGACCGGAGCTCCTCGTCGCTCCACGCCAAGGTCAAGTTGACGCTCTTCTCGATCGTCGCCGGGTCGCGCCCGACGGTCTGGCAGTGGGTCTCGAGGACCTCGACCTTGTGCCGGTACCCGTCCGGGGTGATGAAGGGCACGTTCCAGCCGTCGGCGTGGCGGGCCGCGAGGCGCAGCGTGACCCGTTCCCCGCCACCCCCGATCCAGATCGGGAGGCGGGCCTGGACCGGCTTCGGGTCGCAGCGGGCGTCGACCAGGGTGAAGAACTCACCCGCGAAGTCCGCGGTGGGCTCGGTGAGCAGCAGCCGGACGCACTGCATCGCCTCGTCGAGCATGCGCAGCCGGACCGGCACCGCCGGAAACGGGATGCCGTACGCCGCGAACTCGCCTTGGTGCCAGCCGGCACCCAGCCCCAACGTGACGCGTCCGCCCGACAGGTGATCGATGGTGGCCATCGCGTTCGCGAGGACCGCGGGATGCCGGTACGCGACGCAGTACACGAGGCTGCCGCATCGGACCCGGCGCGTCTCGAGCGCCAACGCGGTGTGCGACGCGACCGCCTCGTGGCACACCGACCCGGACGTGGTGCCCTCGTCGGTGAGGGTGGCGTCGGCGGCGTAGAAGTGGTCCCAGATCGAGATCCACTCGAATCCCTGCTCTTCGAGGTGACGCCACAGGGATCGCAGTTCGTCGGTGGTGGCGTTCTGCAGACCGGTGTGGACCCCGAAGCGCACCGAGGCACCATATCCAGGGCCGATACCGTGATGCCGTGCTCCACGTCGAGACCCTCCCGCGGTTGCGGCGCCCCATCCTCGTCGTCGCCATCGTCGGCTGGGTCGACGCAGGCGCGGCGGGCGCCTCGGCCGCGGCGGTGCTGAGCTCCCAGCTCGACGGCGCGCGGCTGTTCGCCCGTTACCCCCTCGACGACCTCGTCGACCTCCAGCAGACCCGGCCGACGGTCCACCTGGTCGACGGTCCGACCCGCGAGATCTCCTGGCCGACGGTCGAGTTCACCGCCGGGCGAGCCGAGCGCGACGTGGTGTGCTGCACCGGGCCGGAGCCATCGCTGCGTTGGCCGTCGTTCGCGGCGGAGGTCGTCTCGCTCGCCAAGGAGCTCGGCGTCGAGCAGGCCGTCGGTCTCGGCGGCATGCCCGCGGTGGTGTCGCACCGCCAGCCGGTCCAGGTGCTCGCGACCACGACCGACGCCCGCACCGCCGCCGACATCGGCGCGATGCGCACCGACTACCACGGCGCCACCGGGTTGCAGACGGTGATCCAGTGCGCGCTCGGGGACGCGGGGATCCCCGCCCTCGGGCTGTGGGCCCAGGTGCCCCACTACGTGTCCGCGACGCCGTCACCACCGGCCATACGAGCCCTCCTCACCCGGCTGCGGGAGCTCACCGGTGTCACGGTCGATATCGAGCCGTTGGAGGAGCAAGCCGATGCGTACACCGCTCGGGTGGAAGAGGGACTCGCCGAGCGGCCCGACGTGGCCGAGCTCGTCACCGCCATCGAGGAGCAGACCGGCGGGGAGCGCGACGTCTCGGGTGACGGGCTCGCCGACGAGATCGAGCGGTTCCTCCGCGACCAGTAGTTCGCTCCCGGCACCAGACCCGCCGGACGGCGTGGGATGACGGGCCCGGTGAGCACGACGGGTGCGCCCGCGGGTAGAACGGCGCCATGAGCGTCGTGCGCATCAACGCGATCACCGTCCCAGGGGACCGGGCCGAGGAGCTGGAGCGCCGCTTCGCGGCCCGGGCCGGCGAGGTCTCGAAGGCGGAGGGATTCGAGGCGTTCGAGCTGCTGCGGCCCAGCGACGACCGCAACACCTTCCTCGTCTACACCCGGTGGCGTACCCAGGAGGACTTCGAGCGCTGGGCCAACAGCGCCGCGTTCCAGCATGGGCACCGGGCGCACGCGACCGACGGGCCGGTCAGCACGGACAGCGCGCTGTGGTCCTTCGACGTCGTGCAACACGAAGAGGCCGGGTAGCAGCGCGCCGGCGCGCGGACTGTCGTGCACGCTCTCTTCGACTTCCACAAGGTCTGGGGCTACGTCGCGATCGTGGCCAACGGGCTCGTCGGTGTCGCCGCCCTCGTCGCGTGGAAGTCGCCGCGCCTCCGGGGCCGCTGGCTGTGGATCTCGGTCCTCGTCGCCGAGGCCGCGATCCTCCTCCAGGTCGTCGTCGGCGCGATCCTCCAGTCGAGCAAGCAGTACAAGGCACCGACGTTCCACATCTTCTACGGCGTGCTCGCCTTCCTCACCGTCGGACTGGCGTACCAGTACCGGCTCCAGATGCGCGGCCGCCGCGAGCTGTTCTATGGCCTCGTCGGCCTGTTCATCATGGGGCTCGGAATCCGGGCCGTGCTGCAGGTCACCGCATGAGGGTCCGGGTCCTCCTGCTGTTCGGGGGCCGCTCCGCGGAGCACGACGTGTCGCGGGTCAGCGCCGCCGCGGTCGCCGCCGCGCTCGACCCGGCCCGGTACGAGGTGGTCCCCGTCGCGATCACCACCGACGGCCAGTGGCTGCTCGCCGGCGAGGCCCAAGCGGCCCTCGCGGGCACCCGCGACGCGCTACCCGACGCGTTCCGCATAGAGGGCCACCCCGTGGTGGAGGTCCCGGACCCGTCCCAGCCGGCGCTGATGGCGCTCGACGCGAGCGCGCCGGACGCGCCCAGCCCCACCAACGTCGACGTGGTTCTCCCCTTGCTGCACGGCCCCTACGGGGAGGACGGGACGGTGCAGGGCCTCTTCGAGCTCGCCGGCCTCCCGTACGTCGGGGCCGGCGTCATCGGTTCCGCGCTCGCCATGGACAAGGTCGCGATGAAGCACGCGTTCGCCGCCGCCGACCTGCCCATCGCCCGCTGGCTCACCCACCGGGACGGGCACCCCGCGGCCCCGTTCGCCGACGAGGTCGAAGCCGAGCTCGGCCTGCCGTGCTTCGTGAAGCCGGCGAACATGGGATCGTCTGTCGGTGTGTCCAAGGCCACCGACCGTGCCGGTCTCGACGCGGCGATCCAACGCGCGCTCACGTTCGACGAGTGGGTCATCGCCGAGGAGGCCATCACCGGCCGGGAGATCGAGGTCGGGATCCTCGGCGACGATCCTCCCGAGGCGTCAGTCCCGGGCGAGATCGTGCCCGGCGACGAGTTCTACAGCTACACCGACAAGTACGAGGACGACGCGGTGCAGCTCCTGACCCCGGCGCCGCTCCCGTCGGAGCAGGCCGACGAGGTCCGAGGCCTCGCGGTGCGGGCCTTCGAGGCCTGCCGAGGCGAGAGCATGGCCCGGGTCGACTTCTTCTTGACCGAGGACCGCGGGTTCTTGGTCAACGAGGTGAACACGATCCCGGGATTCACACCGGTGTCGATGTACCCCCGGCTGTGGGCGGAGAGCGGCATCCCGTACTCGCGGCTGCTCGACCGGCTCATCGGGCTCGCCCTCGACCGCCATCAGCGCCGGAGCAGCCGCGCTGGACGCCAGCGCGGCGTCCCCGGCACCGAGGCCCGACCGGTGACTTAGAGGTTGACGACGGGGCAGGTGAAGGTGCGGGTGATGCCCTCCACCGCCTGGATCTGGGAGACGACCATGCGACCGAGGTCATCGAGGCTGGGCGCTTCGGTGCGAACGATGACGTCGTACGGGCCGGTGACGTCGTCCGCGGCGACGACCCCGTCGATGCCCCGGACGGCGTCGGCGACCTTCACGGCTTTGCCGACCTCGGTCTGGATGAGCACGTAAGCATTGATCGCCATGCCTTCCCCCTTCGTCGTCGTGCGCGGATCGTAGCGGTGGACCGCCCACCCGTCTTCGTGGACCGGGCCGACGCTGGCCGTCACCTCGCCGAGGCGCTCCGTGGCGTCGGGGACCGTCCGGTCGTGGCCGGGATCCCCCGCGGCGGCGTCGTCGTCGCGGCCGACGTCGCCGCCGCGCTCGGTGCCCCGCTCCGGGCCGTCGTCGCCCGCAAGGTCGGCGCACCGGGCCACCCGGAGCTCGCGCTCGGCGCCGTCGGGCCCGACGGCGTCGCCGTCATCGACCAGGCGCTCGTGGCGCGGGTCGGCGCGTCGGACCGATTCGTCGCCGGAGCCGTCGCCGAGGCGCGTGCCCAGGTCGAAGCGAGACGGCGCGCCCTGCCCGGGGTGCTGCACGCCGACGACGTGTCGGGCCGGACGGTCGTCGTCGTGGACGACGGTGTCGCGACGGGCGCCACCGCGGCGGCGGTGGGCCGTTGGCTGGCCACCACCGACGCGACGCGGCGGGTGTTGGGTCTCCCCGTCGGTCCCGACGACACCGTGGCGCGCCTCGATGACGACTACGACGAGGTGGTGACGCTGCTCGTGGTGCCGGCCGGGGGGTTCTATGCCGTCGGGCCCTGGTACCGCGACTTCCGACAGGTCACCGACGACGAGGTCGCGGCGCTCCTCACCCGCTGAGTCAGCCCGCCGCGTCGAGGCGACGCTCGAGCGCCGTCAGCTCGTCGCGCAACGCCGTGGGGAGCCGGTCCCCGAACCGGTCGAAGTGCTCCCGGATCGTGGGCAGCTCGGCCCGCCACGCCTCGGGGTCCACGGTGAGGGCCGCCCCGACCTGGGCCGCCGCGTCCGCGGGGAGCCCGTCGAGGTCGAGGTCCTCGGGGCGCGGCACCGCACCGATCGGCGTCTCGACCGCGCCCGCCTCGCCGTCGAGGCGACGACAGATCCAGTCCAACACCCGAGAGTTGTCCCCGTACCCGGGCCAGAGGAAGTGCCCGTCGGCGTCCTTGCGGAACCAGTTCACGCCGTAAATCCGAGGCAGCTTGGATTCGTCGGAGCGGCCCGGCATCGACAGCCAGTGCCCGAAATAGTCCCCCATGTGGTATCCGCAGAACGGGAGCATCGCCATCGGATCGCGGCGCAGCTGGCCGAGACCACCGAACGCCGCCGCGGTCTTCTCCGACCCCATCGTCGCTGCGATGAACACCCCGTGGGTCCAGTCCCGCGATTCGTACACGAGCGGCACCGTCGTGGCCCGACGACCGCCGAACAGCAACGCCGAGATGGGCACGCCGCCGAGGTCGTCGTACTCGCGGGCGAGGACGGGGCACTGGTCGAGCGGGACACAGAACCGCGAGTTGGGGTGCGCCGCGGGAGTGTCCGACCCCGGTGTCCAGTCGTTGCGATGCCAGTCGGTCAGGTGCTCGGGGACCGGCCCGTCGATGCCCTCCCACCAGATGTCGCCGTCGTCGGTGAGGGCAGTGTTCGTGAACACGGTGTTGGCCTCCACCGTGCGCATCGCGTTCGGGTTGGTCGTGCGGTTCGTGCCCGGTGCCACACCGAAGAACCCGTTCTCGGGGTTGATCGCGTACAGGCGCCCGTCGGCCCCGAACTTCATCCAGGCGATGTCGTCCCCGACGCACTCGGCCTTCCAGCCCGGGATGGTCGGGACCAGCAACGCCAGGTTCGTCTTGCCGCACGCCGACGGGAACGCCGCCGCGATGTAATGCACGGCCCCGGTCGGGGAGGTGAGCTTGAGGATGAGCATGTGCTCGGCGAGCCACCCCTCGTCGCGGGCGATCACCGACGCGATTCGCAACGCGAAGCACTTCTTGCCGAGAAGGGCGTTGCCGCCGTACCCGGAGCCGTACGACCAGATCTCGCGCGTCTCGGGGAAATGCACGATCCATTTCTCGTCCGGGTTGCACGGCCAGAGGCTGTCCACCTCGCCCGCTTCGAGGGGAGCCCCGATGGAGTGCATGCAGGGGACGAACGGGCCGTCCTCCCCGAGCACGTCGAGGGCGCCCTTCCCGGCCCGGGTCATGACGATCATCGACAGCGCCACGTACGGCGAGTCGGTGATCTCCACCCCGATGTAGGAGAGGGGCGAGCCGAGCGGACCCATGCTGAACGGGACGACGTACATCGTCCGGCCATGCATCGAGCCGCGGAACAGGGTGTGGAGCCGGTCCCGCATCTCAGCGGGGTCCACCCAGTGGTTGGTCGGGCCGGCGTCACGCTCCGCCTCGGAGCAGATGAACGTCCGGTCCTCGACCCGGGCGACGTCGCTGGGGTCCGTCGTCGCCCAGTAGGACCCGGGGCGCCGCTCGGGGTCGAGCTCCACGAAGGTGCCGGCCTCGGCGAGCCCGGCGCACAGGTGCTCGTACTCGGCTTGGGAGCCGTCACACCAGTGGATGGCGTCCGGTTCGCACAGCTCGACCATGGCCTCGACCCAGGTGAGCAGGCCCTCATGCTTGGTCGGGGCGTCGACCACGAGTGACAACGAAGCAGCTCCTCGGCGGGGAACGGGTGGACATCAACTCTACTGGGGGGCCGTCCCGGACCGCCGAGTCGAGGGCTGGGTACGCTGCCCGCATGAGCTGGCTCTCGTGGATCGTGGTGGGGTTCCTCGCCGGTGTCCTGGCCAAAGGGGTCACCGGCCGGCACCGCCCGGGATGCCTCGGGACCATCGTGGTCGGCATCATCGGCGGGATCGTGGGCGGCGCCCTGTTCAAAGCCGCCGGGGGCGAGGGCATCAACAGCTTCTCGCTGTACTCGATCCTCGTCGCGTTCGTCGGGGCGACGGTGCTGCTCTTCGCCTGGGGGCTCGTGACCCGCAGCGACGCCTGACCGCAGCCGGCCCGGCTCAGACCTGGGCGCTGGGCAGCCCGAGGTCGGCTTCGGCGCCGATCCGGACGTGGACGACGCGCTCCTCGCTGTCGACCTCGAAGTTGACGCGCTGGCCCTGGCGCAGCATCCGGAACAGCGACCCGGCGAGCGCGTCCGGGGCGAGCACCAGTTCGGCCCGGTCGGTGTCGCGCACCACGATCCCTTCCCCGGTCTGGGGGTCGTAGATCCGCACGACGCCCTGCATCAGGGCTTCTGGACTTTTCCGGCTTTGAGGCACGACGTGCACACGTGGATGCGCTTCGGGGACCCGTCCACGATCGCCCGGACCCGCTGCACGTTCGGGTTCCAGCGCCGCTTGGTGCGCCGGTGGGAGTGGCTCAACCGCATGCCGAACCGCGGCGACTTGCCGCAGACGTCACAGACCGATGCCATCGTGCACTCCGGGGTCGAGGGGACCCATGACGATACCCGCCCGGGCCGCGGTCGCGCGAAGCGTCCCCCACTACCATCCCGCGGGTGCCCGTCCTCGACGCCATCGACGGGGCTGCCCTCGCCCGGGTCGTCGCCACCTACCGCGATGCGCTGCGCGCCCATCAAGAGGAGCTGAACCGGCTGAACGTGTACCCGGTGCCCGACGGGGACACCGGCACCAACATGGCCCTCACCCTCGAGTCGGTGTGCGCCGAGCTCGGCGACGCCCACCGCATGGACGACGTGTGCCGGGCCGTCGCGCACGGGTCCCTCATGGGGGCGCGGGGGAACTCGGGGGTCATTCTCTCCCAGATCCTCCGGGGCCTCGCCGACACCTTCCGTCCCGCCGAGTCGGTCTCGGCCGACACGCTCGTCGCCGCGCTGCGGCGCGGGTCCGACGCCGCGTACCAGGCCGTGATGCGCCCCGTGGAGGGCACGATCCTCACCGCGGTGCGCGCCGCCGCCGAGGCCGGCGAGGCCGCCCGCGCCGCGGGGGAGGCCACCCTCGACGGGCTGCTCGACCGGGTCCACGACGCCGCTCTCGACGCCGTCGACCACAGCCCCGACCTCCTGCCCGTCCTCAAGGAGGCCGGCGTCGTCGACGCCGGCGGCCGCGGGTTCACGCTCCTCGTCGACGCCTTCCTCCACGTCGTCGACGGCCGCCCCCTTCCCGAACCCGAGATCGTCGCCACCCCCGACGCGGTTGCGGCCCATCAGCGCGGTGAGAATGCCAGCGGGCTGCGGTACGAGGTGATGTTCCTCCTCGACGCCGACGACGCCACCATCCCCGCGTTCAAGGAGGCGTGGGACGCCATCGGCGATTCCATCGTGGTCGTCGGCGGCGACGGGACCTGGAACTGTCACGTGCACACCAACGAGATCGGCGCCGCCATCGAGGTCGGCATCGAGGCCGGCCGGCCCGCCAAGATCCGCGTCACCGACCTCGACGAGCAAGTCGAGGAGGAGCGCTGGGTCCGTGACGCCGTCCCCCAGCCCGACGACACGCCGGTCGAGGCCCCCGTCACGACCTCGGTCGTCGCCGTCGCCGTCGGCGACGGGATCGGGCGCCTGCTCCGCAGCGTCGGCGTGCACGCGGTCGTGGCCGGCGGCCAGTCCATGAACCCGTCGACCGCGCAGATCCTCGACGCCGTCAATGTCGCGCCCGCCGGCAGCGTCATCGTGCTCCCCAACAACAAGAACATCGTGGCGGTCGCCCGCCAGGTCGACGAGCTGAGCGACCGGGTCGTCGGTGTCGTACCGACCCACTCCGTCGTCGAAGCCCTCGCCGCGCTCGTCGTCTATGACCCCGACGCCGAGCTCGAACCGAACGTCAAAGCCATGGGAGAGGCCGCGTCCCGGGTCCGCTCGGGTGAGGTCACCCAAGCGGTCCGGGACAGCGCCGCCGCGAGCGGCCCCATCCAGCGGGGCGACTGGATCGCGATCGACGCCGGCGGGATCTCCGCCGTCGCCGGCTCCGCGCTCGACGCCGCCTTCGAGCTCGTCGAGCAGCTGCTCGACGACGACACCGAGCTCGTCACCGTGCTCCTCGGCGCCGACGCCCGCCCGGGCGACACCGACCGGCTCCGCGAGCACCTCGGGCTTGCCCACCCCCAGGTCGAGGTCGAGGTGCACGCGGGCGATCAGCCGCTCTACCCGTACCTCATCGGCGTCGAGTAGCCCGTGCCCGAACCGGGCCTCACCCTGCGGGAGCTGAACGACAAGCCCGTCAGCGCGTTGCGCGAGGTCGGCGCCCGCCTCGAAGCCCAGCTCGCCGAGATGGAGATCCGCACCGTGCTGGATCTGCTCCAGCACTACCCGCGCCGCTACCACGACCGCACCAACCTCGCCGAGATCGCCAGCCTCGCCATCGGCGAAGAAGCGACCGTCTCGGGCGAGATCAAGAAGGTCAGCGTCCGCCGACCTCCCCGGCGGCGCCCCATCGTCGAGATGGAGGTCTTCGATGGCACCTCCTACCTGCGGCTCACGTTCTTCAACCAGGAGTACCGGGCCCGCCTCGAGGAAGGCACCGAGGTGTCGGTCTTCGGGCGCGTCGACCACTACCGCGGGCGACGCCAGATGGTGAACCCGGCCCTCGACGTCCTCGACCGCGGCGGGGACGCCACCACCGGGGTCCTCCTCCCCGTCTATCCCCAGTCCGGCAAAGCCGGGATCCACAGCTGGCAGCTCCGCCGCCTCGTTGCCAACGCCCTCGAGCGCACGAAGGCGCGCGGCTTCGCCGATCCCCTCGACGAGGACCTCCGCCGCGACCGGGCCCTGGTGGATCGCACGACGGCGTACTGGAGCATCCATCAGCCCGAGTCGCTCACCGACGCGCTCGTGGCGCGCAGCCGCCTCACCTTCGACGAGTTCCTGCGCATCCAGGTCCGCCTCGTCCTCCAGCGTCGCGCCATCGAACGGGAACGGACCGGCATCGAGCACCGCCTCGACGGGACCCTCCTCGCGTCGTTCCTCGATGCGCTGCCCTTCGAGCTGACCCGTTCCCAGCACCGCGCCATCGACGCGATCACCGCCGACCTCGCCGCGCCCGCCCCCATGCACCGCCTCCTCCAAGGCGAGGTCGGGTCGGGCAAGACGGTCGTCGCGCTCGCCGCCCTCCTCGTCGCGGCGCAAGGCGGTTACCAGGGGGCGTTCCTCGCCCCGACCGAGGTGCTCGCCGAGCAGCACGAGATGACGCTGCGAACCCTGGTCGACGGGCTCACCGTCCCGTCACCCGACACGCTCCTCGCCGAGCGGCCCGTCCGCATCGCGCTCCTCACGGGGCGCACCCCCGCGCCCGATCGCCGCCGTCTCGCGGCCGGGATCGACAGCGGCGACGTCGACGTGCTCGTCGGCACCCACGCGCTCCTCGAGGAAGGCGTCGCGTTCCCGCGCCTCGGTGTCGTCGTGATCGACGAACAGCATCGCTTCGGCGTCGAGCAGCGCGACGTGCTGCGCGGCAAGGGCGACGACCCCGACGTCCTCGTCATGACCGCGACCCCCATCCCGCGCACCGCGGCGATGCTCATCTACGGCGACCTCGACAAGACCGAGCTGCGCGAGCTCCCCGCGGGCCGTCCCACGGTCGAGACCGAGACCGTGGGGCCCAGCCAGATGGAGCGCAGCCGCGTCTATGACCGGCTTCGGGCCGACGTTGCCGCCGGCCGGCAGGCCTTCGTGGTGTGCCCCCTCGTCGAAGGGTCCGAGCGGGTCGTCGCCACCGCGGCGACGACCGAGTACGAACGCCTGGCCCGCGACGACCTCGCCGGGCTCCGCCTCGGGCTGCTCCACGGCCAGCTCGCGTCGGCGGAGAAGGAATCCGTGATGAATCAGTTCCGGTCCGGGGACCTCGACGTGCTCGTCGCCACCACCGTCATCGAGGTCGGCGTCGACGTCCCCAACGCCACGGTCATGATCATCGAGGACGCCGACCGGTTCGGGCTCCTCCAGCTCCACCAGCTGCGGGGCCGCATCGGACGCGGCACCCACCCGTCGATCTGCTTCCTCCTCGCCGACCCGACGACCCCCGAGGGCAAGGCCCGCCTCGAGGCCATGCGCGACACGACCGACGGGTTCGAGCTCGCCGAACGCGACCTCGAGATCCGAGGCGCCGGCGCCGTGTTCGGCGAACGCCAGTCGGGTATGAGCGACCTCAAGCTCGGACGGCTGCCCCGTGACGAACCGGTGGTGCTCGACGCCCGTGAGGTCGCCGAGCAGATCCTCGCCGCGGACCCGACCCTCGCCGAGCACGCCTCCCTCCGCCACGAGTTCGAAGACCTCTACCCCGAAGACGCCGCCGACTTCCTCTTCAAGAGCTGACCGGATCCACCGTCGACGGGCCACCCGGGTGTCACGGCGCGCCCACGGTCAACGGCACCGGCGGGGCGATCTGTCCCGGGCACGCGACGCCGATCCCGATGTGCACCCGGCGGGTCCGGTGACCGACCGTCACGAGCACCGAGACACACGCCGGCTGACGGACCCAGTACCCGCCGGCGAACGCGAGCCACGTCCCCCTCGGTGACGACTGGCTCGGACTCGGTGTCCACGCACACCCCGCGACCCTCAGATGTGTCGTCCGCGGCGCGGGATTCCCCCACCCGAGGCTGACGCGGCCCCGCCACTCGGGTGGCACCCTGAGGTCGAACGAGGCGCCGGTTCGGAACTGCAGGCCGTCCTTGGCGAAGAACCGCGCGTTGGGGTCCGATGCGTCACCGCCGGGGCCAGCGCCCAACGCGGCGCGTGTCGTCAGCGCGACCGTCCCCGAGACCGTCG
This sequence comes from Acidimicrobiia bacterium, assembly GCA_035468285.1. Taxonomy (GTDB): domain Bacteria; phylum Actinomycetota; class Acidimicrobiia; order IMCC26256; family PALSA-555; genus PALSA-555. Next base: position 20,171 of record DATISY010000071.1, on the reverse strand, counting down.
TGCGCGACGCAGCCGGTCCGCTCGACGCGCCGATCTGATCGGAGCAGCGGAGCGTCGCCGTCGCGGCCGCACCCGGGGGCGCCGTCGGGAGCGCGGCCGCGCTCGGGGCCCACCAGCACGCCGCCACGGCCGCGAGGGCGGCCCGTCCCATCCACCCGATGGGCCCAACGTAGAGGGTGGGACGGCCCGGCCGCGTCGCCCGCGTGGGACAGTGGACCGGTGCCTCGCCCCCGGCTCCGTGTCATCGCGGGCACGGCGGGGGGCCGCCGCCTCGTCGCCCCGGCGACGGTCCGGCCCACGACCGACCGGGTCCGAGAAGCGCTCTTCGCGTCGCTCGGCGACCACGTGCGCGACGCCCGGGTCCTCGACCTCTACGCCGGGAGCGGCGCGGTGGCGGTCGAGGCCCTCTCGCGGGGCGCGGCCCGCGCCGTGCTCGTGGAGGTGCACCCCGTCGCGGTGGAGGCCTGCCACGCCAACCTGACCGCCGCCGGTCTCGCCGACCGGGCCGTGCTCCGGGCTGTCCCGGTCGCGGCGTTCCTCGCCGCCACCCCCGTCGGCCCACCGTTCGACTTCGTGTTCGCCGACCCCCCCTACGAGGAGGCGGGCCCCGCCCTCACCGCGGCTCTCGCCGTGCTGGCCGAGCCGGGCTGGCTCGCCCCCGGAGCCCGGGTCGTGGTCGAGACCCCCGCCCGGGGAGACCGGGTGCGTGACGCGGCAGGTCCCCGCTGGGAGATCCGGTCGGAACGCAGGTACGGCGATACGCTCCTGACGACCCTCGGGCCCGTCCCCCACATCTGAGGAGGCGACCGCGTGGCCACCGCGCTGTGTCCCGGCTCATTCGACCCGGTCACCAACGGACATCTCGACATCATCGAGCGGACCGCGCGCCATTTCGATGAAGTCATCGTCGCGGTCATCCGCAACCCCCAGAAGGCCCAGTCGCTGTTCTCGCTCAGCGCGCGCCAAGAGATGCTCCACGAGGTCACGGCGCATGTCCCCAATCTCCGCATCGAGTTCTTCAAGGGCCTCATGGTCGACTTCGCCCGGCAGCACGGCGCCGACGCGATCGTCAAGGGCCTCCGGGCGGTGTCGGACTTCGACTACGAGCTCCAGATGGCCCAGATGAACCAGCAGCTCTCGGGGATCGACACCTTCTTCATCTCCACCAGCCCGCAGTACTCCTTCCTCTCCTCCAGCCTCGTGCGCGAAGTCGCCCGCTTCGGCGGGGACGTCTCGAGCATGGTCCCCCCCACCGTCGCCAAGCGCCTCGCCGAACGCTTCGACGGCGGGACGGGATGACCGAGGCTGAGTCCCGCACGCTCGAGGCGCAGCTCCAGGAGCTGCGCGAACTCATCGACGCCGCCCGCACCATGCCCATGTCCGCGTCAGTGCTGGTCAACCGGGACGAGGCGCTCGCCCTCATCGACGAGACGCTCCGCACCTTCCCCGCCGAGCTCCGCCACGCCCGCTGGCTGCTCAAGGAACGCCAGGAGTACCTCGACAGCGCCAAACGGGAGGCTGACGGCATCCTCGAATCGGCGCGCGTCCAGGCGGAGCGGATGGTGGAGCGCAGCGACATCGTCCGCGAGGCCCGCCACAAGTCGGCCGAGGTGCTCGCCGACGCCGAAGCCGAAGCCCGGCGGCTCCACCACCAAGCCGAGGACTACGTCGACCAGCGGCTCGCCGCGCTCGAGACCCTCCTCGACAAGACCATCACCGGTGTCCGCAAAGGCCGGGAGCGACTCCAGGTCGACCTGCCCGAGCCCGAACCGGTCGACGAGGCCGAGATCCCGATCTTCGACCAGGACGACACCTGACCCACCCCCGCCGCCTGCGAAACCCGACAAAGCGGACGTTTCGCTTAGCCCGGGTCGGAAGCGGTCGCTGGTAAACTCATATACCGCTCCTGTTGAGGCCAACCCATGTCCCGCTTCCGAATCGACGTCGCTGACCTGCTCAGCCACCCCGGGGCCCGCCGCCACGTCGACCTGACCGAGCCCATCGAGGGCCTCGAGGCCACCGCCGCCCGGGTCGTGGACCCGGTCGACCTCGATCTCGACCTCGACCGGATCTCGGAGGGCATCGTCGTGCACGGCACCATCCGCGCCACCTACCGCGGTGAGTGCAGCCGTTGCCTCCGGGACCTCGCCCGGCCCGTCGAGCTTCACGTCGACGAGCTCTTCGAACCCCACCCCGTCGCCGGGGAGACCTACCCTCTCGAGGGCCACGAGCTCGACTTGGACCAGCTCGTCCGCGACGCAGTGCTGCTCGAACTGCCCCTAGCGCCGCACTGCGACTCGCCGTGCCTCCCGACCCCGGCCAGCGATGCCGCCGACCTCGACGATTCGCCCGGCGATCCCCGCTGGGCAGTCCTCTCCGAACTCGAGATCTGACCTTCCCTAGAGGAGACCCTGATGGCTGTCCCCAAGCGCAAGACCCCGCGGTCGCGGACTCACACCCGACGGTCCGCGAACCGCCGCGTCGAGCCGCCCGCCCGGTCGCTGTGCCCCCACTGCGGCGCGGTGAAGCTGCCCCACCGCGTCTGTGGCAACTGCGGGTACTACAAGGGCGTGCAGCGCATCGAGGTCGACTAACACCGTGCCCGGAGCGGCCTGCACGGTCGCCGTCGACGCCATGGGCGGCGACCGCGGCCCAGGCGAGATGGTCACCGGCGCCGTCGAGGCCGCCGCCGACCTCGGGATCCAGGTCGTCCTCATCGGCCGCGCCGAGGAGATCACCCCCCACGTCCCCGACCCCCTCCCCGCGGGAGTGACCGTCCTCGACGCCCGCGACGTCATCACCATGGACGACGAGCCGGTCAGCGCGGTCCGCAAGCTCAAGGACTCCTCGATCGTGCGTTGCGCCCGCGCGGTGCGCGACGGCGACGCCGACGCCATGGTCAGCGCCGGGAACACCGGCGCGGTGACCACCGCCGCGGTGCTGCGCCTGCGCCGGTTCCGCGGCGTGCCCAGCCCCGCCATCGCCGTCCCCATCCCGGTCCCCGACCATCACCCCCAGCTCCTCGTCGACGCCGGTGCCGTCCCCGACATCCCCGCGGAACGCCTCGTCCAATACGCCCAGATGGCCGCCGCGTACGCGCACGCCCGCTACGGCCTCGACACCCCGACGATCGGCCTGCTGTCCAACGGCGAGGAAGCCGGGAAAGGCGACGACCTCCGCAAACGAGCCCACGAGCTGCTGCGCGACGAACCCGGGTTCGTGGGCAACGTCGAGGGGCGCGACTTCATGCACCCGGACCGGGCCGACGTGATCGTCACCGACGGGTTCACCGGCAACATCGCGTTGAAGAGTCTCGAAGGGGCGCTCCGGTCCCTCGCGGGGGTGGTGTTCCGGGCCCTCGACGCCACCCCGGAAGCCCGCGAGGCCTCCCGGGTGCTGCTCCCCCAGCTCCTCGCCGCCGCCGAGATCTACGACCCCGACGTCACCGGCGGCGCCGTGCTCCTCGGCGTCGACGGGGTCTGCATCATCTCCCACGGCTCCTCGTCGGCCCGGGCGATCGCCAACGCCGTCGCCGTCGCCGCCGACTGCGTCGCCACCGACGTCGTCGCCCACATGAAGAAGGCGGTGGCCCATGCCGGCTGAGACCCACGTCGAACGCACCCCGCTCGGACCCGACGAGGTCTTCACCCTCATCCGGGAACGCCTCGCCGCGATCCTCGAGATCCCCGAGGACCGCATCACCCTCGACGCCCGGTTCAGCGACGACCTCGACGCCGACTCCCTCGCCCTCATCGAGCTCGTCGAAGAGCTCGAAGAAGAGCTCGGGGAACGCACCGTCGGGTTCCGGGTCGACGACGAAGACCTCGCTGACCTCCACACCGTCCGCGAAGCCGTCGACTACGTCGTCTCCCGCCTCCACGAAGGGAACGGCTCCACGCCATGACCCCCGACGCGCGAGCGCGCCTCGAAGGCGCCCTCGGACGCGAGTTCCACGACCCGGCCCGTCTCGACGCAGCCCTCATCCACCGCTCCTACTGCGCGGAGCATCCCGTCGCGAGCTCGAACGAACGTCTCGAGTTCCTCGGCGACGCCGTCCTCGGCCTCGTCGTCACCGTCTACGTCTACGAGCAGTTCCCCGACCTCCCCGAAGGTGAGCTCGCCAAGCTCCGTGCCTCTGTCGTCAACGCCGAGGTCCTGGCCCAAGTCGCGGCCGAGATCGACCTCGGTCCCGCGCTGCTCCTCGGGAAAGGCGAAGACGGCTCGGGCGGGCGCGACAAGCCGTCGATCCTCGCCGACGCCATGGAAGCGGTGTTCGCCGCGGTGTACCTCGACGGCGGGTGGGACGCCGCCCGCGACCTCGTCCTCGCGCTGCTCGAGGACCGCATCCGGGAGGCCGCCACCGGCCCCGGCGGCCAGGACTACAAGACTCGTCTCCAAGAGCTGGCGGCGCGCCGCTTCGACCAGCTGCCCCGCTACCAGGTCCGGGCCGAGGGGCCCGACCACTCGAAGCGATTCTTCGCGTCGGTCCGTCTCAACGGCGAGACCCGCGGCGAAGGCGAGGGGCGCTCCAAGAAGCAGGCTGAGCAGGCCGCCGCGAGAGCCGCCTGGGAAAACCTGCACGACAGCGAGGAACGGTCCGATGCCGGAGCTGCCTGAAGTCGAGGTCGTTCGCCGCGACCTCGAACGCGACATTGTCGGAAAGCGGATCAAAGCGGTGGAGGTCGACGCGATGCGCACCGTGCGCCGCCACCACAACCGCAAGCAGTTCATCGCCCGCCTCGAAGGCAAGAAGATCACCGGCGTCGAACGGCGCGGCAAGTATCTCCTGTGCCGCCTCGAGGGCGGTGACGTCCTGATCATCCACCTCGGCATGTCCGGCCAGCTCCTCCGAGCCAAGACCGCACGCGAGACACGCGCCAAGCACACCCACGTGATCATCACCTTCAGCCAAGGCGGTCAGCTCCGGTTCATCGACCCCCGCACCTTCGGGGAGATGTTCGTCACCGAAGCCGACGCGTTGAACAAGGTGTCCGAGCTCAACCATCTCGGCATCGACCCGCTCGAGAACGCCATGTCGTGGGAGCAGTTCGGCCAGCTCATCTCGCAACGTCACGCCAAGCTCAAGCCGCTCCTCATGGACCAGAAGTTCCTCGCCGGGATCGGCAACATCTACAGCGACGAGATCCTCTGGGGCGCGGGGCTGCGCTGGGACCGCATGAGCGACTCGCTGTCCTCCCAGGAGATCCGCCGGCTCTACCGGTCGATGGTCGAGATCCTCCAAGACGCGGTGAAGTACCGGGGGTCCTCCCTCGCCGACCAGCAGTACGTCGACCTGTTCGGCAAGCCCGGCGACTACCAGCACCACCACAAGGTGTACGCCCGCGACGGCGAGACGTGCCGCCGCTGCCGGCACGTCATCCGCCGCGAACGGGTCGGGGGTCGCTCCACCTTCTACTGCGAGGCCTGCCAGGTCTGAGCCGGTGAGCGAACGGGTCCGCCGCCGCCTCGTCATCTCGGGTCGGGTCCAAGGCGTGTTCTTCCGCGACCGCTGCCGAGCCGAGGCCCACGCCCACCGTGTCGCGGGCTGGGTCACCAACCGGCCCGACGGGCGCGTCGAAGCCGTCCTCGAGGGTGACCCCGGCGCCGTCGCCACCGTCGAGGCCTGGTGCCGGCACGGCCCGCCCCGGGCCGCGGTGACCCACGTCGCCGCCACCGACGAAGCCCCGACCGGCGCCACCGGCTTCCAGGTCACCTGATCACGCCGCGCTGACCAGGCGCGACGCGGAAGCCCAACGCGGCGCGAGCCCGTCGCTACGATCCGACGGAGAGAGGGGTCGCCCGGTGTTCCTGAAGTCGCTCACCCTGAAGGGCTTCAAGTCGTTCGCCGACAAGACGACGCTGGCGTTCGAGCCCGGCGTCACCGTCGTCGTCGGCCCCAACGGGTCCGGGAAGTCCAACCTCGTCGACGCGGTGGCGTGGGTCCTCGGCGCCCAAGGCCCCCGGACCCTGCGCGGCGCCCGGATGGACGACGTCATCTTCGCCGGCACGCCGGCACGCGCCGCGCTCGGGCGCGCCGAGGTGTCGCTCACCATCGACAACACCGCCCACCTGCTCCCCATCGAGTTCACCGAGGTGACGATCACCCGCACCCTCTTCCGGACCGGCGAATCCGAGTACCAGCTCAACGACGTGCCGTGCCGCCTCCTCGACATCCAAGAGCTGCTCTCCGACACCGGCATCGGCCGCCAGCAGCACGTCATCGTCGGCCAAGGCCAGCTCGACACCATCCTCAACGCGACCCCCGCCGACCGGCGGGCCATCGTCGAGGAGGCCGCCGGGATCCTCAAGTTCCGTCGCCGCAAGGAACGCGCCGAGCGGCGTCTCGCCGCCACCGAAGGCAACCTGCTGCGGCTCCAGGACCTGCTGCGGGAGGTCAAGCGCCAGCTCGCCCCCCTCGAACGCCAGGCCCACGCCGCCGAACGTCACGGCAGCGTCGTCGCCGAGCTGCGCGCCATCCGCCTCTACCTCGCGGGTCACCAGATCGCCGGGCTCCAGACCCGCCTCGAACGCCTCCACGACGAGCGCCACGAGCTCTCGACCCGCGACCGCGAGCTCCACGACCGGCTCCGCGCCCTCGACGACGCCGTCGTCGACGCGGAGCACTCCCTCACCGCGCTCGGTGTCGAAGGCCTCGCCGAGTGGGTGGCACGGGTCGAGACGCTCCGCGAGCGGGGCCGGGGCCTCGCCGCGCTCCTCACCGAGAAACGACGCGGCGTCGAGCGGGAGCTCGCCGCCGCGGCCGATGAAGGCGTCATCGAGACCCTCGTCGCCGACGCCGTCGCGCTCCGCAACGAGCTCACCACACTCGGGGACAGCGAGCTGATGCTGCCCGGCACCGACGCGCTCGTCGCGGCCGCCACCGCCGAGGACACCCTCCGCGCCGCGGAGGAGCACTGGCGTACCGCCGAAGGCGACGCGGCCCGGGCCCGTGCCGGGGCCGACGCGCTCGAACGGCAGCTGCGACTCGCCCGGGCGGACGCCGCGGTCGGCGAGCTCGAGCACCTCGACGGGGTCCTCGGGCCCCTCGTCGACCATCTCGAGATCGAGGCGGGCGCCGAGGTCGCGGTCGCCTCCGCGCTCGGGGACGCCATGCGAGCGGTCGTGGTCCGGCACGGCGCCGCGCCGGGCGAGGCGATCGCGCGCCTCCACGCCGGCGAGACCAGCGCGCTGCTCCTCGTCGTCGCCCACGCCCCCGCGCCGCTACCCCGCGACGTGCCGACCGGCACGCGCCCGTTGCGCGACGCCGTCCACGCCCGCGACGACTCGCTCGCCGCGGCGCTCGAGCGGCTCCTCGCCCGCCACGTCCTCGTCGCCGACTGGCGCGCCGCGCTCGACCTGATCGCCGAGCAGCCCGACGTCGTCGCGGTCACCCCCGACGGCGACCGCATCGGCGGCAGCGGCCTCTGGAACATCGGCGGCGACCACACCACCGCCGTGACCCAACGGTCCCTCGAAGAGGCCCACGAGCGTGCGACCCTCGCCGAGGTCGGGCGCGCCGAAGCGGAACGCACCGTGGAGGCTGCCCGGGCCACGCTCGCCGCCGCCCGCGCCGCCGATCTGCGCCGGGCCGCAGCCGACGAGCGCCGCGCGCTGCTCACCGCCCGCCTCGCCGAGGTCGAGACCCGCCTCGCCGAGCGAGACCCCGAGGCGCAGGCCAGCGCGGAGCAGCAGCGCCTCGAGCTCCTCGCCCGCGACGAGGCCCTCGCGACCATCACCCGCCGCCTCGCGGAGCACCGCGCCGGCGTCGACTCGCTCTCCGACCGGCTCCGGGACCGACGCCGCCGCGAGACCGAAGCCGCGCGCCTCTCCGCGGAGCAGCTCGACACCCTGCGCGACGAGCGGCGCGGCCTCGAGCACGAGCTCACCGGCACCCGGGAGCGGCTCGGCCGCATCGACGTCGAAGAAGCCGAAGGACGTCTCCGGCTCGACACCACCATCGAGGGCCTCCGCGCCGAGTTCGACGTCGAACCCCACGTCGCGCTCGACGCGCCCGCCCCCACCGTCCCGGAGGGGACCACATTCGCGGGACGGGCCCGCGAGCTCGAACGCGACCTGCGGCTCATGGGACCCATCAACCCGCTCGCCCTCGACGAGCACCGGGCCCTCCAGGAACGACACGAGTTCCTGCAGTCCCAGCTCGACGACGTCCGTGGCAGCCGCCGCGAGCTGACCCGGGTCCTGCGCGCCGTCGACAAGGAGATCGTCAGCGTCTTCGAGGTCGCCTTCGCCGACGTCGCCCGCCACTTCAGCGTGCTGTTCTCGACCCTGTTCCCGGGTGGCGCGGGGCGCCTGTCGCTCCTCGACCCCGACGACCTGCTCGACACCGGCATCGAGATCGAGGCGCGCCCGTCAGGCAAGAACGTCCGGCGCCTCTCGCTCCTCTCCGGCGGCGAGCGCTCCCTCACCGCGCTCGCGTACCTGTTCGCGGTGTTCCGCGCCCGGCCATCGCCCTTCTATCTCCTCGACGAGGTCGAAGCCGCGCTCGACGACGTCAACCTGCACCGCTTCCTCGACCTCGTCCACGAGTTCCGCAACGAAGCCCAGCTCGTCATCGTCACCCACCAGAAGCGCACGATGGAAGCCGGCGACGTCCTCTACGGGGTGACCATGCCGCCCGGCGGGTCGACCCGGGTCGTGAGTCAGCGAGTCGCCGACTCCGTGGACGCCTAACCGGTCGTGCCGACCCCGGCGCTGGCCCTGCCGGCGAGCCTGCTGAGCGCCGGGAACGCCGCCGACCTCCAACGGGCCTGCGGGCCCGTCGGGAGCCGCACCTGGCTGTGCGAGACGGTCTTTCGGATCACCGGCAGCAACGGCGCGGCCGATGTCGCCGACGCCGCGGCCCGGCCGGTGCGCATCGTGTTCGTGGTCCTCCTGGCGTGGGCCGCCACCCGGCTGCTCCGCCGCGTCGTCCGCCACCTCGTTGACCGTCTCAAGGTCGGCCCCGAGTCCGGGACCGCGGCCAAGGTCCGGCGCCGCCAACGCGCCGACACGGTCGCCGCGGTGCTCAACAGCCTATCGGCGGTCGTCGTGTGGAGCGTCGCGGTCATCACCGTGCTCGGCGAGCTCGGCCTCGACCTGGCCCCCCTCCTCGCCGGCGCCGGCGTCGCGGGCGTGGCGCTCGGCTTCGGCGCCCAGACCGTGGTGCGCGACTTCCTCGCCGGCACCTTCATGCTCCTCGAGGACCAGTTCGGGGTCGGCGACATCATCGATGTCGGTGTCCCGACCGGGACCGCGGGGGCGGCCGTTTCCGGCACCGTCGAGTCCGTCACGCTGCGCGTCACCCGCGTCCGCGACGTGGAAGGCGTCGTCTGGCACGTCCCCAACGGCGAGATCCGCCGCCTCGGCAACAAGGGCCAGCAATGGTCCCGAACCCTGCTCGACATCGCCGTCGTGCCCGAGACGTCGATCCCGCACGCCCGCGACGTGATCGGGCAGGTGGCCCACGACCTGTGGCGCGACGACGCGTGGCAGCGGCGCATCGTCGCCGAGCCCGAGGTCTGGGGTGTCGAAGACCTCACCGGCCAGCACATCGTGATCCGCCTCGTCATCAAGACCTTGCCCATCGAGCAGTGGAACGTCGCGCGTGAGCTCCGCGCCCGCCTGAAAGACGCGTTCGACACCGCCGGGATCGTCATGGCCGTCCCCCGGTCCGTCGTCATCGCCCCCGACGGACCCGGACCGCCACCACCGACCGACGAAAGCGAAACGAACACCGACGGGTAGCATCGCCACGCTGATGTCCAGCGCGACCGCAACCCTCGTCCTCGTGATCATCTTCGCCTTCGCTGCCCTGCTGCTCGCGCTACCGAGTGTCATGAGCCGCCGCGAACGTCGCCGCCGCGCGGCCGAGACGCCCGACGCCGACCTCCAGACCGACGCGCCCACCGCGCCCACCGAGCCCGAGGCGCCTCCCCCCGAGGACGCGACCGAGGCGCCCGCCGCCGTGCTCACCGAACGCCTCGGACGGAGCCGCGCGCCGTTCCGCGGTCTGCGCGACCGGTGGCGGGCCCGACGCCTCGACGACGACGCATGGGACGACCTCGAAGAGACGCTCCTCCTCGCCGACGTCGGCGTGCCCACCACCGGGCGGCTGCTCGACTCGCTGCGCTCCGACGCCCGCCGCGCCGGGATCGGTGACGCCGACCAGCTCCCGCCGCTCCTCGCGGCGCGCATCGCCGACGAGCTCGGCGAAGGCACCGACCGGTCGCTGCACCACGACGCCGGCCACCCCAACGTCTGGTTGCTCGTCGGCGTCAACGGGGTCGGCAAGACCACCACCGCGGCGAAGCTCGCCCAACGCGAGCTCGACGCCGGGCACCGTGTTCTGCTCGTCGCGGCCGACACGTTCCGCGCCGCGGCCGCGGAGCAGCTCGCCCACTGGGGTGGGACCGTCGGCGTCGACGTCACCCGCGGCCAGCCCGGCGGGGACCCGGCCAGTGTCGTGTTCGACGCGATGCAGTCCGCGCAGGCGCGCGGCATCGACACGGTCATCGTCGACACCGCCGGACGGCTCCACACCAAGGTCAACCTCATGGAGGAGCTGAAGAAGATCCGGCGGATCGTCGAGCGCTTCCCCGACACGCTCGGCGAGGTGCTGCTCGTGCTCGACGCATCCACGGGTCAGAACGGGCTGACGCAAGCCAGCCAGTTCACCGAGGCGGTCGGTGTCACCGGCGTCGTGCTCACCAAGCTCGACGGCACCGCCAAGGGCGGCATCGTCCTCGCCGTCGAAGCCGAGCTCGGCGTCCCCGTCAAGCTGATCGGGATCGGCGAGCACGCCACTGACCTCGTCACCTTCGACCCGCGCGACTTCGCCGCCGCGCTCATCGGCTGATGTTCGAGACCCTCGCCGACCGCTTCGACGCCATCTTCCGTCGGCTGCGCAGCCGCGGCCGGCTCAGCGAAGCCGACGTCGACGAGGTCGCCCGCGAGATCCGGCTCGCGCTCCTCGAAGCCGACGTGAACGTGCGCGTCGTCAAAGCCTTCGTCAACCGGTTGAAAGCCCGCGCCACCGGCGCCGAAGTCGCCGAAAGCCTCAGCCCCGCGCAACAGGTCATCAAGATCGTCCACGAAGAGCTCACCGCCACCCTCGGTGGGTCGGCCGGCACCCTGCATCCCGCGAAGCGGCCCCCCGCGGTGATCGTGCTGATCGGCCTCCAAGGCACGGGCAAGACCACCGCGGCCGCGAAGCTCGCCCGGCACCTCGAGCACCACGGCCGCCCCGCGTTCCTCGTCGCCGCCGATCTCCAACGCCCCGCCGCCGTCGACCAGCTCCAGGTCCTCGGCGAACGAGCCGGCGTGCCCGTCTGGACCGGCGGGCCCGACCCGGTCACCGTCGCGACCGCCGGCGTCCGCGAAGCCGAACGGCTCGGCCGCCACGTCGTCATCATCGACACCGCGGGGCGACTCCAAGTCGACGCCGACCTCATGGGCGAGCTCGGCCGCGTCATCGACGCGGTCGATCCCAGCGACGTCCTCCTCACCGTCGACGCCATGATCGGACAAGACGCCGTCCGGGTCGCGACCGAGTTCGCCGAGCAGGTCCCGCTCACCGGCGTCGTGCTCACCAAGCTCGACGGCGACGCCCGCGGCGGCGCGGCGCTCTCCGTCAAAGAGGTCACCGGGCTCCCCATCCTCTTCGCCGGGATCGGCGAGAAGCTCGATGACTTCGAGCCCTTCTATCCCGACCGGCTCGCCAGCCGAATCCTCGGCATGGGCGACGTCCTCACCCTCATCGAGAAGGCCGAAGCCGCTTTCGACGCCGACCAGGCCAAAGCCGCCGAGGAGAAACTGCGCTCAGGACGGTTCACGCTCGAGGACTTCCTCGACCAGATGCGCCAGATGAAGAAGATGGGCCCGCTGCAAAGCATCGTCGGGATGCTCCCCGGCGTCCCCAAAGAGCTGCGCGACGCCGAGCTCGACGAGGGCGAGCTCGGCCGCGTCGAGGCCATCATCTGCTCGATGACCCCCGCGGAGCGCCGCGACCCCTCGCTCATCAACGGTTCCCGACGCCACCGGATCGCGCGCGGCAGCGGCACCAGCACCCAGCAGGTCAACTCGCTCCTCAAGCAGTTCAAGGTCGTGCAGCAGATGATGCGCACCATGAGCAAACCCGGCAAAGGCAAGCGCCGCGGTCGCGTCCCCGTCCCCGGCATCCCCGGCATGCCCGGCATGCCCGGCATGCCGGGCCGGTGACGAACGACCCCACCGTCCGGCGCGGGGAGTGACCGCGTCCGATCGAGGCCACCCGAGCGGGTTCGCTACCCTGGCCAGGTTCCCGAGCAGAAAGGGCCCGACTTCGTGGCCGTCAAGATCCGCCTGCTGCGAGTCGGCAAGGCGAAGCAACCCAGCTACCGCGTGGTCGTGGCCGACGCCCGCTCCCCCCGCAACGGTCGGGTCATCGAGACCATCGGCCACTACGGCCCTCGCGCCGAGCCGTCGACCGTCGACATCAACGCCGACCGGGCCCTCGCCTGGCTCCGCCAGGGCGCCCAACCCACCGAGCAGGTCCAGAAGCTCCTCACCACGATGGGGATCTGGTCCACGTTCGAGTCAGAGAAGAGCGGCCGGATCGTCACCAAGCTGAACCGGCGCGGTTACGCCACCGGGAAGGTCGCCGCGCCCACCACGGCCCCGCCGGCCACGGACCGGGCCGACGCTCCCGCGTCACCCCCCGAGGCCCCCGCCGACGAGCCCGCCCCCGCCCCTGAGGCCGAGGCCAGCCCCGCGCCGGAGGCTGCGGGCGAGCCGGCCGGCGACGACACGCCCGAGGAGACCACCGCGTGAGCGACGAGCACCCCGACTTCGACGAGGGCTACGACGATGACGACTACGAAGACGAGATCGGTGGCGAAGGCAACCGCATCGTCGGTGGACGGGCCCGGGCCGTCGTCGAGTTCGTGACCCGCAACCTCGCCGAGGAACCCGACGCCGTCGACGTCGAGCTCGACGAACGTCGCGGCGAAGTCGTCCTCCTCGTCCACGCCAGCCCCTCCGACATGGGCCGGCTCATCGGTCGTCGGGGCCGCGTCGTGCAGGCCCTGCGGCAGCTCACCCGCGCCGCGGGCGCTGCTGAAGGCGTGCGCGCGACCGTCGACGTCGCCGAGTAGTCCCTGGGCCGTGCCGGCCCCCTCCGACCTCCTCGAAGTTGGCCGCGTCGGACGCGCCCACGGCCTCCACGGCGAAGTCGCGGTCACGTTCACCACCGACCGCGCCGAGCGGCACACCCCCGGCGCCCGGTTGTACGCCGACGACCGGGAGCTCGTCGTCGAGACCGCCCGCCCCCACCAGGGCCGATGGCTCATCCGCTTCGCTGGTGTCACCGACCGCGACGCCGCCCTCGCGCTGCGCGGCGCCCGCCTCCACGCCGCACCGCTCGACCCCGCCGAGGGTGAGCTCTGGGTCCACGAGCTCGTCGGCGCCGAGCTCGTCGACACCACCGGACGTGCCCACGGCCCCGTCGTCGCGGTCGAAGCCAACCCGGCCCACGACCTCCTGGTCCTCGAGAACGGGACGCTCGTCCCGGTCGTGTTCGTCGTCGAGCACACCCCGGGGCGCGTCGTCGTCGACCCACCCGCCGGGCTCCTCGAGGGCTGAGCCGTGCGCGTCGACGTCTTCACCATCTTCCCCGAGTACCTCACCGGCCCCCTCGACGCGTCCCTCCTCGGCCGGGCCCGCCACGCCGGCATCCTCGACATCCGCGTCCACGACCCTCGCACCCACGCCGACGACCCGCACCGCAGCGTCGACGACACCCCCTTCGGGGGCGGGGCCGGGATGGTCATGCGCCCCGAGCCGCTCTTCGACGCCGTCGAGGCCGTCGACCCGCCCCGGCCCCTGCTCCTCCTCAGCCCCAGCGGCCGCCGCTTCGACCACACCGTCGCCGCCGAGCTCGCCGCCGGCCCCGGGTTCTCCCTGCTCTGCGGGCGCTACGAGGGCGTCGACCAGCGGGTCGCGGACCATCTCTGCGACGGCGAGCTGTCCGTCGGCGACTACGTCCTCGCCGGCGGCGAGGCCGCCGCCCTCGTCGTCGTCGAGGCCGTCACGCGCCTCGTCCCCGGGGTCCTCGGCAACGACGCCTCCTCGGAACACGAATCGTTCACCACCGGGCTCCTCGAGGAGCCCCAGTACACCCGCCCCGCCGAGTACCGGGGCTGGGCCGTCCCGGCCGTCCTGCGGTCGGGCGACCACGCCCAGATCGCCCGGTGGCGCCACCTCGCCGCCCTGCGGCGCACCCTGGCCCGCCGCCCCGACCTCCTCACCCCCGACGAGCTGACCCCCGAGGACCGGGCCGCCCTCGAGGAGACCGAGGAGAACCCGCCCGGTACGATGACCGATCCACCCCCGGGAGCAGCCCCATGAACGCCACCGATCTCGTCGACCGCGCCCACCTGCGCGACGACCGACCCCACTTCGCCCCCGGTGACACCGTCAAGGTCCACGTCCGGGTCGTGGAAGGCAACCGGGAACGGATCCAGATCTTCCAGGGCGTCGTGATCCGGCGCAAAGGCAGCGGCGTCCGCGAGACCTTCACCGTCCGCAAGGTCAGCTTCGGGGTCGGCGTGGAGCGCACCTTCCCCCTCCACTCACCCATCGTCGCCAAGATCGAGGTCGCAACCCGCGGCGACGTCCGCCGAGCCAAGCTCTACTACCTGCGCGATCGCATCGGAAAGGCGGCGAAGGTCAAGGAGAAGCGGGTCTAACCCTGCGATGAGCGCCGAGGACCTCGAGCGGTACGAAACTGACATCGAGCTCCAGCTATACCGGGAGTACCGCGACGTCCTCCCGATGTTCGCGTACGTCATCGAGACAGAACGTCGCTTCTACCTCGCCAACAAGGTCGACCTCAACGTCCGTCACCAGGACGGCCAGGTGTACTTCGAGCTCGAGCTCAACGACGCCTGGGTCTGGGACATGTACCGACCCGCCCGGTTCGTGAACCACGTCCGCGTCGTCACCTTCAAAGACGTCAACGTCGAAGAGCTCGGCAGCAAAGACGTCTGACACGCCGACCCGCCACGGTCGTCCCGCCGGGCGACCGCGATCGACATCCGTGCCGCGCCCGTCAACCTGAGATTGCGCCGCCTCGGACACGATGGCGCAGCCCGCCGGGGAGATCGTGGCGGGGCACCGCTGCCCCGCTGAACGCCGCCGACCTCCTACCGGCGGCGGGCCCGGTCGGTGCGCGCCGCCTGGATCGGCGTCCGAGCGGCGCGCTCCCAGCACGCGGTGTGCCAGTGGCGCCGGTCGTCCGCCGGGCGCGGGACGACGACGACGTGTCCGGTGCCGGGCGCGATGGTGTGGTCGCACCCCGGACACCGGTACGTCTTGGTCGCCTGGTACGGCTGAACGCGCCGCACCTCCGGCTCATCCTCGTCGGAGTCCGCGCCGGGGAACCGGTGCTCGGTCATCTCAGCCGAAGGTGGCCCACATCACGAGCGCGGCGATGACGAGCAGCGCCGCGCCGACGACCACGATGTCGCTGCGCCGCTTCACGCGCTTGCGAAACGGGTTGTAGCCCACGGCGCTACGGTACCGCGATGGAGACCCTGCTCGTCTCACGCGACAGTCACGGTGTCGTCACGGTCACGTTCAACCGGCCCGAGAAGAAGAACGCGATCGACACGACCATGTGGCGCGAGCTCGTCGAGGTGTTCGACGACGTCGAATCGGCGCGCGACGACCGGGTTCTGGTCCTGACCGGCGCGGGTGACGCGTTCACGTCCGGCGCGGACCTGACTCCCGCCTCGGGCGACGAGAACCCGACCCGGGGTTTCGGGGCCGCGGTCCACTCCATGCGTGTCGTCGGCCGCACCGTGATGCGTCTCCACGAGCTGCACATCCCGACCATCGCCGCGGTGAACGGGGTCACCACCGGCGCGGGCTGCAACCTCGCCCTCGGCTGCGACCTCATCATCGCCGCCGACACCGCCCGCTTCTCGGAGATCTTCTCCCGCCGAGGCCTGTCCCTCGACGGCGGGGGCTCGTGGATCTTGCCTCGCCTCATCGGCCTCCACCGGGCCAAGGAGCTCGCCTACCTCGCCGACATCATCTCCGCCGCAGAAGCGGACCGCATCGGCCTCGTGAACCGGGTCGTGCCCGCCGCCGAGCTCGACGCCGTCGTCACCACCCTGGCCCGGCGAATCGCGGCGCAGCCCCCGGTGCAGATCCAGATCACCAAGCGCCTCCTCAACCAGTCCCTCTCGGTCTCGATGGCCGACGCGGTCGAGTTCGAAGACATCGCCCAGGCCGGCAACTTCGGGTCCCGCGACACCGCCGAGGCCCTCCTCGCCTTCGTCGAGCGCCGCGAGCCGCGCTTCACCGGCGAATAGGGGGCACCGAGGGCCGCCGCCCCGCTGAAGCCCGGGCCGGTGTGGCTGGTGGGGCTACCGTGGCTGGCCATGGCCTGGGATGTCGACGGCCTCGTCGCCTCACTCGCGGGCCGCAGCGAGCACACGCGTCGGGCCTACGAGCACGACGCCCGCGAGTTCGTGGCGTGGGCTGAACGGGGCGGCTGCCCCGCTCCCGCCGCCCTGGACCACAAGGCGCTGCGCCGCTACCTCGCCTACCTCGACACCCGCGGGTTCGCGCGCCGCTCCACGGCCCGCAAAGCCGCCGCGGTCCGTGCCCTCCTCGCGCACCTGCGCCGCACCGGCCAGCTCAGCACCGACCCCGGCCGCTCCCTCCACACCCCCAAGGGCGACACCCGCCTCCCACGCGTCCCCAGCGTCGCCGACGCCACCGCCCTCTTGGACGGCGCGCGCGACGCCGCCGCGGTCGCCGTCGACGAGGCCGACCCAACTGTCGCCGCGCTTGCGACGCGCGACGCGGCGCTCCTCGAGCTGCTCAACGGCGCGGGTCTGCGGGTCAGCGAAGCGTGCAGCCTCGCCGTCACGGACACGGACCTCGAGCGCCAGCTCGTCACGGTGGTCGGCAAGCGGGCCAAGCGGCGTCGGGTCCCGATCGGCCAGCCCGCCCGCGCCGCGCTCAGCACCTACCTCGCGCACGGCCGCCCCCGGCTCGCCAACCCGGACAGCCCGCCCGTCGTGTTCCTCAACCGCCGCGGTGGGCCCATGACGACCCGCGACGCGCACCGCATCGTCACCGCCCACCCGTTGCGCGACGGCCGGGTGACGCATCCCCACGCGCTGCGCCACGCGTACGCCACCCACCTGCTCGATGGCGGCGCCGATCTCCGGGCCGTCCAGGAGCTGCTCGGTCACGCCGATCTCGCCACCACCCAGATCTACACCCACCTCAGCCAGGACCGACTCCGCGCCGTCTACGCCGCCACTCACCCCCGTGCCTGACGACCCCGAGACCGCCGCGCTCGTCGCCGAGCTCTGGGGCGACTACAAGACGGGCGGTACCCACGACGCCCGCGAGCGTCTCATCCTCCACTACTCGCCGCTGGTGAAGTTCGTCGCCGGCCGCGTTGCCGCCGGTCTCCCCCAGAACATCGAGCAGTCCGACCTCGTCAGCTACGGGATCTTCGGGCTCATCGACGCCATCGACAAGTTCGACCCCGGACGAGGCTTCAAGTTCGAGACCTATGCCATCAGCCGCGTCAAGGGCGCCATCATCGACGAGCTCCGCTCCATCGACTGGGTCCCCCGCTCCATCCGGGCCAAGGCCCGCGCCGTCGAGCGCGCCTACTCCAAGCTCGAGAACGAGCTCCGCCGCAGCCCCGACGACAAAGAGGTCGCCGCCGAGCTCGACATGAACGAAGAGGAGCTCAACCAGGTCCTCTCCCAGGTGTCGTTCACCGGTCTCGTCGCCCTCGACGAGCTCCTCGGCCGCCAACAGCAGAACGAAGGCGGCGGGTCCGCCACCGTCGGCGACACCATCGCCGACCGCGCCCACGACCCCGTCGAGGCGTTCGAGACCGACGAGATGAAGCACCTCCTCGCCGACGCCATCAACCGGATGCCCGACCGGGAACGCCTCGTCCTCACCCTCTACTACTACGAGGGCCTCACCCTCGCCGAGATCGGCCAGGTCCTCAGCGTCACCGAGAGCCGCGTCTGCCAGATCCACACCAAAGCCATCCTCCAGCTCCGCTCCCGACTCGCCGAACCCGCCTGACAACGACCCGGCCCGGAGCGCCACCGCTGCACCATCCCCGGCGCGCACCGGCGGACGTCTGACATCCCCACCTGCGTGGCGCACCGCGCGGTGACCAGCTCACCCCCCTGCGTCACTCCAACCACACGGTCACCAAGGAGAGGTCCAAGAGGCCTGCGAGCTGCTCCAGCAACCTGGCAACGGCCTGGCAATTGGCTACAGTCCCGCATCAGTTTCGGGGTGGAGGTCACGTGAGAACAGGTGCACGGCTACGCGGCGCGCTGAGCGCGCCGGTGGCGGCGATGCTGCTCGTCGGCGGGGGAATCGCAGCGGGTGTGATCGCCGGCTCCGCGACATCGGCGGGCGCGACGACGGTGTCCACCGAGGCCCAGCTGCGCGCCGCGTTCGACACCGGCTCGAGCATCACGCTGGCCAACGACATCAACCTTTCGGACTGCGGGAGCGGTGACGTCACCCGCAGTATCGGCAACGCCGGCGTCGGACTGGCACTGGACGGCGGCGGGCACACGATCCGCCAGACCTGCAACGGCTCCCGGGTGCTCTTCAACGGGACGACCGACCCGATCACGCTGCAGAACGTGACGATCACCGGTGGGAACGTGAACGACGGCGATGGTGGCGGCGGCATCCACTCGGATGTCGGCGCGCCGCTCACGGTGATCAACTCCGCCATCATCAACAACCTCACCTGTGAGCAGGGCGGCGGAATCGAGATGGACCGGCCCGGGAACCTCACCGTGATCAACTCGACGATCGCCAACAACACCGCCGTCGACAGCGACGGGGGAGGGATCGCCATCGTCGGCGGCAGCTCGAGCCTCAAGACCGTGGTCACGAACTCCACGGTCACCGGCAACAAGTCGGTCGAGGCCGGCGGCATCGAGGTCGACGCGGGATCGCTGAAGCTCACGTACGCCACCGTGGTCGACAACACCGTCGACCCCACCCTCACGTGCCCGCCGTCGCTCCAGGCGCTCAAAGCGACATCGGCGACTCACCACCCGCATCACGCCGACCCCGTCGAACCTCGCGGGACCAAGGGCGGCGTGACACCCGCTGCCGGGCCCGTCACCTTCCCCGCCAACATCCGCGTGGTCGACACGTCGGCCAACCAGGTGCTCACATCGTTCGGATCCGTCGTCGCGCTGCCCCACGGCGGCCCCGACTGCGGCACCTTCCCCACCGGGCCGCCACCCCTGGTCAACACGGTCTCGAACGGGTTCAACTACTCCGACCAGACCACTTGCGGCTTCACGGCCGGCACCGACAAGCAGAATGCCGCTGACCCCAACCTGGCCGCCTTGGCCGCCAACGGTGGTCTCGCGCCGACGCGGCTCCCGAACCCGGGAAGTCCGCTCATCGACGCGATCCCGCTCGGGAGCTGCAGCGCCGATGGCGCGGCGACCATCAACCCGCTCACCGACGAGCGCGGCGTCTCCCGCCCGCAAGGCGCGGGCTGCGAGATCGGGGCCGTCGAGGTCGTCGTCCCCCTCATCGTGACCCCACGGTTCACCGGATAGCGGTCGCGTCGCCCGCCTCCGCGGGTCGGCACGCTCCGCCCTGACGATCCCGCGGCCTCGAGCCAGCTGCTCGAGCCGCAACGGAGGCGGCGACGCCAGCGCTACCGTGCCCTCGACTCGGAACTCGGGTCCGAGATCACGTGTGCCCACCATCGACCGGGCCTCAGCGTCACCGAGAGTCGCGTCTGCCAGATCCACGCCAACGCCATCCTTCCGCTCCGTCCCCGGCTCGCCGAGCGCGCCCGACACGCTGCACGAGCGCAGCCAGCCAACTTGCAAGAGGGACCCCACGGACCGTTCACAAGGCACGACGCAGGCACACCGGGCGTCCGGACGCCGGGATGCTCGACCTGCCCGGCGGGCCTGGCGACAAGCTCAGCCGCCGACGGACCGGCTGGCTACCGGGGCGCGCCGGCGCGGGCCGAAGCCGCGTCAGCCGGTGAACCGCGGTTGCACCACGACCGCCGCAGCGGGCCGCGGGATGGCGAGCGCCATCACGGCGACGGGCGTCCCGCCCGACGTGATCGCGGGCCCGAGGGTGGCGAT
>DATISY010000070.1:0-3742 GCA_035468285.1 Acidimicrobiia bacterium | reverse complement strand
ACCCCGATCCTCAACATGCGTCGCACCGCCACGGAGGACCACGAGCTGCACGGGCAGGCGATCACCGCGGGTGACGAGCTGTTGCTGATGTACTCGTCGGCGAACCGGGACGAACGGGCCTTCGATCATCCCGACCGGCTCGATGTGACCCGGGCGCACAACCATCACGTGGCGTTCGGGTTCGGCACCCACTTCTGTCTCGGCGCGTCGCTCGCCCGGCTCGAGATCAAGGTGATGTTCGAAGAGCTCGTGCGCCGTCTCCACGACGTCCGTCTGGCCTCTGGCCCCGCTCCGACCAAGGTGCCGAGCGCGTTCGCGTGCGCCTACCAGGCGGTCCCCGCCGAGTTCAGCCCGGCCTGACGTGCCGCACCGTCACCCGCCACGAGCGTGACGAGCGTCGACGTCAGCTCCCCATCTCGACCGCGGGCCGGGAAGGCCTAACGGCGGTGCCAGAGGAGCGCGGCGACGATCCAGAGCGCCGCGGCCGCCAACGTGACGGTGGCGCCGAGGCTGATCGCGAACTGGACGCGGAGCGCGGTCTCGTTTGCGCCCTGGCTGGTGTACGCGTTGGAGAAGCCGGTGACGTAGATGACGCCCGCCCAGCCGAGGGCGAACAGGACCGTGCCCAGGACCGCGAAGACCCGGGCGGGCTCGTCTCGGAACCACCCGATGGGATCCCCGAACCCGTACGGTTCGGCGTTCGTCGGGGTCGGCCTCCGCGGGCTCGTTCATCCGCACTCCAGCCGGGGGTTACGCGGCGTCCTGGGGGACCGTGAACTCGACGGGCATGCGCTTGATCCCGTGGATGAAGTTGGAGACCAGCATCTCGGGCTCACCGGTCACGTGGATGTCGGGGAGGCGGCGGAACAGCTCCTCGAACATCACCTTGATCTCCCGGCGGGCCAGGTGCGCGCCGAGGCAGAAGTGGGGGCCACCCCCCCCGAACCCGACGTGCTCGTTGGGGGTGCGTCGCACGTCGAACCGGTACGGGTCGTCGAAGTGCTGCTCGTCCCGGTTGGCCGAGTTGTACCAGAGGACGACCTTCTGGCCGGCTTCGATGCGCGTCCCGCCGATCTCGACGTCCTCGGCGACGCACGTCCGACGGAAGTGGATCACCGGCGTCGCCCATCGGATGATCTCCTCGACGGCGGTGGGGGCGATCCCCTCGAAGTCGTCGAGCCAGAGGCGATGCTGGTCGGGGTTGTCGGTCAGGGCCTTCATGCCGTGGCTGATGGCGTTGCGGGTGGTCTCGTTCCCGGCGGCGACGAGGAGCACGAAGAACGACCCGAACTCCTCGGGGGTGAGGCTGTGCCCGTCGACGTCGGCTTGGCACATGGCGGTGGTGATGTCGTCCCGTGGGTTCGCCAGCCGGGCCGACCGCAGCTCCTGCGCGTAGCGCCAGAGCTCCTGCGCGGCGAGGAACGCGGCGGTGATCTCGCCGCCGTACTCCGGGTCGCTCGCCCCGAGGACGATGTTGGTCTGGTCGAAGATCCAGCGATAGTCCGACTCGGGGATTCCCATCATGTCGCAGATGATCTGCAGCGGCAGCGCCGCGGCGATCTCGGTCACGAAGTCACACGAGCCCTTCGCCGCGACGGCGTCGACGATGGACCGGGCCCGGTCGTGGACGCTCTGCTCGATGAGGCCGACCTGGCGGGGGGTGAAGCCCCGGTTGACGATGAGGCGGAACTGGGTGTGGCGGGGCGGGTCCATGTTGATCATCGATCCGAGGAACTCGTACACCTCGGGTGGGAAGTCGGGGATGTTCGTGCCTTGCCCCGAGATGAACACGTCGGGGTGGCGGCTGGCGTGGACGACGTCGTCGTAGCGGACGAGGGACCAGAACCCGGCGCCGGGCCCGAACGTCAAGCCGGGGATCTCGGGCTCGGTGTGCCACGAGACGGGCCGCTGCTCGCGGAGGGCGGCGAACATCCCGGGCCAGTCGTTGCGCTCCCACAGGCTCATGTCCCCGAAGTCGATGGCGTCGACGGGAAGGTCCGTGGTCGGTATGGCAGTCACGTCGTCACTCTACGGGTCCGCCCCTGACGGCGCTCGGGGCAATCGCCGACGGCGCACCCGGTGGCCGCGCGGGCGCCCCCGGGTCGTGGTGCACCGGGGCGCTACGTTGACGCCATCAGCGGTCGAGGCCGAAGCCGGCGCCCCAGCTCGCGTGCCGTGGCCCGCGCCGCGTCCCAGCGGCGCGCCGCGGGCCGCCAGCTGCGGTCGGCCGTGCCCCGCTCGCGACATGCCGAGTGGAAGCGCCCGAAGGACCGACCCGACCCGCTGGCGCTGCTCGAGGAGCAGAACCGGACCCGGATCCCCGAGCTGGTGCCGATCCGGTGGGCCCGGATGCTGGAGTCGCCGTTCGGGTTCCTCCGGGGCGCGGCCGTCGTGATGGCCCACGACCTCGTGTCGACCCCGGTCACCGGGATCATCGTGCAGGCCTGCGGCGACGCGCACATCGCGAACTTCGGGGTGTTCGCCTCACCGGAGCGGGATCTGCTCTTCGACGTCACCGACTTCGACGAGACGCTGCCCGGCCCGTGGGAGTGGGACGTCAAACGGCTCGCGACGAGCGCGGTGCTCGCCGGCCGGGACGCCGGCCTCAGCCGGGCCGCGGGCCGCGACGCAGCGACGGCCGGCGTGCGCGCCTACCGGAAAGCCATCCGCGGGTTCGCCGCGACGACGGTGCTGGACACGTGGTACACGCGGGTGGATCAGCAGACGACCAAGGTCCTGCTCCGCAAGCGGTCCCGCGCGCAGCTGGAGCGGCTCTTCGCGTCCGCGAAGGGCCACACGTCGGCGAGCGCGCTGCCGTCGCTGACCGAGCTGACCCGGGCGGGTGACTGGCGGATCGTCGACCACCCGCCGGTGGTCTCCCACGCGGTGGTCGACGAGCACGCCGACCAGCTGCGGCATCTCTTCGCGACGTACCGCGAGAGCCTGTCCGACGACCGGCGGCTGCTGCTGGACCGGTTCACCGTGCACGACTTCGCGTTGAAGGTGGTGGGTGTCGGCAGCGTCGGGACCCGCTGTTTCGTCGCGCTCCTGGTCAGCGACATGGGTGAGCCGCTGTTCCTGCAGATCAAGGAGGCGGACCCCTCGGTCCTCGCGCCGTTCTGGGCGACGAAGCCCGTCAAGCGCCAGGGTCGGCGGGTGGTCACCGGCCAGCGGATCATGCAGGCCGAGAGCGACATCTTCCTCGGGTGGGCCGAGGCCGACGACGCCGACTTCTACGTCCGTCAGCTCCGCGACATGAAGGCCTCCGCTGATTTCGCCACGATGAGCCGCTCGGCGTTCCGCGACTACCTCAAGCTGTGTGGCTGGACCCTGGCTCGGGCGCACGCCCGGGCGGGCAGCGCACCCCAGATCGCCGGGTACCTGGGGAAGGGGGACCGCTTCGACCGGGCGGTGACGCAGTTCGGGGTCCGCTACGCCGAGCAGACGGTCCGGGACCACGCCGCGCTGCGTGACGCGGTCGCCCGCGGCCAGATCGCGGCCCACTCGGCCTGAGCGGCGTTGGCGGCGGGTCAGCCGGCTCGGACGACGTCGGGGGCCGGTGGCGGCGGACCCAGGGCGTGCCGGGAGGGTCGTCGTCGTTTCGCACCATGCCGACGTATCGGCGCGAGTCGAGGGAGTGGAGCACCGGGATGTACCGGCACTCCAGCGCGAACCGGGAGCGCCGGTCGGGTCAGCGGGACCGGTGCTCGGTGCCTCGGCCCGGTGTGATGAACAGCGCGTC
>DATISY010000069.1:0-41826 GCA_035468285.1 Acidimicrobiia bacterium | reverse complement strand
CGCTGGATCGTCGAACCGTTGCATCTCCTCGACTGCTGCCAAGAGAGCGATGGCGCTCAGGCCCTCGTGGTGACCACACCCGAACGGGCCGGCGACCTCGCCCAGCCGGCGGTGATCGTGCACGCCGCGGCGCAAGGCGCGGGTGAGAACCAGGACATGATGACCAGCTACTACCGGGACTCGATCACCGGGCTTCCCGAGATGGGTCTCGTGGCGCGCCAGCTCTGGAACACCAGCGGCCTCGGACCGGCCGACATCCAGGCCGCGATCATCTACGACCACTTCACCCCCCTCGCGCTGCCCCAACTCGAGGAGTTCGGGTTCTGCGCCCGTGGGGAAGCGAAGGACTTCATCCGGGACGGCAACATCGAGCTCGGAGGTCGGCTGCCGATCAACACCAACGGTGGGCAGCTCGGCGAGGCGTACATCCACGGGATGAACGGCATCGCCGAAGGGGTGCGCCTCATCCGGGGCACGTCGGCCAACCAGCCTCCCGACGTCGAACACGTCCTCGTCACCGCAGGAACCATGGTGCCGACCAGCGCGCTCCTCCTCGGCGCGGCGTGACCAGCCCCCTCGGCGACCCCTCCACCCCCGCCGTCATCACCGGCGGCGCCTCCGGCATCGGCGCGGCCTGCGCCGCCGCCCTCGCAGCCGTCAATCGTCCCGTCGCCATCTGGGACCTCGACGCGGCCCGGGCCGAGCAAGTCGCCACCCGCCTCCGCGACGACCACGGGGCCCAGGCCACCGCGGTGCCCGTCGACGTCGTCGACGACGCGGCCGTCACCGACGCGGTCGCCTTCACCGTCGCCGCGCTCGGCAGCATCGGTGGTCTCGTCCATGCTGCCGGCATCGTCCGCGGCGCACTCGACGACGTCATCGACGCCGACACGTGGGACGGGGTGCTCGCCACCCACCTGCGCGCGTACGCCTTCGTGACCCGCGCCGTATTCCCCGAGCTCCGCGGGGCCGGGCCCGGCGCGGCGATCGTCGGGATCTCCTCGATCGAGGGCCTCGTCGGCCACGGGTTCATCCCCTCCTACACGGCAGCGAAGCACGGCATGATCGGGCTGACCCGGTCGTTCGCTCACCGACTCGGACCCGACGGCATCCGTGTCAACGCGGTATGCCCCGGGTATATCGACACGCCGATGCTCGCACCCACCATCCAGACGACCGAGGCCCGGGCCGCGTTCGAGAGACGCGTGCCGCTCGGCCGGCTTGGTGAGGCCGACGAGATCGCCCGGGTCGTGCGCTTCTTGCTGTCGAACGAGAGCAGCTACCTGCACGGGGCGGCGGTGGTCGTCGACGGCGGCGTCACCGCGACGGGCGGCCAGTAGCGCCCTCCGCCGCGACGCGGCCCAGGCCGGCCAGCACGGCGTCGGCCGTGTCGCGCTCCGGCCCAGCACCGCTCGCCCCAGCGCTCCACCGGCGCGGGAGAGGTCCGCGCCGGCTCGTGCTCCGCCATGACCCGCGCTCGCGACACCTTTTCGGCCATGCGGACCTTGATATATGACGATTAGTCATATGTACTGGGCAGGCGCCGCAACGCTCGCCGGCCCGATCAGGCTCGCGCCCGGGGGCTGAGGCCGGGACCGCGACGAAAGGGAGCGCGTGCAGTTCTCGATGATCTTCGAGGCGCAGATGGCCGACACGTCGTTGGCCCACGAGCGCCAGGTGGTGCGCGACTGCGTCGAGCAGGCGGTCTACGCCGAGGCGATGGGCTTCGATCGCGTCTGGGCCGTCGAGCACCACTGCCTCCGCTGGTACGCACACATGAGCGCCCCCGAGGTGTTTCTCACCTGGGTCGCGGCGCGCACCGAGCGGATCCGGGTCGGCCACGGCGTGGTCTGCATGCCGTTCCATTACAACCATCCCATCCGAGTCGCGGAGCGCGCCGCCATGCTCGACGTGCTCTCCAACGGTCGTCTCGACCTCGGCGCCGGCCGCGGCGCGACGCTGCAGGAGATGTCGGCGATGGGTGTCGACCCGGCCCGCACGTACCTCGAGGTCGAAGAGGCGCTCCGCATGATCGGGTCGATGTGGCGCGGGGACGGCGACCACCTCTTCGAGTGGCACGGGGAGCTGCTCCAAGTCTCCGAGCACCCGATCCTGCCACGGCCCGTCCAGCTGCCTCACCCGCCGCTGTTCCTGGCCTGCACGAAGAACGACACCGTGGCCCTCGCCGCCGAGTACGGCATCGGCGCGCTCGTCCTCGGCTTCTCCGGACCTGACGACGTCGCCGCCCTGCATCAGCGCTACGACGACACCATCGCAACCCGTTCGAGGAAGCGATTCGTGTCAACCGAGGTCAACGACCACTTCGCCGCGCTGTGCCCGACCACCGTCCTCGATGACGCCGACGCCGCCCTGCAGATCGGCGCCCGCGGCCAGCGGTTCTTCGCCGAGGCGATCGCCCACTGGTACGGCGGCGGCCCCCCTCCGACGGCCGGCGACGAGAACGGCGACCAGGTCGAAGAGATCGGACGCGCCAAGGAGCGCATGTACGCCCACCTCCATGAAGCGAAGATCCCCGTCGGCCCGAACACCGGCGCGACCTTCAACGTCGTCGAGCACGCCTACGGCGACTGGCGCGACGCCATCGCCTACGCCGAACGCCTCGAGGATGCCGGCGCCGACGAGATCATGTGCCTCATCCAGATGGGCACGGTCCCACAAGCGGTCTGCATGGAGACGATCCGCCAATGGGGCGAGCACGTCATTCCGCACTTCCGGAAGAAGCGTGCCGCGGTCGCCTGACCGCTCGGATCAGGGACGGCGCTCGGCCAGCTCCGCGAGCAGGATCGCCTCGCTGACCACCAAGTTCCGCCAGTCCCCGAGATGAAGACTCTCGTCCTCGCCGTGGATCCGGCTCGTCGGGTCGGCTGGACCGAGCAGCAGCGCCGGGATGCCACCGAAGGCCGCCGCGAACGGCGCCACGAACGGGATCGACCCGCCGACCCCCATCACCACCGGGGGCCGCCCGAACCCCGCGGTCAGCGCGTCCCGGGCCGCGTCGAAGGCCCACCCGCTCGGGTCGCACGCCCAACCGGGGGCACCCCAGTCCGGCACGAAGGACCACTCGAGCCCCCAAGGGATCCGGCCGGCGATGTGGGCGCGCAACCGGTCGAGCGCCCGCTCCGGATCCTGGCTGGGCGCGAGCCGGACACTCACCCGCGCCGCCGCCTCCGCCACGATCTGGTTCGATGACCCATCGATCGGATGGCTGTCGAACCCGATGACGGTCAACGCCGGCCGCCACCACAGTCGCTCCCACACCGACCGGGACGGGTCGCCCGCCGCCGCGACCCCGGGTCTCGCCCCGTAGGTCGCCAGCACACGATCTACGGGCGTGTCCAGCGCCGCGAGGTCGGCCCGCTCGGCCTCCGTCGGGGATCGCACGTCGTCCCAGAAGCCGTCGATCGCCACGTCACCGTGCTCGTCGACCATCGACGCGAGGATCGTCGCCAGCGCCACCGTGGGATCCGGCACCACACCCCCCGCCATGCCGCTGTGCACCGGGCCGCTCAACGCCCGCAGCCGCAGGTCTCCGCCGGCCAGACCCCGCAGCGAGCACGTCAGGCCCGGCGTGCCGACGCTCCAGTTCCCGGCGTCGGCGAGCACCAGCACGTCCGCGGCGAGCTCATCCTGGTAGCGGGCGAGGAAGGCGGCAAGGTTCGGCGAGCCGACCTCCTCCTCGCCCTCGATGAACACCGTCACGTTGCAGGGGAGCGCGCCAGCCGTGTCCAGCCAGGCGCGCACGGCAGTGGCGTGCGCGACCGCGCCTGCCTTGTCGTCGGCGCTCCCACGCCCGAACAGGCGGCCGTCGCGCTCAACCGGATCGAACGGATCACTGGACCAACGGTCCACGTACCCCGTCGGCTGAACGTCGTGATGCGCGTACAGCAGCACCGTCGGCGCCTCCCCGGCGTGGTGCCACTCGCCGATCACCGCCGGGGGACAGCCGTCTGCCGTCGCCTGCCGGACGTGGTCCAATCCGCTCCGCTCCAGGAGCGCAGCCGTCGCGTCGGCGCTGCGCTGCACATCACCCCCACGGGCCGGGTCGGCGCTGATGCTCGGGATCCGAACGAGGTCGCCCAGGTCCTCCCGGGCGTCACCCATGGCCGCGTCGGCCGCGGCGACCACGCGGTCGCGCACGGTCACCAACCCCGGAACACCGGAGCACGCCGCTCCGCGAAGCTCGCCAGGCCCTCGCCGGCGTCGTGGCTGGCCATCGCGATCTCCTGAGCCCACCGCTCGTCGGCGAACGCGGCGACGCGGTCGATGTCGAGGGCCCGGTTGATGAGCCGCTTCGAGAGCGCGATCGCCGGTGTGGGTCCGGCGGCCAGACGCCCTGCCCACTCGCGCGCCACGTCGGCGAGCTCGGCTCCCGGCACGACCCGGTTCACCAAGCCGAGCCGGGCGGCCTCCGTTGCGGGAAGATCGTCGCCAAAGAAGATCAGCTCCTTAGCTCGCTGGGGCCCGACGAGCCGGGTGAGCAGGTACGCGCCACCCCCGTCGGGGATGATGCCCCGGCGTACGAACACCTCGATGAACCGTGCATGATCGGCGGCGAGCACAAGGTCGCAGGCGAACGCCAGATGGGCCCCGATGCCGGCCGCCGTGCCGTTGACCGCGCAGACGATGGGCTTGTCGCAGTCTTGCAGCGCGGCGATCAGCCGCTGCGCGCCGAGGCACGTCCGGTCGACCGTCAGCACGGGACGATCCGGCGCCCCCTCGGGGAGGTCGTGCGTCGGGGGACGGTCGATCCGGAGATCGGCACCGGTGCAGAACGCCCGCTCGCCGGCCGCGGTCAGCACCACAGCTCGTATCGCGACGTCGGCGTTCGCGTCATCGAGCAGCTCGATGATCCGGTTGCGCTGATCGGGCGTGAGCGCGTTGCCAGCCTCGGGGCGGTTGAGGACGATCCACGCCACCCCCTCGCGGTGCTCGGAGCGAACCTGGTCCTCCACGGGGCGATCGTCGGCCATGCGGCGGAGCGTACCGATCGGGGCTGCATCACCGCTCTGCCCGATCGCCGCTCGGGACGTGGACTCGGCCCATCCTGGGGCATCCGGAACCCGGCCGGGATCTCGCACAGCCCGGCAGTAGTGTCGTGCCCCGATGTCACGCGGCGCCGCTCGGCTGCCGTGACGACCCCTGGGAGCTTGCTTGCCTGGTCGACGCGGGGTGGGGCGGATCGTCGCCGGCCGCTTCGCGATCGCGCTGGTCGTAGCCGCAGTTCTGATGGTCGGCGCCGTCGTCGCGGTGAACTACGTGATCGATGTGAAGCTCAACTCCGTGTCCCGGGTCGGGCTGCACACCGCCGTCGCCTCGAGCGGGCCGCTGAACTTCCTCCTCGTCGGTTCGGACTCCCGGGCGTTCACCAACGGGAACCCGAGCGAGCAACATTCCTTCGGGACGGACCAATCCAACGGGGGGCAACGCTCCGACACGATGATGGTGGTCCGAGTCGACCCCGATCATCACAAGACCCTCGTGGTCTCCTTCCCGCGGGACATGTGGGTAGACGTCCCCGGCCAGGGTCACTCCAAGATCAACTCCGCCTACAACGACGGTCCCCAGAAAGTCATCGACACCCTCAAGGCCGATTACAACATCAGCATCAACCACTTCATCCGGGTTGACTTCCAGAGCTTCCAGGGTGTCGTCAACGCCATCGGCACCGTTCCCGTGTACATCCCGTACCAGGCGCGTGACGACCTGACCGGGCTCTACAGCCCGTCAGCGGGATGCAAGAGCCTGACCGGCGCCGACGCGCTCGCCTACGTACGTTCCCGGGATCTGCAGTACTACAGCGCGACGAAACGGCGGTGGATGCCCGCCGACGCGGTGCCTGACCTCGACCGCATCGCCCGCCAGCAGCAGTTCATCAAGCAGCTCGCTGGGATCGCAGTGCAGAAGAGCCTGCGCGACCCTCTCGTCGGCAACCAGATCCTCAACAAGGTGCTGCAGAACCTCACGGTCGACAAGGAATTGTCCAAGGACGACATCCTGACCCTTGTCGACGCCTTTCGGACCGTGAACCCGAACGACACTGGCCACGTTCAGTTCGCGACCCTTCCGGTGAGGACGGACGGTCCCAGCCAGGACGGCCAGAGCGTGCTCTATCTGCGGGAGCCCGACGCCGACGCGGTGCTCGCCCGCCTCGGTGGCACCGTCGTTCCCGACAACGTCGCGATCATGACGGACGGGGCGTCGAAGCCGTCGGGCCTCGGCGCCACCGGGTCCCCCTCCATCCCGTCCCCGTCGCCGACTATTTCCCCGTCGCCGACTATTTCCCCGTCGCCGACCACCTCCCCGCCGTCGAGCAGCCTGCCGACCTCGACGCCCACCACGCTCGGGACCGCGTCCACGCTCCCGTCAACCGAGACGCCCCCGACGACCGCTCTCGGAGGGGCGACCGCACCACCGATCGAGAACCAGAGCCAGTTCGGGTCGCCGGCCCCCAAGGTCGCGCCCTGCACGTAGCCGCTGCGTGAGCTCGGCGGAATCGACACCGGCGTCGTTTCCCGTCACCGCGCACCCCGGGATACCCTCCGCCCGCCGTCACGAGGACGCAGGGAGAACCATGGGACGGGTCGAGGGGCGGGTGGCGATCATCACCGGCGCCGGCCAGGGCATCGGACGTGGGGTCGCTCGTCGCTTCGCCACGGAAGGTGCCGCAGTGGTGGTCGCCGAGCGCAACCCCGACACCGGAGCCGCGGTGGAACAGGAACTGCACGACCTCGGTGCCGCAGCCCGGTTCGTGCCCACCGACGTGCTCGACCGCTCGCAGCTGACGGCGATGGTCGACGCCGCCCTCGAGCACTTCGGCCGGGTCGACATCCTCGTCAACAACGCCTACGCCGCCGGTCACCCCGACCGTCTGGAACGCAAGCCGGACACCGACCTCGACCTCGCCTTCCGCGGCGGTCCGCTGCACACCTACCAAGCCATGCAAGCGGTGTTCCCCTACTTCAAGGCGCAACGCTGGGGACGGGTGATCAACTTCGTCTCTTTGAACGGTGTCAACGCCCACATGTACAGCGCGGACTACAACGCGGCGAAGGAGGCCATCCGGGCCATCACCCGCACCGCAGCTCGCGAATGGGCACGGCACAACATCCTGGTCAACGCCATCGCCCCTGCCGCGGCATCACCGGCGTACGTGGCCTTCGCCGAAGCGGCCCCCGAAAACGCGCAGGAGATGCTGAAACAGAACCCGCTGGGTCGCATGGGTGACCCTGAGCACGACATCGGCGGCGTCGCCCTCTTCCTCGCGAGCGAAGACAGTGACTACGTCACCGGAAACACGATCTTCGCTGACGGCGGCAGCCACATCAACGGCGTCCAATGGGACCCACCCATGCCCGACTGATGTCGTACGACGCGCTCCAGTGCACCCGCGTCGACCTCGCCGCCGGCGTCGCGTGGGCGACGATCGACCATCCGCCGATGAACCTCTGGGACACGGTCCTGACACACGACCTCGTCACGCTCATCAGCGCCTTCGAGACGGATCCCGAGGCTCGTGTCCTCGTCCTCACCAGCGCCGACCCGGAGTACTTCATCGCCCACGCCGACGTCGAGATGATCCGCGACCTGCCGACCGACGCGCTCGGCGCCGAGGACGGCCCGGCACCGATCAACCAGCTCTTCGAGCGGTTCCGCATCATGCCCAAGGTCTCCATCGCGCTCATCCGCGGGATCGCACGCGGGGGCGGCTCGGAGATCGCGCTGGCCTGCGACCTCCGGTTCGCGACCCCGGAGGCTCGCCTGGCCCAGCCGGAGGTGGCGCTGGGCATCATCCCCGGCGCGGGCGGCACCCAGCGGCTCACGCGCCTGGTCGGGCGCGCCCGAGCCCTCGAGATCGTGCTCGGCTGCGGCGACGTCACCGGCACCGAAGCGGCCTCGATCGGCTACGTCAACCGGGTCGTCGACGCGGCCGTGATCGACGACGATGTGCGTGCCCTCGCGGGCCGGATCGCCACGATGCCTTCCCACGCGGTCGAGGAGGCGAAGCGGGCGATCGACGCGGCGCTCCCCGACCCGATCCCGGGCCTGGCGCTCGAGGGTCAAGCGTTCCAAACCACGCTCGGTCACGCCGAGACCCGCCGACGCATGGACGCATTCCTCGCGGGCGGCGGCCAGACGCGAGACGGTGAACGGGACCTCGCCGCTGTCCTCGACCGCCTCGGAGAAGCGTGACCGACTTCACCGGCCGGGTCGCCTGGGTCGCCGGGGCGGCCCGGCGACCAGGGATCGGGCGCGCCACCGCGGTTGAGCTCGCCCGCCGTGGCGCCGACGTGGCCTGCATCGATGTCGTCACCGACACCCCCACGGCAGAGGAGTCGTACCGGGTCAGCCGCGACGCGCTCGACGCCACGGCCGCCGCGGTCGTCGCCGAGGGGCGGCGGGCGCTCGCGATCCCCGTCGATCTCACCGACGCCGCCGCGGTCGAGGAGTCCGTCGCGGCCACAATCGACGCGTTCGGGCGCCTCGACGTGTGCTGCAACCTCTCCGGCGGGACCGGCCCGAATCTCGGCAACGGCTCGCTCGTCGGTCTCGAGCCGGCCTCCTGGCACGCCACCCTCGACGCGAACCTCACCGCGGTCTGGCTCGGGGCCCGAGCCTGCGCCCGTCGCATGATCGAGCAAGGCGATGGGGGCGCGATCGTCAGCCTCTCGTCGTCTGCCGGGATCGCCGGCGAAGCTGGGTTCGGCGCCTTCTCCGCGGCGCGAGGCGGCGTCATCCGCCTCACCGAGGCGCTCGCCACCGAGGTCGCCCCGTACGGGATCCGCGCGAACGCGGTCTGTCCGCTGGGTGTCTCACCCGAGCAAGGGGGCGGCAACCCCGGGCTGGAGCACGGCGTCGCTCGCCGCGCCGGCGGCCTCGACGACTGGGTGCACGCCACCATCCCGCTCGGGCGCATGCAGCGCCCCGGCGAGACCGCGGCCGTGATCGTCTTCCTCGCCAGCGACGCCGCCAGCTTCGTGAGCGGCCAGGCCATTACCGTCGCCGGCGCCGCGCACGTCTGACCTGACCGGGGCTCAGCCACCGAGCCCGACAGGCCGCCAGAGGAGGGCAGCGAGCGCCGACACGAAGCCCTACCGTTCGGTGGGTGACGCCGCCGCGTTCATGGGAACGCCAGGAACCCGACCGCCCGCCGGTGCTGCCCGTCGTGCCCGGGCCGGTCTCGAACGGCGAGTTCCTCCCCTCGCTCCCCAGTGCGAACGACCGGGCCATGCACCGGGCCATCCTCGCCCAGTCCGACCACATCGCGCGCCGCTCGCGGATGGACCGGCGCCGGTTCCTCGAAACGACCGGCGCCATGGCGGTGACGCTGGCGGTGTTCAACCTCGCTGCATGCTCCTCGAGCCAATCCGCCCGCGGCACGGCGCGACCCGGCGGACACTTCCGGGTGCCGCCTTCGACGGACCTCCCGGCGTGCGACCATGCGCTGGGCAGTCAAGGCGAATTCGTGTTCGACGTCCACACCCATCACGTCATCCCGACTGGCCCCTGGCGACAACAGGCGCCTGACACCGTGGAGCTCGTGCTGGGGATGCTCCCGCCGGAGTGCCTCGCCGCCGACCGGCTCGAGTGCGTCAACCGGGCCACGTACCTCCACGACATCTTCCTCGCCAGCGACACGACCGTGGCGCTGCTCTCCGACGTCCCCAACTCGGGCCCGGCTGACGCCCCCGTTCCCTTCCCCGAGGCCGTCAACACCCAGACCGCGGTCACACAACTCGCACCCGGCGGCGCGCCTCGGCTCCTCGTCCACAACGTGATCGCCCCGAACTTCGGCGACCTCCACGCCCGGCTCGACGACATGGCGATGAACGCAGCCACCGGCCACGTCGCCGGGTTCAAGGTGTACACCGCGTGGGGACCCAACGGTCAAGGGTTCTCCCTGGCGGACCCCACCGTGGGCCTTCCGGTCATCCAACGGGCGCACGACCTCGGCGTGAAGGTCTTCACCGCGCACAAGGGACTTCCGTTGATCCGCTTCGACGCGGCGCACAACGGCCCCGATGACCTCGTCGCAGTGTCACGGCAGTTCCCGGACATGCAGTTCGTGGTCTTCCACGGAGCGTGGGATCCGAACCATCGCGAAGGGCCCTACGACCCGGGCGCCGCGCGAGGCATCGACACGCTCGTGCAAGCACTCGACCGGCACCAAGTCCCCGCGGACAGCAATGTCTGGGTCGACCTCGGCACCGTCTGGCGCCAGCTCATCACCGACCCCGACCAGGCGGCCCACGCCGTCGGCAAGCTCCTGCAGCGTGTCGGGACCGGCCGCGTCCTCTGGGGGACCGATGCGATCTGGTACGGGTCCCCGCAGGCGCAGCTCATGGCGTTCCGTGCCTTCGAGATCACCGCCGAGTACCAGGCCCGGTACGGGTACCCCGCGCTCACCGACGACGTGAAGCGCAACGTGCTCGGCCTCAACGCGGCCCGGCTCTTCGGACTCGACCCCGCCGCCCTGCGCTGCGCCTTCGCCACCGATCCGGTGACGGCCGCCCAAGGCCAGGCTGCCCACCTACGCGCCGACGGCGCGCTCGGATCGCCATGGCGTCGCAACGGCCCGATGACACGCCGCGAGGTGCTCGACTGGGTCCGCTCGCCGACGACACGCTGGTCGCCCCTCTAGCCGCGGCTCACGACCACGCGCCGGTCCCGGGTCCCACGGCGCACCCGACGTGACGGAGCGAGCGGCCGGGCGGACGACCACCGCGTCGCTCGTTCCAGCTCGACCCCCTGGCCATCCCGCGCGCGTGGAGCAGCGAAGCGGCGCTGACGGACGTCAGGAGGTAACCCGCCGATCGCCGACCGGGACGGGCCCCGACGCCGCCGACGTGTCGGGGCATTCGATCTCGGGCAGTGTCGGAACCGTGACCGCCGGACGGCGCGATAGGTTCCTCCCACGGTGGCCGTCGACGTTCCGTCGGGCCCGTGCGAGGGGACAGGGCTATGGCGCCGCCGAGCGCTACCAGCGGGCGTGAGACGATGATCTCCGCTGGTCATCGGTCCGTGGTGACACCTCCCGACGACACGTTGGAGGCCATGGACTGGCCGGCGCCCCCCGAACCGGATCCGGCTCCCGCAGGCGCCGTCGCGCACGATGCCCGGGGTGCCCGACGAATGGCGCACTTCCGGGCGCTGGACGGGCTGCGCGGCGTCGCCGTGCTCGCCGTCGTGCTGTACCACTTCGCACCGGGTGTCGCGCCGGGCGGGTTCCTCGGGGTCGATGTCTTCTTCGTCCTCAGCGGCTTCCTGATCACAAGCTTGCTGGTCAACGAGCTCGAAGGGACCCGACGGGTCTCGTTACCCGCTTTCTGGAGGCGGCGGGCTCGCCGCCTCCTCCCAGCCCTCTTCTTGGTGCTCGCGGCCATCGGGGTATGGGCCTTGTTGCTCCACAACCATGTACAGGCGCACAACGTCGCCAACGACGCCTTGGCCGCGGTCGGCTATATCGCGAACTGGCACTTCATCTCGTCCGGCCAGACGTACATCCAGAACTTCGTGAACCAGACACCGAGCCCGTTGCGGCACATGTGGTCGCTGGCGATCGAAGAGCAGTTCTACCTGGCGTGGCCCCTCATCGTCGGCCTGGTCGGTTACGTCGTGCTTCGCCACGCCCGGCGACCGGGGCGGGCCCGCCGGGTCTTTCGCCGCGTGCTCGTCGTCGTCTGCGTGACGCTCGGCCTCGCGTCGTTCGCACGCATGGTGACGCTGTTCGGCTCGAGCCGCGACTTCAACCGGGTCTACTACGGGACCGACACGCGTGCCTTCATCCTGCTCGCCGGTGCGGCGTTCGGGGCCCTGACGGCGGGGAGCCCGCTGGTCTCGCGTCGCGCGATGCGAGTCATCGCCGTGCTCATCGGCACCGCCGTCGCCGCGGGCCTGGTCGTGACGATGGCGGTCGTTCCGACGAACGCGGTCTGGCTCTATTACGGCGGCTACGGCGCGATCGCACTGGCGGTCGTCGTGGTGCTGATGGCCGCGGTGCAGCCGGGATGGAATCCACTCCGCGGGCTGCTCGAGACGTGGCCCCTCGTCCAGTTGGGGCTCATCTCCTACGGCGTCTACCTCTGGCACTGGCCGGCAACGGTGTGGCTCACGCCCCAGACCACCGGCCTCGACGGCCCGGCGCTCTTCGGGGTGCGCAGCGCGATGACGCTCGTCGCGTCGGTCATCAGCTACGTCCTCGTCGAGCAGCCGATCCGCAAGGGCCTCTTGGGAAGGCTGCCCGTCTCGAACACGGGGATCGTCCCCGCAGCGCTCGTCACCGCGGTCGTCGCCGTGCTGCTCATCCCGGCGTTGGCGTTCTCCTCGCTGCAGCCCGCACGTGTTGCCCGGCCCTCGACCACGGCGCGCGTGGTCGCGGCCCAGTACGGCGCGACACCCCGATGTGATGCCCCCGCTCCCGCGGCCTCGACGACGACGACCACGACGAGGAGGACGGCCACAACGCGGGTCCAGCTGGTCGGCAATTCGGTCTCGCAGGAGATCAGGCCGTGCCTGGCGTCGTTGCTGGCCCGGCGCGGGATCCGGGTGATCGACGCGTGGTTCCCGGCGGCCGCAGTGTGCGATGAGCTCCCGCATGTCCGCCAGCAGGTGGCGAGCCCGTCGACCCGCCCGGCCGCCGCCATCCTGTTCGCGCTGCCGGTGGCCTTGACCACGTGCGGCCAGGACGAGCCGTGGGTGACCCAGGTCGATGAAGCTCTTGCGGTGTGGCGCCACGCGGGTGTGCACGTGTACCTGGTGCCGGCGGTCGCGAAAGCGGGCACCACCGGACCCGACCCGACGGTGGCGCAGTACCAGGCGATGGCTCGGCGCTATCCGGCTGATGTCACGGTCCTCGACGCCGGTGTGTTCGTGCGGGACGCCGGCGGCCAGTACCAGTGGCGGATGCCGTGCGTCGTCGGGGGCGAGGATGGATGCGACCGACAGGGCGAGGTCACGGTACGGATGGCTGCCGACGGTGGTCTGCACTTCTGCGCCGAGCCGGTCAAGGCCCTCGAATGTCCCGAGCCGCTGAGCGGCGGCGCGCGGCGGGCCGCGGCGGCGATCGCCGCCGAGCTGCCCGCGGGACCGCTCCTGCCCGCCGTTGGTCCGATCCCCACGCGGTCCAAGTAGCCGCGCCGGGTTGGGGCTTCCGGGGGGCGGGCCGACGTCGCAGGAATCCGGGCGCGTGCGGCTCCCGTCACGGAGCGTCTCGTTGGACCGGAGCTGACGTCTACCGGTTCGGGGAGCGGGGCTACAGCGCTCGGGCCGCTTGATGACCGTCGTAGACGGCGCGGTCCACGGGCCGCACGGCCACCGCGTCGCCGACGCGGACGAGCTCGGCCACCTGCCCGTCGAGCGCATGGAACAGCGTGTCGTCCGGGACCCCGTTCGTGCAGATGGCGACGGTGTCGACCTCATCGAGGGTCTCCATGCGACGGGACAAGACGTCGACGAGCGTGATCCCCCGGTCGCCGATACCGATGAGGGCGGTGCTTGGCCGCCAGCTCACACCGGCCTGCACTGCTCGGGGCAGGATCGCGGCCTGCGTCTCGCCGTCGCAAGCGAGGAGGACAGGGAGTGGGCACACCAGCGTCGTGTCGCGCCCTTGTGACGCGATCAGCTCGGCGAGCCCCACACCTTGGACGTGACCGACGACGTCGAGGACGACGACCCGTGACCCGAGCGAGTCGGGGTCTTCCACGGCGCGGCGGAGCGCCTCGACATGGTCGAGGACCCAGTCAGCGTCGGAGCCGGGGACGGGCATGGGATGGTAAGCCGAGCGGCCCTCCTTCGTCGCGTGGCCGCCGGTAGCGACGATGACCGCGTCGGGTTCGAGGGCGACGACGGACGCGGCGGTGGCGGGCGTGCCGGTGCGGAGCTCGACGCCTCGCCGTGCGCACTCGCCGATTCGCCAGTCGGCCAGGTCGGCGATCTCGGAGCGGCCCGGCAACCGTTGCGCCCACCGGATGGCACCGCCGAGCTCAGCGCGCTGCTCGAGCAACGTGACCTGATGGCCGCGGGCGGCGGCGACCCACGCCGCTTCGAGGCCGGCCGGCCCGCCCCCCACCACGACGACCCGTTTCGAGATCGGGGCAGTGGTCAACGTGCCGAGCCCGAGGTCGTCCTCGCGTCCGACCGCGGGGTTCTGGACGCAGTTGATCGGCATCGACTGCAGCAGGTTCCCGTAGCACGACTGGTTGATCCCGGTGCATTTGCGAATCGTGTCGGCCTGCCCGTCGCGCGCTTTGGTCACCCACTCGGGATCGGCGATCAACGCCCGGACGAGGGTGACCGCGTCCGCGTCCCCGCGCGCGACGATCCCGTCGGCCTCCTCGGGGGTCACGATCCGATGCACCGTGAACACCGGGGTGTCCGGCACGGCCTTCTTCACCGCCTGTGCGGCATAGACCCCGAACCCGTGCGGCGCGTAGTTCGTCCGGACCATCCCGACGCCGCCGATCCCGACGCTCACGTTCACGAAGTCGACGAGACCGAGCGACTCGAAACGGGCGGCGACCTCTGCGGCGTCTTCAGCCGTGAGCCCAGGACCGTGATGCTGCTCGTCGTCGCCGGCCAGCCGCACCCCGACGGCGACGCCCGCACCGGCTGCCTCCCGGACCGCGGTGAGCACCTCGACCCCGAAGCGCATCCGATTCTCCAGGCTGCCGCCGTACTCGTCGGTGCGCTCGTTGAACTTGGGTGACAGGAACTGGTGCAGGAGGTACCCGTGTGCGCTCTGGACCTCGATTCCGTCGAACCCGCCCGCGACGGCGTTGCGGGCACAGATGGCGTGGTAGCGGATCATCTCGCGGATGTCGTCTCGGTCCATCGGCTTGGGTGTCTCGAAGTAGTCCGGGACGGCGGAGGGGGCGACCGCGACCTGCTTGGACCAGTTTCCGAGCATCATGGCGCCGCTGTGCGTCAGCTGGATGAAGGCGAGTGCCTCGTGCTCATGGACCTGGTCGGTGAGGGCGACGTAGTGGGGGATGCAGTCGGGATCCCAGCCGTTGGCGTTGTTGGGCATCTTGTAGGCGGTGTTAGGGGCCACCGCAGTCTCACCTGCGATCACCGCCGCGACGCCGCCCCGAGCCCGGTCCGCGAGGTAGCGGCCGTACCGCCGCCCGAAGAAGCCGGGCTCGCCCCAGACAGGGTTCGGCTCGGTGAACATCGTGAAGTGGGCGCCGAAGATCAGCCGGTTGCGGAGGCGGACGGGGCCGACGGTCAGGGGCTGGAACAGGCTCGGGTATGCGGGCATGGCCGAAGGCTCGCACATGGGGCGGGGTCCGACGTGGCAGGCTGACGGTTGAGCGGCCCGGCGCCGATGACCCCGGGGGAGGGAC
Organism: Acidimicrobiia bacterium; assembly: GCA_035468285.1. GTDB lineage: Bacteria > Actinomycetota > Acidimicrobiia > IMCC26256 > PALSA-555 > PALSA-555. The sequence goes on along the minus strand of DATISY010000069.1, from coordinate 26,467 downwards.
GGAGTTCCAGCCATGAGCGATGTTCGATCCGACGTCCACGACGAGGAGTACGACCCGTTCGCGGTGTTCGACCAATCGACCGGTGCGGGGTCGGTGCGTGATCCGTACCCCGTGTTCCACGAGCTGCGGGCGGAGTGCCCGGTGCAGGCCGGCGCCGTCGCGTCCCGCTTCGAGTGGGACCAGTCTGTCGACCCGATGCTGGCGGACCCGGAGGGTACCTACACGCCGTTGTCGTTCGAGGCCGTCCAAGCCGTCTTGAAGGACGGGGAGGCGTTCTCCTCGTCGGCGTACGCCGACAGCATGGGGCTCGTGATGGGCCACTCGATCCTCGAGATGGACGAGCCGGAGCATCATCGGTACCGCTCGCTGATTCAGCAGGCGTTCACCCGCAAGGCGATGGAGCGCTGGGAGAGCGACCTCGTGGGCCCGATCGTCCACGGGCTCATCGACGAGTTCGCGGACCAGGGCGAAGCCGACCTGGTCCGTCAGCTCTTCTGGCCGTTCCCGGTGCATGTCATCGCGGGGATGCTCGGTCTCCCCGCCGAAGAGCTCCCGGCGTTTCACCGCCGGGCCGTCGAGCTCATCAGCATCGCGGTCGAGATCGACCGTGGCCTGGTCGCGTCGCAGTGGCTGTACGACTTCTTCGCGGGGGTGATCTCGCAGCGGCGCGCGGATCCCCGTGAGGATCTCATCAGCGTCCTCGTCCAGGCGGAGCTCGACGGCCAGCAGCTCACCGACGAGGAGATCATCGCGTTCCTGCGCCTTCTCCTGCCGGCGGGCGCCGAGACGACCTACCGGTCCTCGAGCAACCTCATGTTCGGGTTGCTCTCGAACCCGGACCAGCTCGATCGGCTCCGCGCCGACCGGTCCCTGATGCCAGCGGCGATCGAGGAAGGGCTCCGGTGGGAGCCGCCGCTGACCGGGATCGGGCGCACCGCGACCCGTGACGTCGTCGTCGATGGCATCACGATCCCGGCAGGGGCACCGATCAGCGTCTGTCTCGGGGGCGCGAACCGAGACCCGTCCCGGTGGGACGACCCCGACCAGTTCGACTTCACCCGCGAGCCCAAGCAGCACATGGCGTTCGCGTTCGGCCCGCACATGTGCCTCGGGATGCACCTGGCCCGTATGGAGACCACGGTCGTCATCAATGCGGTCCTGGACCGACTTCCCGACGTTCGGCTCGACCCCGGAGCCGAGGATCCGCACATCACCGGGTTGATGTTCCGGGCCCCACGAGGCCTGCCGGTGCTGTTCGGCTAGTCAGCTCACCCCGTACAGTCGACGCGGGTTGTCCCAGAGGATGGACCGCTTCTCGGCGTCGCCCAGATCGGCGCGGGCGACGAAGTCCCGGATGCCGTTCGGGAACGACCCCTCAGGGTGCGGGAAGTCGGACGCGGTGACGACACAGGCGACGCCGAGCGTGTCGATCACGGCCCGCAGCCCGGGTTCCTCGATCTCGGCCGACACGAAGCACTGCCGGCGGAACAGCTCACTCGGTGGTGCCGACAACGGGTCACAGTCCAGGCCCACGTAGCGTTCGTACAGCTCGTCGAGCCACCACAGCCAGAACGGCAGCCACCCCGCTCCTGATTCGAGGACCACGATCCGCAGACCCGGATGCCGGTCGCAGATCCCACCGACGAGGAACGAGAACAGGGTGAGCTGCGCCTCGAGGGGAAACGCGGCGGCGATGCGGGGCAGGGCCCACTCGCCGAACCGGTCCGCGCCGAGCTGACCCAAGCCGGTCCCTGCCACGTTGTGCAACGCCAACGCGACGTCGAGCTCCTCGAGCGCCGACCACAGCCGGTCGTAGTACGGCCGTTCGAGGGTCACGCCCGGCAGCGGCGGTTCGGGGAGCACGAAGAAGCCGTGGAAGCCGTGCTGTTCGACGCAGCGGCGTGCCTCGGCGATGGCGCGGTCGGCGTCGCGCAGGTCGAGCTGACCCACCGGGAAGAGCCGATCGGGGACGGCGGCCGTGAAATCCGCGGCCCAGTCGTTGTACGCGGTCACGATCGCGGCCGCGAGCGCCGGGTCGAGCCCCCACGCCGCGACCTGCATGAGGCCTCGGCTGGGGTAGAGGGCCATGCGGTCGATTCCTTGGTCGTCCATCGCCAAGACGTACGCCTCGGGGTCCCATCCGCGCGACGAGTACCGGGCGTAGGTCTCGTCCCATTCCCGGTTCAGCGTGGCGAGCCCCCCGGCCCGGCTGCGCCACCGGACCGTGGGGAAGCGTCGATCTCGGTCGACGAACAGTGCTCCCCGGTCGTCGGAGCCGAACGGAGCCCGGTCACGCAGTTCGGGGCTGAGACGCTCGCGCCACACATCCGCGGGCTCCATGAAATGCGAATCGGCGTCGAAGACAGGCCAGTCTCGCACCCGCGCACACTAGGCGGGCGGCCGGCTGGCCGCCGGCGGGCTCAGCGGCGGGACTTCAACCAGGTCCGCAGGGTGACGAGCGCGACGACGGCAACCACCTGACCGCCGACGATGACGCGGTTGAGGTCGAGCGCGGGCTGCCAGCGAACCTTCCCGTCGCGCACGACATACGCGCCGACCGGGCGGGCGCGCAAGCCCCATCCCACCCCGGACCCGGATCCCGGGTCTCCACCCCCGCCGTTGGTGGCGTTCCCCGTCCCGCCGCCGCCGCCCTGCACGGCTGCGGCCGGGATCACCGTCACGTCGCCCCGTTCGATGGGTTTGCCGTACACCCGCCGCACCGTGACTGCGTCGCGGGCCTGCTCCAGGATCTCCCGGACCTCCATCACGCCTCCTCTCGCCGTGGGGCCGTCGCTGCGGTGCCCCGCGCGTGATACTCGTCCCTCCACGCCGCGGGAGGCGGGTCGGAGCGCTTGGGGCCCGCCCCGAACAGGCGGGGGACCTCCTCGGCGAGGTCCGGGGCTGTCCAGCCCCGGTCGTGGCGGTCCAGCTGGTCGCGCACCTCCCAGGTCCGGATGTGCTCGACGGTGCCCCCCCGAACTTGGAAGCACTGGCCGCTCAGCCACCCCGCTGCGGGGGACGCCAGGTAGCAGACCGCTTCCGCGACATGGATGGGATCGGTCGGGTCGAACTGGTCGTCGGACACGTCGGCGCTGCGCCGGATCCGCCACCCGATCGCGGCGAGCCGGGTGCGCGCGGACGGCATGATCGCGTTGACGGTCACGCCGTACGGAGCCATCTCGGTCGCTACCGCCTCGGTGAACGCGAGCACGCCCGCCTTCGCCGCGACGTAGTTCGACTGCCCCGCGCCGCCATAGAGCAGCAGGCCGGTTGCCGTGTTCACCAGTCGGCCGGTGCCGCCCCGGCCCGCTTTGGATTCGGAGCGCCACCAGCGACACGCAGGCCCGCTCACCGAGAACGTCCCGCGCAGATGCACCCGGATCACATCGTCCCATTCCCGGTCCTCGAGATTGAAGACCATGCGCGGCCGGCCGATCCCCGCGTTGTTCACGACGATGTCGAGTCGCCCCCAGGTGTCCAACGCCCGCTCGACCACGCCGGCCCCGCCGGCGGGGGTCGAGATGTCATGCCGGTCGGTGATGGCCTGCCCGCCCTGGTCGGTGATCTCGGCGACCACCTCCTCGGCGGGGGTCTCGCCCGTCTCGGCCCCGTCGGTTGCGACCCCGAGATCGTTCACGACGACGCGGGCGCCGTACGCCGCCAGTCGTGTCGCCTCCGCCCGGCCGATGCCCCGCCCGGCGCCGGTCACGATGGCGACGCGCCCGGCCAGCAGCGCGTTCGATGGTTCTTGGCTCACGGCTTGCTCCTATGTCAAGCGGCCTCGTCGAACCTAACCCCCGCTCTGCCCGGCGACGAGACCTCAGGCGCGCGTGAGCAGATCGAGGCGGTCGCGGGCGGCGAACCGGGCGTCGAGCTCCGTCCGGTCGGCCGAGGTCATGAGCTCGAGGCGGTCCCCCTTGCGGGCTCGCCAGTAGATGGGGTCGGGGACCTCCCACCGGTCCCTCCGCAGCACCCGCTTCAGCACCTTCTGCGTCTCGGTCATCGGGAGCGTCTCGGTGATCCGGACATAGCGGGGCGACCACTTGGTGCCGAGGTCGGGCTGCTCGGCGAGGAACTCGTCGAACGTGTCCGCGTCGAACGTGGCCCCGGGCCGCAGCTGGAGCGCGGTCATGACCTGGTCGCCGACGTCCTCGTCAGGGACCGCGAACACGACGGCGAGGACCACGTCAGGATGACGGGCGAGGATCCGTTCCACCGGGGCAGCGGCGAAGTTCTCGCCGTCGACTCGTAACCACTCGAAGTCTCGACCGGCGAAGTAGAAGAAGTCCTGTCCGTCTCGGTAGCCGAGATCGCCGGTCCAGTAGTAGCCGGACCGCACACGCTCCGCGTTCGCTTCATCGTTCTTGTAGTACCCCTCGAAGCCGGCCGCGCCGTTCTTGTTCACGATCTCGCCGATGGCCTCCTCGGGGTTGAGGAGGTGCCCGTGCTCGTCAAACTGGGCGCGGACGCACTCCTCACCGGTCTCGGGGTCCAGGATGACGGTCCCCTCGGGGGCGACCCCCAGCGCCCCCTTCGGGGTGTCGGGGGTGCGGTTCACGTTCGCACCACCTTCGGTCGACCCGTATCCGTCGATGACCGGCACCGCGAAACGACGAGAGAACCGCTCGATGTCCAGATCGGCGGCCTCGTTGCCGAACACCCGGGTCAGCGTGTTCCGAGCGTCATCGACGTCCCCGGGTGTCGCCAGGATGTACGACAACGGCTTCCCGACGTAGTTGAAGTAGGTCGCGCCGTACCGACGCACGTCAGGAAGGAACCCTGACGCCGAGAAGCGGCGCCGCAGCGCGCACGTCGCGCCGCTGATCAGCCAGGGCGCGAACCCTGTGATGATCGCGTTCGAGTGGAACAGCGGCATGACCTGATACATGACGTCGTCGGGGGAGAAGGCCATCATCTCGCTCAGTCGCCCGCTCATCTGGGCGAGGCGTCCCTGGGAGAGGATGCACGCCTTCGGCGCGCCGCTGGTCCCCGATGTGAAGAGGAGGAGGTAGATGCCCCGCTCGTCGACGGGCCGCTCCAGGGGTGGCGCCCCCCGGAACGCAGCGAGGGCGTCGTCGGCGTCCTCGACGACCATGACCCGATCCCCGGCGGCGCCCAGGTCCAAGCCGGCGAGCAGGTCGAGGTGACGGGCCTCGGTCACGATGAGCTGGCAGTCGGCGTGACGGATGTCCCGCTCGAGCTCCCGTCCCCGGCGGGTGGGATTGATACCGACGATCGCGTCCCCGGCCAGCGCGGCGGCACTGAGCCACATCGGGAACTCCGGCACATTGTCGAGGAGCACCCCCACGTGGGGAGGCAGGTCGCGATCGAGGGTTGCGTCGAGATACGCGGCACGCTGCGCGGAGGCGTCGACGAACTCCGACCAGGTCCAGGTCTGGTCCTCGAAGCGCAGCGCCGCCCGATTGCCGTCGCGGGCACGGGCCCGGACGAAGTCGGCGATGGACGTCACGAGTAGTTGAGCCGCAGTCCGGGGCGGGGCCAGTCGAGCGCGATGAGGCGGCCCCCGCCCGAGAGCGTGACCAGCGCGGTACGAAGATCGGCACCGGTGAAGCAGATGTTGGTCGTGAAGGCGTCCGGCATCGGGACGTACTCGTGGCTCCAGTCAGGTCGGATCACGCACAGACCCTGTCCGATCGCGGCGACCACGACGGTGCCGTCCTCCTCGACTGCCAACGAGTCGAAGTGCCCGCGGGTCGCGACGAGACAGTGGCCGCCACCGGGTCCGGTGCCACCCGGCTTCACCTGGCCCGGACCCGCGAGGTCCCAACCCCACAACCGGCCGGTGAAGCTCTCAGCCACGTAGACCCGGTCGCCGGTGGGGGAGAGACCGACCCCGTTTGCGCCGAGTGTCCCGAACGCGACGCACCGCACCGACGACCCGTCAGGGCTGGCGTAGTACAGGCCGCCTTTGTCCATGTCGCGCGGTCGGGTCTTGCCCAGGTCGGTGAACCAGAAGCCGCCCGCTTCGTCGAAGACGATGTCGTTGGGGCTGCGGAACACGTGGCCGTCGCAGTCCCGGTAGAGAACCTGGGAGTCGCCCGTCGTGAGGTCGACACGCTCCACCCAGCCACCCGTGAAGTCGGGCGGCTCGTTGGTCCCGGTCGCCAGGTCCAACGGGATGCGCAGATCACCGACGGTGCTCCAGCAGAACCCGCCGTTGTTGACGACGTAGCAGGCCCCGTCCGGGCCGATCGCCGCCCCGTTGGGCCCACCGCCGAGCTTGGCGACGACATCGACCGTCCCGGTCGGCGTGACCCGACTGAGGGTGCCTCGCCCGATCTCGACGACGAGGGTGCCGCCGTCGGGTTGCGCCACCGGGCCCTCCGGGAACTCCAACCCGGTTGCGAGCTCCCGGACCTCAGGCATGTCGGCCATCGCTTCCCCCTCCGATCGGTTCCTGAGTTTCTAGCCGAGGTCATGGGGACCGGGTACCGTCGCCGGTCGGAGCACCGGTCGTGCGGCCGGCCAGCCGATTCGAGGGGAGCGCGGTGTCCGATCCCGAATGGGTGATCGACGTCGACGCCCATGTGACCGAGCCCGGGGATGTCTGGACGTCTCGGCTGCCGGCCCGCCTCCGGGACCAGGGCCCGCGCCTCCTTCGGGACCCCGAGACGGGTCGCGACACGTGGCACCTGGCGGACACCACGCCGCTCGTCCCCGTCGGGCACACCGCAGTGGCGGGCTGGCCCGAGCCGTTCCCTCGCGCGCCGCGCAACATGGACGAGGTCCCGTTGGCGGCCTGGCAAGCCGACGCCCGCCTCGAGTACCTGGATTCGATCGGCGTGTGGGCCCAAGCCCTCTACCCGAATGTCGCCGGGTTCGGGAACCAGCAGTTCCTCCGCCTCGACGACGCCGAGCTGATGCTGGCCTGTGTTCGGGCGTACAACGACTTCTTGCTCGAGTGGTGCAGCGCCGACGCTCGGCGGCTGCTGCCGATCATGGCGACGCCGTTCTGGGATGTCGATGCCGCGGTCGCCGAGGTGCAGCGGGGCGCCGCGGCCGGGCACCGGGGGGTGCTGTTCACCGGTGAACCGCAGCTCTACGACCTGCCGTACCTCGGAGACCCCCACTGGGACCCGTTCTGGTCCGCGGTGCAAGAGACCGGGCTGCCGGTGTCGTTCCACATCGGCAGCGGCGACTTCACGAAAGGGTTCGCGCCCGGGCGCGTCGCGGCACACGGCGCGGGGGCCACGTATGTCGCGACGTCCGTGGCGCTCTTCCTCGACAACGGCATCCAGATCGCCGACCTGTTGATGTCCGGCGTGCTTGCCCGCTTCCCCGAGCTGCAGTTCGTCTCGGTGGAGAGCGGGATCGGCTTCTTGCCGTTCATCCTCGAAGCCGCTGACTACGCCTTCGACGATGCGAAGGTGTGGCGCGAGCGGCCCTACTTCGAGCTCAAACCGAGCGAGTACTTCCGCCGTCAGATCTTCGGCTGCTGGTTCTTCGAGGAGCACACCGTCGCGGGGGTGATCGACGCGATCGGCGACGACCGGATCCTGTTCGAGACCGACTACCCGCATCCCATCTGCCTGTACGGCAACGTCCGGGAGAAGATCGACGCCGCCCTTGCCGGCCAACCTCCCGCGACGCGTCGCCGCATCCTGTGGGAGAACTCGGCCGCGCTCTACCGGGTCACGGAACCCGACCGGGACTTGGTCCTGACCTGACCCCCCCAGCCGGTGAGGTGTCAGACGTCGCCTTCGGTGGCGTCCACCGCACCCCGGAGCAGGTCCCCGACGCTGCCCGAGTGGTGAGCCCGGAAGTCCCGCATCGTGTAGCCGGTCACCTGCGCGGCCGAGCCCGCCCGGGCGGTCGCGGCCCGCTGCAGGCCGAACATCGGGGCGAGCTCACCGAAGTACCCGTTGGGTGCGACGGTGACGAGGAGCTCCTCCGTGCCGTCCTCGCGCGTCCGGACCAGGTCGATGGTCCCGGAGTTGACGACGTAGACGAGCTCCCCGGCGTCGCCCTGCTCGAAGAGAACCTGTCCGGCCGCGAGGTCACTCGTCTCCGGCGGCCGTGACTCGGTCTCGCGCCGCGGGGTCAAGTTGACGAGCCGGTCGGCGAGGGGGACGAGCCGGTCGTCGTGCGTCGCGACGACGACGAGCCGGCCGCCGTCGGCGAGGCTGCGCAGCAACCGGATCACGCTGTCGACCTGTAGGTAGTCGAGGTGGGCGGTCGGCTCGTCGGCCAGGATGACCGGCGGGTCGTGCGCGAGCGCCCGGGCGATCGCGACGCGCTGCTGTTGGCCTCCCGACAGGTCCCCCGGGCGGTGCTCGACGCGCTCTGCCAGGCCGACCCGGTCCAGGAGCGCCAGCGCCCGTTCCCTCGCGACTCGGGCATGGACACCTGTCCCCCGTAACGGGATCTGGACGTTCTCCGACGCGGTGAGGCTCGGCAGCAGGTTGAACGCCTGGAACACGATCCCGACCCGCTTGCGCCGGTACTCGGTCAGGGCCGCGCCGGACAGCCCGATGACTTGGGTGGCCCCGACCCGCACCGACCCCGCGGTCGGTGTCAGGATCCCTGCGAGCACCGACAGCAGGGTCGTCTTGCCGCACCCGCTCGCCCCCAGGAGCAGCACCAGCTCCCCGCCGGACGCGTCGAGCTGGAACTTGTCGATCGGGCGGACCGTGTAGCCGCCACTGGAGTACTCGATCGTGAGGTCGCGCACCTCCAGCCGGGCGGCGCTCGCGTCGACAGCAGGATCCGTCGTGGTCGTCTCGGTGCTGCCCACCTGCTGGTCCGTCATCCGAAGGCCAACGCGGGATCGACCCCGATCGCCCGGCGCAGCCCGACGAGACTGGCGAGGATCCCGACAACGACCGCGATGATGGCGAGCGCGCCGTAACTCGTGGTCGAGATCTCGACCCGCATCGGGAGCGCCGAGTGCAGGCCGACCGCGATGACGGTCGCGACGATCGCCGCGGCGAGGGCGATGACCACGGCTTCGATGGCCAGGCTCAGGAACAGTGCCCCGCTGGCGATCCCGGTGGCCTTCAGCACGGCGAAGTCTCGTGTCCGTTCGATCACGGTCAAGTACACGATCGATCCGATGATCCCAGCGGCGATGATCCACAGGAGCACGTTCAGGAAGCTGATCGTGCCCGTGGCGCTCTTGAGCGGACGTCGAAGGTCGGCTGCCGCTTGGGTGGTGGTGAGCACCCGGTACCCGGCCGGTGCACCCTGCGGGGCTCCGTGGGTCACGACCGCCGTCGCGAGTGGTTGATCGGCAAACGAGATCGCCCGGGCATCCTGGATGGGTATGACCGCGGTCGGCTCACCAGCGAACACGGTCCGGCCGTCGGAAGTGCCGACGACGGTGAACCGCTTGCCGCCGATGGTCACGGTCTGGCCGACGTCTCTTCCGAGCTTCGTGTCCGTCACGATCTCACCTGAGCGACGGGGATCGCGCCCCGTAGTGGCGCGCGGGCCTACCCCATGAATGACCGTGCCGAACACGACCAAGTCGGTCGGCGTCCCGCCCGACCCGGGGACCGTGACGCGCGTCAGGACCATCGGGGACGCCTCGTGTACCCCCGAGATCTGCGCCACGTCGTTCGCGACCGAGCTCGGGAACGCGGCTGACGTCGTGAACGGCCCCGAAGCGGTCTTCGGGACGACCCAACCGTCCGCGCCAAACGACGCGACCGTCCGGTCCACCTCATTGCTGAAGCCCGAGCTCATCCCGGACAACAGCAGCGTGATCCCGAACACGAGGCCGGTTGCCACGACGGCGATGACGAAGCGACGCCGGCGCCACTCGAGGTCACGGAGACTGATCAACCACATCCGCCCCAGCGCCCCCCGGCCCCCACACCCGCGTTCGGCGCCGCGCCGAACGGTCACGCAGTATCGCATTCCGCGGGCGAGGCGGCCAGCGCCCCGGCAGCCCGGCCCGTCTCGCCCTGGTCCTGATGGACCAGGCATGCACGTATGCCCGACGGGCGCGTGCGCCCGCTCGGGTCTCACGGGTGGCCCGAGCGCGCCTGGTCGATGGACTCACTAGGGTTGCGCCGTCGAGCCGCGACGGTGATGCGCTTGGATGGGTTGAGTGGGTGAGGCAGCCGGATGAGGCGACGGGTACTGCGGCGGGTCGCGATCGCGGTCGCAGTCGCGGCGATCGTGACCGGGCTCGCCGCGGCGGGTCTCGCTGCGGGCGCGTTCGCCGGGTTCCAGCGGCGCGCGTCCGACGCGCTGTTCCCCTCTGCGAAGACAGACCCTCAGGTCCTCGTCGTCGGGATCGACCAGAAGTCCGAGCGAGCCGGCCTCGGGTTGCCGCCCTGGCCTCGCAGCGTCCACGCCCACCTCGCTGACCAGCTCGCCGCGGCCGGCGCGAAGGCGATCGTGTGGGACGTCGTGTTCAGCAACCCGTCGCCCCACGGCTCGGCCGACGACGCTGCGCTCGCGGCCGCGCTCCAAGGCCGACCCACCGTGCTGGCCGAGACGGGGACGCTGGCGCCCGGGTCGGACCCGACCCTCGACAAGCTCACGCAAGTCGTCGCGCCGTACGGGCCGTTGGTCACCGCGGCGTCGGGGATCGCCCACGCCCAGATCCTCCCCGACCCCGCCGACGGGATCGCTCGGATCCTGCCGCTGGTCGTCGAGCAGCCCGGAGGGCAGCTGACACCATCGCTCTCCCTCGCCGCGCTCCGCACGATGGCCGGCGAGACCGGGCCGGTGACGATCCGCCCGAACGGGGTCCAGGCCGCCGGGCGCTTCATCTCGACCGAGGGCCGCCACCTGCTCCGGCTGAACTGGGCCGACGGTCTCCGAGGCACGCCCGGTCAGGCGTCGCTTGTCTCCGCCATCGATGTGCTCAACGGGCGCGTCCCGGCGAGTCGTATCCGAGGCAAGGCGGTCTTCATCGGAGCGACCGACCCGCTCCTCGGTGACAACAAGCTGGTCCCGATCAACAAGAGCGTCGGGATCCCCGGCGTGTTCGTCCACGCCAACGCGCTCAACACCATGCTCAGCGCGTCGTACCTCAAGCCGGTCACCAACCTGGAGACCGACTTGTGGGTCGCGCTCCTCACCCTCCTCGTCGCCTTCTCCGTGCTGTCGCTCGCGGTCTGGGCCTCGGCCAGCATCACCGCGGTCATCGCGGTCCTCTACGTCGGGTTCGCGATCATCCGGTTCGACGCCGGCCACATCGAGGACCTCATCTATCCCCTCGTCGCGATCATCGTGGCGTTCGTGGCCTCACTCGGCATCCGGTACGCGACCGAGACCCGGCATCGTCGGCGCGTGTCCGCGCTGTTCGCCCAGTACGTACCCGAGACGGTGGCTCGCCAGCTCGAAGAGTCGCGTCGCGTCGAATCGGCAGTCGAAGGGGAGCGGCTCGACGTGAGCCTGTTCTTCTGTGACATGCGGGGATTCACGTCGCTGTCCGCAACGCTCACGCCCGCGCAGGTCCGGGCGATGCTCAACCAGTTCTACGAGCTCGTGACCGAGATCATCCTCGAGAAGGGAGGTACGGTCCTGAAGTTCGTCGGCGACGAAGTGTTCGCGGTGTTCGGCGCGCCCCTTCCCGTCGTGGACCACCCTCAGGTCTCGCTGGACTGCGCCATGGACATTCAGCGCCGGGCCCCCGAGCTCGACGAGCAGCTCGCCGAACTCGGCATCCCGCCCGTCCAGTTCGGGATCGGCATGAACAGCGGCGAGGTCGTCGCGGCGCACGTCGGCGGTGGCCGCCGCCGCCAGTACGACATCGTCGGCGACACCGTGAACCTGGCCAGTCGGCTCTGCGGTCAGGCCGGACGAGGCGAGATCGTCCTCACCGAGGTGATGCGGGGGCTCCTCAGCAACCCGCCCGCCACCGAATCGATGGGCGCGGTTCAGCTCAAAGGTCTCGACGAGCCGGTCCCGCTGGTCAAGGTCGTGGTCAGGAAGGCTTTCGTCGTGTCGGCACCGACGCCCGCGTAGCGAGGCGCCCTCGCCGGCTCATCCGAGCCGTGTCAGCTCGTCCTTTTCGAGCACCCCGTCCTTGATGATCGCGACGAGCCGGGCGCGGTCCTGCAGGACGGCGATGTCCTCCAGCGGGTCGCCGTCCACAACGAGGACGTCGGCCAGCTTCCCTTCGGCGACGGTCCCCAGCTCGTCCGCCCGACCCATCAGCTCGGCACCGTGCTTCGTCGCCCACCGCAGGACCTCGAGCGGCGGCACCCCGGCGTCGCGGACGTACACCTCGAGCTCCTCCGCGTACCGGCCGTGCGCGAAGCCGACCGCGCCGTAGTCGTCGCCCACGACCAGCTTGACGCCCGCCGCGTTGGCCTGCGGCAGGACCCCGAGGGTGTGGTCGAGGTCGGCGCGCATGGCGTCGGTGAACCCGAGGCCCGAGCCCATCCCCTCCAGGAACGTCTTCGGGAAGAGGACGCTCGGAGCGAGGAACGTGCCCGTCTCGACCAGGGCCGCGATGCACTCGTCGTCGAGGTCGTCCCCGTGGTCGATGACGTCGATGCCGGCCTCGGCCGCCAGCAGGATCGCCGGCTTGTTGACGATGTGACCCCGGATCCGTGCACCCCGCGAGTGGGCGCTGTCGACCGCGGCGGTCAGCTCCTCCCGGGTCATCTCGAGCCGGTCCTTGGGGGTGAGGACGCCGTGGCCACCGGTGACGAACAGCTTGATCATCTCGGCGCCCCGTTTCACCTCGTCGCGGACGGCGTGGCGGAACGCCTCGGCGCCGTCACAGATCCGCGCCGCGCCCCAGGCCGCCATCTCCCAGTACCACGGGTTGGTGTCGTTGCCGTGCCCCGTCGTGGACAGCTCCCGGCTGCCCGGAACGAAGCGGGGACCGCGGATCAGTCCGTCGCTGATGGCGCGCTTCATCGACGCGTCGACGTCGCCCGGCGCCCCCGCGCTGACCGCCGACGTGAACCCGCACTGCAACGCCGTCTCCAGGTTCTTCGCGGCGCGGATCGCTTGGTACGGCGGCGGCGCCTCCAGCCCGTACGGAGCGGGTTGAGCTCCGAGCTCGTGATAGGTGGAGTGGAAGTGGCACGTCACCATCCCGGGCATCACGGTGCGACCAGCCAAGTCGACGACCCGGTCACCCGGTCGCGTCTCGAACGGGCCCGTCCCGACAGCGCCGATCGTGCGCCCGTCGATCACGACGTGTGAACCGGGCTTCGCTGGATGCTCGCCGTCAACCAGGTTGGCGTCGGTGAGAACCAGCCGGGATGTGCTCATCGGGGTGTCACCGGTAGCTGTGTTGTCACACCATGATCCTCGCACCTCACGGCGCCGCTGTCGCCCCGGCGGCGGCCCCGGTCGCGGTGCGTTACGTTCCGGTCTGCATGGATCTTCGTTGGGACGACCGCGTGGCCGTGATCACCGGCGCGGGCCGGAATCTCGGACGGACATACGCGCACCTCCTCGCGGGGCGTGGCGCCGCGGTCGTCGTCAACGATCTCGGCGTCTCGATTAGCGACACGGACGGCACCGGGACGGTCCCGGCGACGAACCCCGCGGTGTCCGTCGTCGCCGAGATCGAAGCCGCGGGTGGACGCGCGGTGGTCAGCACGGACAGCGTCGCCACGCCCGACGGTGGCGCGGCGATCGTCCAGACCGCCCTCGACGCGTTCGGGCGCCTCGATGTCGTGATCAACAACGCGGGCGTCGTCCGTCAGGCCCCGTTCGCCGAATATGATCCCGGGCTCCTCGACGAGGAGCTGTCGTCCCAGATCGGCGGTCACTTCAACGTCACCCGGGCCGCGTGGCCCGTCATGACGGTCGCGGGGTATGGGCGGGTCGTGAACCTGTCGTCGGGGGCGGGGCTGTGGGGCGTCCCGGGCATGACCGGGTACGCCGCCGCCAAGCTCGGCGTTGTCGGCCTCACTCGCGCGCTGGCCCTCGAGGGCGCCGAGCACGGCATCACCGTCAACGTCGTCGCGCCGTGCGCCAAGACCCGGCCCGGGGGGTTCGGGCCGATCCCAGAATCGCCGGCCCTGCACGCCTGGCTCTCGATGGATGAGGTCGCGCCCCTCGTCGGGTGGCTAGCCCACGAGGACTGCCCCGTCACCGGGGAATGCTTCAGTGTCGGCGGTGGCTACATCGGCCGGGTGACCCTCGCGGTGAACGACGGGTGGCGCGACCGGCCGCTCACCCTCGAGTCGGTACGCGACCACTGGCCGTCGGTCATGGCCGACGGCCCCTGGATGCCGCTGCCCGCCGGCCGGGGCGACCTCGACCGCATGCTGGACGGGTTCCGCCCGTGACCGCCGTGACCGTCACACCCGGGCACTCGTTCGGGGTCATGCGCAACCGCGACTACGCGGTGTTCTGGGGCGCGGCGCTCGTCTCCAACTCGGGTACCTGGATGCAGACCATCGCCGTGCCGTTCGTGCTGTTCCAGCTGACCCACTCCACGACCTGGCTCGGGGTCGGCGCTTTCATGGCGTTCTTCCCCGCCCTGATGATCGGGCCGCTCGCGGGCTCGCTCGCCGACCGGTACTCGCGCAAGCGCATCCTGCTCGTCACCCAGACGGTCCTGATGGCGATGGCCTTCGTGCTCTGGGGTGTCTGGATCGCCGGTCTGGCCACACCGGGCGTGATCATCACCATCTTGTTCTTCTCCGGGTTGGCGACGGGCGTGAACATCGCCGCCTGGCAGTCGTTCGTGCCCCAGCTCGTCCCCCCCAGCGAGCTCCTCGACGCGGTGCGGCTCAACTCCATGCAGTTCGTCGGTGCCCGCGCCTTCGGTCCCGCGCTGGCCGGCCTGGTGCTGCAGGCCTGGGGTGCCGACGCATGCTTCCTCCTCAACGCGGTGACGTACGTCCTCGTGCTCGTCGCGCTCCTCGCCATCCATCCCCGCGCCGTCGCTCGCGACGAGCACGCCGGACGGGTCCGGGACCACTTCCGTGAGGCGCTCCGGTACGTGCGGGCGCGCCGGGCCATCCTGTTCCCCGTCGTCTTGATCACTGCCGTGTCCTTCTTCGCGAGCTCCGTGGTGCAGCTGGCCCCCGCGTTCGCGAAGGAGTTCTCGGTCGGGCGGGGCGCGTACGGGCTCCTCGTCGCGATGTTCGGTGGCGGCGCCATCCTCGGTTCACTCGTCGTCGGGGGCTGGGGCAACCGGACCCGCCGCTCGGTCGTTGCCCTCGCCGGCATCGCGCTCATCGTCGGGGGTCAGGCCCTCCTCGCTGTCGCTCCCACCTACACCGTCGGGCTCACCGGCATGTTCACGATGGGTGCGGCGTACCTCCTGATCGCGACCGCGCTCAACACCTCCATCCAGGGACGGGTCGACGAGACCCACCGGGGACGCGCCATGTCCATCTACCTGATGGGGCTGCTCGCCGGCGTGCCGCTCGGTGCGCTCGCCCAGGGCAAGCTGGCATCGATCATCGGGCTGCGCCAGACCGTGCTGGGCGCCGCCCTCATCCTCGGCGTCCTCGCCCTCGGGGTGGCGCTCACCCGGGACGGGTTCCGTCCCCTCGACGAGGAGATCCACGACGAGCCGGGCACCGACCTGCTGCTCAACGCGCCACCGTCGATCGCCAGCGCCGACTGACGATGAACCCGAAGGAGCGAACCCGTGGGTGACCGCCTGGACGGCAAGACCGCCCTCGTCACCGGCGCCGCGTCCGGCATCGGGAAGGCATGCGTCGCGCGCTTCAGCGCTGAAGGCGCGTCGGTCGCCGGTCTCGACGTCCAGGACCAGCCGCCCGACTCGGCCGCCGTGGGGTGGTGGACGGCCGACGTCCGTGATGAGGCCGCGGTCGAGCGCACGGTCAGCGCGGTCACCGACCAGCTCGGCGAGATCGACGTGCTGGTCAACGCGGCCGGGGTGCTGAGCATCGGCGCCGCCGACGAGATGGACCGCGAGGAGTGGGACCGGGTCCTCGGCATCAACCTGACCGGCACCTGGCTCGTCTCCAAGCACGTGGTCCGGCGGATGACGGTTCGTCGCTCCGGCAGCATCGTGAACCTCGCCAGCATCGAAGGCCTGATCGGCTTCTCCGGCCAAACCGCCTACAACGTCTCCAAGGGCGGTGTCGTGCTCCTCACCCGCAACATGGCCACCGATTTCGGGCCGTCGGGGGTGCGCGTGAACTGCCTCTGCCCGGGGCTGATCGACACGCCGCTCACCGAGATCCTCCACGACCCCGGGCTCGCGACGGTGCGAGCGCGCTTCGTCGAATGGCACACCCTCGGGCGGGCCGGCCGCCCCGAGGAGGTCGCCGCGGCGGCGCTGTTCCTCGCCTCCGACGACGCGTCGTTCGTCCACGGCGAGGCCCTCACGGTTGACGGCGGCCTGACCGCGGGACGCCGGTTTCTCAACCCCGGCGAGGAGCTGTGACCCGCCTGCCGACGTCGCCATGAACGCCCGACCGTTCCAGGTCGATACGCACGTCCACGTCATCGCACCGGACGAGGACCGGTACCCGCTCAACCCCAGTGGTGTCACCGCCCCCTGGTACCGCCAGGACCCGTGCTCCGTCGAGCGCCTCCTCGACCTCATGGGCGTCGCCGGCGTCGACGCCGCAGTCCTCGTCCAAGGCATCAGCGCCTACCGCTTCGACAACCGCTACACCCTCGACGCCGCCCGCGAGCACCCCGAGCAGTGCACCAGCGTGGTGTGCGTTGACCTCGGGGGATCGGCACCCGCCAGCGACGCCGAGGCGCTCCTCGACGGTGGCGCCCGCGGGCTGCGCTGGGTCGCACTCCACGACGGCGGTCTCGCCGAGCCGCGCGCCGTGTGGGACGTCGTCGCGGCCCGCCCCGTCCCGGTCGTCGTCACCATCTTGGAGCAGCACCTCCCGTTGCTCGCCGACGCCGTCCCGCACCTGCCGCCGGTTCCGCTCGCCCTCGACCACTGCGGCTTCGCGGACTGCTCGGCGGGTCTCCCCGAATCGTTGACCGCGCTGGCCGCGTTCCCGACCGTCCATCTCAAAGTGTCGACGATCGCGCTCGATTCGGCTGGGGCGCACGGGGACGTCCGGGAGTTCGTCTCCGACCTTGTCGCGTGCTTCGGCGCGTCGCGTCTGCTGTGGGGCTCGGACTACAGCCAGACCCACGACCGTCCATACCCCGAGCTCGCCGAGTACGCGCGGTTCGCCGCGTCGGCGCTTCCCGACGCGGACCAGGCGGCGCTCCTCGGCGGGACCGCGGTCACCCTCTGGCCCGAGCTCCGCTGAGGGGCCCGGACGCCGACCCGCTTCCGGTCAGGACGCAGTCGCGGCGTCCCGCGCCGCCCGGAGCGCGATCACGGAGGGGAAGCCCACGCCGAGTGTCTGAAGCGCCCACCGGGGCGCGCTCGTCGTGAAGCCGGCGCGTCGCGCCGCCCCGTAGCTGTAGAGCGCCTCGCCGACATGAATGGCGACAGCCGCGCCGAACAGGCGCCGGAGCGCGGGCCGTCCGGTGGCGGCCGCGAGGACGCCCGTCAGGACGACCCCGCCGGTGTTCGTGAGCCACCAGCGAGGATCGACCGCGACGAACGTGTCGTCGGGCGTCATGCGGGGGCGAACATCGGGGCGGTGACCTCGCCGTCGATGCCGTCGAAGGTGATCGGCCGGAACGTCACCTCGAGTGGCATGTCGAAGCGGAGATCCGCCGCGTCGCAGTCGACGATGCGGGTGGCGAGGCGGACCGCCGGGTCGTCGTCGAGCGCCACCAGCGCCGGGACGAATGGGACCAGGTCGGCGAACTGGGGCAGGAACGCGTGGGTGACCACGACCCACGAGAACAGCGTGGCGCGCCCGGACATCGTGTCCCACCGGAACGACCTGCCGCCACAAAAGCGGCACTGCGCCCTCGGGTACCAGCAGCACCGTCCGCACTGCTCGCAGCGCGGGATCCGCACCTCGTGGCGGGCCGCGCCGCTCCAGAACTCACGTGTCGGCTCCCACGTGGTGTCAGGCAGCGGGAAGTCGGGTCGCATGACGTCGCTACCCCCGGCGGAGGACGAGCGTCGCGGCTTGCGGGCCGGTGTACCCGCCGTACACGCCGACGGTCGCGTCGGGGACCTGGGCGGCAGCCTCAGCGCGAAGCTGGCGGACGACCTCGACGACGTGGGCGATACCGAGCACGTACGCGTGGGACAGCAGCCCACCGTGGGTGTTGGTTGGCAGCTTCCCGGCGTCGTAGTGCAGGGTGTCACCGGCGACGAACGCTCCGCCGGCACCCTTCTCACAGAAGCCGCTGTCCTCGATCTGCATGACGGTGTGGATCGTAAAGGGGTCGTAGCAGGTGTACACGTCGACGTCCCCGGGCGCGATGCCCGCCATCCGGAACGCGGCCGGCGCGGCGAACACCTGGGGTGTCGACGTGAAGGCGGGCTGCTCGGCCCAGTGCGTCCCGGCCACGGAGTTCCCGAGGCCGACCCCGGCGACCTCCACGAGGGGTGCGCGCAGATCGCGGGCCCGCTCGGGAGTCGTCATGAGGTACGCCGCACCGCCGTCGGAGATCAGACAGCAGTCCTCTTTCCGGAAGGGCGCCACGATCGGGGGTGACGCCAGGTACTGCGCCATCGTCAGGGGCCGGTCGTGCATGATCGCACCCGGTGTCAGGTTGGCGTGCCGCCGACACGCGGTCGCGACCGCGCCAAGCTGCTCCTCGGTGGTGCCGAAGTCGTGCATGTGCCGGCGGGCGACGGTCGCGAAATAGACCGGTTGGGGAAACCAGCCGAACGGGATCTCCACGTTCTGCTTGAACCCCTCCTGGGCGTGCGATTCACCCGGACCGCCGACCATCTGGGAGCGCTGCGTCGCCCAGGCCACGCCGAACGTGTTGAGGATCGTGCGGGCCGCGCCGTCCCGCAGCGCTCGCGCCGCGTCGTACGGCGCCGTCGCGGCCCAGCGCATCCCCCCACCAGCACGTGACTCCCACATGTCATGGCTGGTCCCGAAGTGCTCGTGGAACGCCGCGACGTCGAACTGCTCGGGGAGAGGGATGTACATGAGCCCGTCGACGTCGGTGGGTTCGAGGCCGGCGTCAGCGAGGGCCCGCTCCACGGCCTGGCCGACGATGGCGCGGGTGGTGCGACCCGACGCCTTGGAATGGTCGGCTTCACCGACGCCCGCGATCGCGACGGCGCCACGGACGTCGTCGAGCTCGGTCGCCCACCCCCAGTCGGTCGCCGGCGCCGCCATCAGACCCCGAGCGGCCGGTCGCCGATGACGTGGTCGTCGCGGAGGAGGGCGAGCTCGTCGGCGCTGAGGCCCAGCAGCCCCCCGAGGATCTCGGCGTTGTGCTGGCCCAGCGTGGGCGCGGGGCCGCGCATCCAGCCGCCGGGGCGGCCCCGGAACCGGAACGGCAGCATGGGCAGGCGGTGCGCGCCGGTGACAGGATGGTCCTCGACCTCGAAGAATCCGCGGTGGTTGAGCTGGGGATTGTGGGCGACCTCGCGGGCGTCGACGACCACGGCCGCGGGGACCCCGATGGACGCCAGCCGCTCGGCCGTGGCGGGCGCGTCACGGTCGGCGCACCAGCGGCTCAGCTCGTCGTCGAGGCGGTCGTGGGCTGCCCGCCGCCCCGCGTCGCTCGACAGCGACGGGTCGTCCGCCCACGCCGGGTCGCCGAGCTCGGCGCGCAGCGCGGCCCACTGCCCGTCGGTGGCGATCGCCAGCGCAAGCCACTCCTCGTCACCGGCCGTGGGGTAGACGCCCTGGGGCGCGGCGCCGGGCCCGCGGTTGGCGGCACGCTCGAGCAGGCGACCGCACGCGGAGTACTCGACGACCTGCTCGGCGGCCATGTTCAGCGCGGCTTCGATCATCGTCGCCTCGACGAGACGTCCTTCGCCGGTGCGCTCGCGCTCGTCGAGGGCGAGGAACGTGGCGAACACCGCGTGCATCGCGGCCAGTGGGTCGCACGCGCCGCGGGGGAGCAGCGGCGGTCCGTCCGGGCAGCCGGTCACCCAGGCCATCCCGGTGATCGCCTCCATGGTCTGGGCGAACCCGGTCCGCTCCCGCCACGGGCCGTCGAGCCCGTACGCCGGGAGCCGGACCATGGTCAACGCCGAGTTCAGCCTGTGGACGGCGTCCCAGCCCAGCCCGAACTGCTCCATGACCCGCGGGGTGAAGTTCTCGAGCAGCACGTCGGCGGTCGTGAGGAGCCGCCGCAACAGGTCGACGCCGGCATCTTGGGTCAGGTCGAGGGTCACCCCTCGCTTGGAGTTGTTGGCGCCGTGGTACAGCGGGCCCCACTCCCACCATTGCGGCTCAGGTGGCCGCCGGGTGCTCGTGTACCGCATCAGATCGGGCCGAGACACCGACTCGACCTTGATCACCTCGGCGCCCAGGCACGCCAACGCGTGCGTCGCCGCGGGACCGGCCCACCATGCGGTGCAGTCGACAACGCGGATCCCGTCGAGCGGGAGGGCCGGCGCCGCGTCGGGATGGCCGCGAGCCACCCGAGGGCGATCGGACGAGCGCCAGTCTGCAGCACCGGTGTGCTCGCCGAGGCGGGGTGGTGGGCCGAAGGGCCGCGGCTCGACTCCCGAGATCCGGTACGGGACGCGCGGCTGCACGAACCGGCCGGTCGGGCTTCCGACGAAGACCTTCCGCTCGACGAAGTGATCGAAGCCCGGCACCGTCGCGCCGTTCCCGACCGGGCCGCTCGGGATCCGCAGGAGCGCAGCCTCCTCCAGGATCGCCGCCGTCGTGTGCCGGGTCGTGTACTGGGAGGTCATCTCGATCATCTCGTGACGCCGCTTGAACCGGCCGATGGCCGTGGCGAGCTCGCGGTCCTTGAGCTGGTCGGTCTGGCCGATGAGGACGAGGAAGTCCGCGAACTGCTGCGCACTGTTGGTCGTGAACGCCACGTAGCCGTCGGCGGTCGGCTCGATCGAGGGGATCTCGATCATCCGGGTGGGTCGACGCAGCGGCGGCCAGCCGAGGAACTCGGCGAACACCGACGTGTAGGTGTTCATGGTGAGCGTCATGCAGTCCAGGATCCCGACGTCGATGTGCTCGCCGTGCCCCGACCGGGCCGCGGCGCGCAGCGCGGCCACGACGGCCACCGCGGCGTACGTCCCCGCCATCCACTCACCGATCCGACCCCCCGCGGCCAGAGGTGGCCCCTCGGGGAGCCCCCGCCCGCCGGTCGAACCGCACCAGCCCTGCAGCGTGAACTCGGTCGCGGCCCATCCGGCCCACGGTCCGTCGAGCCCGAACGGGCTGATCGACGCAACCACCAGCCCCGGGTTCCGGTCGCGCAGCCACGCCACGTCGAGGCTGACCTGCCCGCTGTCGATGACCACGTCGGCGGTCGCGCCGAGCTCGGCGGGGGAGGCGTCACCAGGCCCGTCGACCACCGAGCGCTTCGACGTGTTGAGGAAGTCGAACAGCGCTCCCGAGCCCCACGACCGCAGGGGATCACCGCCGGGGGGCTCGACCTTGATCACGTCGGCGCCGGCGTCGGCGAGCAGCTTCGTGCAGTACGGACCGGCAATCTCGGTCGAGCAATCGACGACCCGGATTCCGTCCAGCACCGCGCGCGGGCTCCCCGATAGAGCGAGTGGGGCTGCATGCTCGCGCACGGCTCCCTCGCCCCGCCACGGGCCCGGCCATAGGCTCCGGGCGATGGAACCACTGCGCATCGGGACACTCGGAGCCGCTCGGATCACCCCGGCGGCCCTCATCAAGCCGGCCGGCCGCATCCCGGAGGTCGAAGTCGTCGCGGTCGCGGCGCGCGACCGCGCCCGGGCGGAGCAGTTCGCACGCAAGCACACGATCCCGACCGTCCACAGCTCCTACGACGCGCTGATCGCCGATCCCGACGTCGACGCGATCTACAACCCGCTCCCGAACGGCCTGCACGGCCGCTGGACCATCGCCGCGCTGCGGGCCGGCAAGCCCGTGCTGTGCGAGAAACCGTTGACGGCCAACACCGAGGAGGCCGAGCAGGTCGCTGCGGTGGCGCGTGACACCGGGCTCGTCGTCTTGGAGGCGTTCCACTACCGGTACCACCCCCTCGTCGACCGGCTGCTCGAGATCATCCGAGGCGAGCTGGGGCCGCTGCGCCGTGTCGAGACCCGGATGTGCATCCCGCTCCCGATGCGCAAGGACATCCGCTACCAGCTCGACCTCGCGGGCGGCGCGGTGATGGACGTCGGCTGCTACGCGATCCACCAGGCCCGCACCCTCGCCGGAGCGGAACCCGAGGTGGTGTCGGCCCGGGCCAAGTGCGCCAGTCCCGGTGTCGACCGCTGGCTCCGAGCCGACCTCCAGTTCCCGGACGGTTGCGCGGGGTCCTTCGAGTGCGCGCTCTGGTCGCGCCGGCTGCTGAGCCTCGGTGCGCGCGTCGAGGGCGAGCACGGGACGTTGACCGTGTTCAACCTGACCGGCCCGCAGTACTTCCATCGGGTCGTGGTCACGACCCGCGATTCCGCCACCGGCGCGGAGACCAAGCGACGGGAGCGTGTCAAGGGCGAACACACCTACTGGTACCAGCTGCGTGCGTTCGTCGCCGCGGTGCGCGACGGAGCGCCATACCCGACGAACCCGACCGACTCGGTCGCCAACCTGCGGGTCATGGACGCGTCCTACCGGGCCGCGGGGCTCGAACCTCGCCAGCCGACGTGACCACGCCAACCGAACCCGCGGAGTACCCGCCGATCCCGGCGGCGACGGTCGTGCTCGTGCGTGACCGGGCGGACGGCATCGAGACCTTGATGCTGCACAAGAACTCGAAACTCGCCTTCGGGGGGATGTGGGTCTTCCCGGGCGGTCGGGTCGACCCCGGCGACTGGACCGACGCCGCCGACGAGAGCGACGCAGCCCAGCGCGCCGCCGTCCGGGAAGCGCGAGAGGAGGCCGGCCTCGAGGTGGACCGGGCATCGCTCGTCCCGTTCTCCCACTGGCTGCCGCCCTCGATCGCCCCCACGCGGTTCTCGACCTGGTTCTTCATCGCGCCCGCGCCGTCCGGCGACGTGACCATCGACGGCGGCGAGATCCACGACTCGGCGTGGATGCGTCCCGCCGACGCCCTGCGGCAGCGGGACAGCCTCGAGATCGAGCTCGCCCCCCCGACCTGGATGACCTTGCATCACCTGGCCGAGTTCTCGACGGTCGCCGAGCTCCTCGACGACGCCCGCCAGCGGACCCCGTTCTTCTACGAGACGCGGATCGCGAAGGGTCCTGACGGGCTCACCGCGATGTGGCAGGGCGACGCCGGCTACGAGACCAGCGATCCCGCGGCGCCCGGGGTGCGTCACCGGCTCCGCATCGACGCCGGAGCCTGGCAGCTCGACCGGACGATCTGAGCATCCCCCCGCTGCGGCAGCGGGGTCCGTCACGCGGCGACGCGCGCCGAGCCGTCGAGCTCGCGATAGTCGCGACCGAGCTCGTCGAGGAGCGGACGGGAATAGCAGACCCGGCCGGTCAACGACGTGGGGTCCGCGTCGGCGAGGGCGAGCGCGGCCTCGACGAACAGCTCGAGTGGCTCCACGATCTGCGGGTTGGCGTCCATCACGTCTCCGACCAGCGCGTCGGCGCCCGGTGTGCGAACGGCTGCCACGGGAGCGAGGCTGTTCACAGCCACCCCGTCGGCGTAGACCTCGGCCGCGAGACCGACCGTGAGCCGCTCCAGCGCGGCCTTCGAGGCTCCGTACACCGTGCTGGTGAACCCGAGCTTGAAGCCGGGATCGAAGGGTGGCCCCTTCGGCGGGGTGGACGTCGCGCTCGAGATGTTCACGATCCAGCCCGCCCGTCGGGCTCGCATGTCGGGCAGCACGGCCTGGGCGAGGTCGATCGGGGCGTGCACGTTGAGCTCGAAGGTGAGCGCGCGACGGCGCAGCGGGATCTCCGACGTCGGGAGATAGAACGCGGCGGCCGCGTTATTGACGAGGACGTCCACGGGGCCGAGCTCGGACACCACCTGGGGCACGACGCGCGCCCGGTCGTCACGGTCGGCAAGATCGGCCGGCACCGCCAGTGCCCGCCCGCCGGCGGCCTCGATGATGGCCACGGTCTCGCGCAACGATCCCGCGAGCGGGGCGCCCGGCTCGGTGTCGAGGGTGCGAGCCGTGACCGCCACGGCAGCGCCCTCGGCGGCGAAGCGCTGGGCAATCCCGGCACCGATCCCGCGGCTGGCGCCCGTGACGAGCGCGACGCGCCCCTCGAGCTGACCCACCGGCTACTCGGCTGGGACTTTGTCGACCGCGCGGCCGAGGGACCGCTTGTCGAGCGGACCCCGTTGCGCGACGTAGGCCTCCCGCTGGCGCGTCGTCGAGTGGACGGGATCTCTGTCGAACTCGGGGAGGACGTGCCGTCCGAACGTCTCGACGGCCTCGATCGCGACCTCGATGGGCATGGTGGTCGACAGCATCCCGAACACGACCTGGTCGGCGCCGGCCGCCTCGTAGTCCGCCACCGCCAGCGTGACCTCGTCAGGAGTGCCGATCATCACCAGACGCTCCTGGATGCCCTGCTCGAGCGTCGTCGGTGTCGGCTCGGGGATGAGATCGGGCCAGTCCGGCAATCCCGGCGGCTTCGGGAACGTGTCGAGGTAGTGGAACACGAGACTGTTCTGGTAGCTGCCGTGCATGTTGCAGGCGATGTCGCGCGCCCGTTGGCCGTCTTCGAGGCACAGCATCTGGCTCGTCACCATCACGTTGTTGTTCACGTACTCGCCGACGGGCTCCGCCTTGTCGATCGTGTTCTTGTAGACCTCGATGAGCGGCTTGAGGGTCTCAGGCGACCCGGTCGTGAAGCACAGGACCCCGAGCCCGAGGCGGGCCGCCTTCTCGAACGTGCTGGGGTTCCCCGCGGCCACCCACATCGGCGGGTGCGGGTCGCTGAACGGCTTCGGCAGCACGTTTCGGGGCGGCAACGAGAAGTACTTGCCCTGGAAGCTGTAGTCGTTCTCGCGCCACATCTTCTTGAACTCGGGGAGGACCTCGTCGACCATCGCCTTGGTCTCCTCGGGGTCGTTGATCCCGAAGCCTCGCTGCTCGGTCGACGACGAGCCGCGTCCCACACCGAACTCGAACCTGCCCCCCGAGAGGTGATCGAGCATCGCGACCTTCTCAGCCACCTTGGCGGGGTGCGCGACCGGGGGAGTGATGTTGAAGATCCCGCTCCCAAGGTGGATGCGCTCGGTGACACCGGCGAGATAGCCGAGGAACGCCTCGTTCGACGAGAGGTGGGAGTACTCGGTCAAGAAGTGGTGCTCGGTGGCCCACGTGTACTTGAACCCATTGCGGTCCGCGGCCTTCGTCCACTCCACCTCGTTGCGGAGCCGCTGGGTCTCGACGGCCCACTGGTCGGCCTCGTCCTCATACGCCTGGTGCGGTGTGAAGAGGCTGTTGAAGATGCCGAACTCCATCGGTTCCCCCTGGGGCAGTGGTGGCGGGCGACCGGATCGTACCGACGGCGCCCTAAAAATGCAACACGTTCTAGTTTTGGGGGGCCTCGGCGAGGCGACGCTTGACCTCGTGCCACCCGCTGACCATGCGCCCGAACTCCATCGGGTTGTACATGTCCTCTTCGTAGGAGAAGAGCCCGTCACCGGCGTAGTGCAGGATGGTCCAGTTGTACTCCCGATGCAGCGAGCCGTCCCCGGGGTCGTCCATCTCGTTCCACACCGAGCACAGGACCCAACCGCGCTCCTCGTCGATCACGTACCAGTCGATCGGGAAGTTGCGCATGTCCGAGAACGACGGGTCGGTCATCGTCGACTGGATCCACTCGTAGATGGCCTGGCGGCCGTGCATCTTCCCGTAGTGGTGCTCGTAGTAGTCGGCATCCTCGGTGAAGCACTCGGCCCAGGCGTGCCAGTCGCCGGTCTTGGCCGACTGGTCGGCGGCCTCCTGGAAATGCCGGAACGCGTCCTCGATCTCTGCCCGTGTGAACGCCACCTGTCTCCTCCTGAGTCGAGGTCCGAGCCCGCCGATCCGGCCCGGCTCTACGATCCGGCGATCGTAAACGGGAATCGAGGTGGCCCGACAGGAGCCGGTCCGGCCGGGGGCGGTGCGGCCCGCGGACGGGTCGCGGTCGAGGAGCGACGATGAGGGTCGCGTGCGTCGGTCTCGGGAACATGGGTGCACCGATGGCCCGCAACCTCGTGCGCGCCGGTCATGAGCTGACGGTCTTCGACGTGCGCCCCGACGCGCTGGCACCCCTGACCGAGCTCGGCGCCCGACCCTGCAGCTCGGCGGGTGAGGCCGCCGCGGCCGTCGACGTCGTCTGCGTGACCGTGCTCGACGGCGCACAGGCCGACGATGCCGTCACTGGCCCCGACGGCGTGTTCGCCACCGCGGCCCCCGACACGGTGGTCGCCATCCACAGCACCGTCCATCCGGCGACGATCCACCGGATCGCCGAGCAGGCGCCGCCCGGGGTCGAGGTCCTCGACGCGCCGGTCAGCGGCGGTGTCCAAGGCGCGCGGGCCGCGACGCTGTGCGTCATGGTCGGCGGTCCCCCCGCCGCGTTCGAGCGGGCCCAGCCCGTGTTCACCGCGCTCGGTGACCTCGTCCTGCACCTCGGGGACCGAGGCGCGGGTCTCGCGGCGA
>DATISY010000068.1:0-5851 GCA_035468285.1 Acidimicrobiia bacterium | reverse complement strand
GCGACGCTTCCCGGCCGCCAACGCCGCGTCGACGACGTCGAGACCGCCGTCGCGACCTGGACCGCGGCCCGGTCCCGATCCGAGGTGAGCGATCTCCTCCAGGGCGTCGGCATCGAGGCCGTCCCCGTCGCCGACTTCGGTGACGCCCATGACGATCCCCAGATGGCGCACCGCGACCACTTCGTGCCCCTGGTCCACCCGGTCATGGGGCCAGGCCTCTACGAGCGCAACGGATTCCGTCTCTCCGACGCGCCGAGCGGCTACACGCGGTCCGGGCCGACACTGGGTCAGGACAACGACTGGGTGCTCGGCGAGGTCCTGGGCCTCTCCCATGCCGAGCAGCAACGACTCCGGGACGACGGGGCCGTCGAGTAGGCCGATCAGGCCGGCATGCAGGAGCCGCCGTCGACGCAGAGCACCTGTCCGGTGACCAGCTCGGCGTCGTCGCTGGCGAAGAACACCGCCGTCCCGGCCAGGTCCGACGCCTCCAAGGTCCGCTTCATCGCGCTCATCATCGGCAGCATGTCGATGACGCCTTCCGGGACGATCTTCTTGGTCGCCTCCGTCATGGTCACGCCCGGCGCGATGCAGTTCACGGTGATGTTGTACTGACCGAGCTGCGCCGCGAGGAACTTCGTCAGGCCGATGACGCCCCATTTCGTCTGGCTGTAGGTGAAGCCGCTCACCTCGTGGAACTCCCCCGCCGGCACCATGTTGTAGAGGTACGCCGCGCCCGACGACTGGTTGATGATCCTCCCCCGCCGCTGCTCCACCATCTGCGGTGCGCAGGCCCGGGCCATCAGCCACGCGCCGTGCAGGTTCACCGAGAACACCTTCTGCAGGTACTCGTAGTCGTTGCGCTCGTTGTCGATGTCGTAGTACAGCGCCGCGTTGTTGATGAGGACGTCGATGCGCCCGAACCGATCCATGGCCTGAGTCGCGCAATCAAGCGCCGACTGCTCGTCCGAGATGTCGGTCTTGACGAAGGCCGAATCACCTTTGCCCTCGAGGTAGCGCATCGCGCCCGACGCCCGCTCCTCGTTGATCTCCGCGACGACGACCTTGGCGCCTTCCTGGAGGAACCGCTCGGCGTACGCCAGGCCGATGCCCTGACCAGCCCCGGTGATGATCGCGACCTGGTCCTCCAACCGACCCATGCGCCTCCCCTCCCCTTTCGCTCGCGACCCGGACGGGTCAGCTCTTCTTCGTGCGCCCGATCAGGTTGAACTTCTCGACGAGCACCGGCGCGTTCGATCCTTCCTCCCGCCACGTCGTCTCGACCACGACGAACGTCATGACGGCGGTATCCGTCTCCTTCTCGTAGACGTCGAGGATCTTGCCCTCCCCGTCGAGGACGTCACCGACCTGAATCGGCCGGTGGTAGGTGAACTCCTGCTCGCCGTGCAGGATCAGCGCGCCCTTCCCGAAGAGCTCCCCCATGATCTTGTTCATAGGGTTCACACCCGCCGTCGGGTCCGGAGGCTGCTCCTCGCCCCACCGGCCCATGTGCTGCATCGCGAACGAGAACGTCGGGGGCGCCGGGATCGAATCGAAGCCGGCCTGCTTCGCCGCCTCCGGGTCGCGGTAGACCGGGTCGTCGTCGAGGACCGCCGCGGCGAAGAAGCTGACCGGGCCGCGCTCGACGCGTACCCGGTAGGCACCAGTCGGCTTGCCGATGATGCTCGTGTCGACCGCCATGGGGGTTGCTCCTCTGCTCGTGTTCGTCGACGGCCACGCGTGCTTTGACTGGCGCGTCGGCCACCGCGATACGGTGACGCCGGCGTCAGTTTTCAACGGAGGAGGAAAGGCGCGCAAATGGGGATGCTCGACGGCAAGGTGGCGATCGTCACAGGCGCCGGCAACGGGGTCGGTCGGGGTGAGGCGGTCCTGCTCGCCGACCACGGCGCCAAGGTCGTCGTGAACGACCTCGGGGGCTCGGTCAGCGGCGAAGGCAGTGGTGACCAGCGGGTCGCCGACGAGGTCGTGGGCGTGATCAAGGACCGCGGCGGTGAAGCCGTCGCCAACTACGACAGCGTCGCCGACTTCGCAGGGGCCCAGCGGATCATCGAGACCGCGCTCGAGCGCTTCGGGCGTCTCGACATCCTCGTCAACAACGCCGGGGTCTTGCGGGACCGGATGATGTTCTCGATGAGCCCCGAGGACTTCGACACCGTCCTGAAGGTGCACCTCTACGGGACCTGGAACACGATGCACCACGCCTCGGCCCACTGGCGCGCCGAATCGAAGGAGGGCCGCCAGCCCGACGCCTCCATCATCAACACCGTCTCCAGCGCCGGGCTGCAGGGTCAGGCCAGCCAGATCAACTACGGCGCGGCCAAGGCCGGGATCGCCGCCATGACGATCATCGCCAGCCTCGAGCTGTCCCGTTACGGGGTCCGGGCCAACTGCATCGGCCCCGGCGGGTTCACCCGCATGGTCGGCCAAGCCATGGCCGACATCGAGGTCAAGAACCCGGAGGATTACACCGAGTTCAACGCCATGAACCCGGGTAACTCGGCGCCCGCCGTGGTGTGGCTGGCGTCGTCCGAGTCCAGGCCCGTCAGCGGCCAGGTGCTGCGGATGGTCGGCAACTCCCTGTGTGTCTACGAGCCGTGGCGGATGGGTGAGGAGTTCTTCTCCACCGACAAGGAGGGGAACGCCACCCAGTGGGATCCCGCCCA
This sequence comes from Acidimicrobiia bacterium, assembly GCA_035468285.1. Classification (GTDB taxonomy): domain Bacteria; phylum Actinomycetota; class Acidimicrobiia; order IMCC26256; family PALSA-555; genus PALSA-555. Next base: position 3,170 of record DATISY010000068.1, on the reverse strand, counting down.
GGTCGGCCACATCCTCAACCGGTACGCCTTCCGGACGACGAACCCCGGCATCGACTCGCAACGCCGGAAGTAGCCGGGCGACGTGGGCTCGTTCCCCGAGTTCGAGACGCTCCTGTACGAGGAGCGTGACGGCGTGGCCTGGGTCACGCTGAACCGGCCAGATCGTCACAACGCGTTCAACTCACTCATGCAGCGGGAGCTGCACGAGTGCTGGCGGGCGTTGCGGTTCCGCGAGAGCGTGCGCTGTGTCGTTCTCACCGGTGCCGGCGAGAAGGCGTTCTGCACCGGCATTGACCGCATGGAGCAGATGGGAGGCGACACCGACGACACGACCGACGCCAACGTCGTCGGTTCCCACGGCGGGACGCCGTTCCACTTCAACGACCCCGGCGACAACATCGGGCCGAAGAGCTCCGACCTCTGGAAGCCGGTGATCGCCGCCGTCAACGGCATGGCCTGCGGCGGCGCGTTCTACATGCTCGGCGAGGTCGAGTTCATCATCGCCGCGGACCACGCCACGTTCTTCGACCCCCACGTCACCTACGGGATGACCGCGGCGTTCGAGCCGATCCACATGCACGACCGGATGCCGTTCGGGGAGATCATGCGGCTGTCGCTCCTCGGGAACTACGAGCGTCTCTCGGCTCGCCGGGCGCACGAGATCGGCCTCGTCTCCGAGATCGTCCCCGGATCGGACCTGCACGACACCGCGGCGTGGGCCGCGGACGCCATCGCCGCGCAGCCCCAGCTCGCGGTGCAAGGCACCGTCCGGGCCATCTGGGCGGCGCGAGAGCTCTCGAACCGCCAGGCCGTCGCGCTGGGCTACGCGTTCGTCGGCCTGGGCACCGATCAGGAATCGATCGCCGAGGGCCAGCAGCTCTTCGAATCCGGGAAGCGGATCGAGTGGCGGCTCCGCTGAGCGGCGGCGCACCCGACGACAACCCGTCGAATCGGCACCGACCCCACCGGAGCGTCCGCTGAGCCTGCCCTCCCCCCGGGTCGCGATCGTCGGGGCCGCCCTCTCGGACTGCGGACGCGTCGACACCCACTCCGCATACGAGCTGCACTTCCAGGCCGTCAGTCGGGCACTCGCCGACGCCGGGCTCTCGAAGGACGACGTCGACGGGTTCGGCTCCTCGGGTCTCGGGCTGCTGCAACCCATCGAGGTCGCCGAGTACTGCGGCCTCCGGCCGCCGTCATGGGTCGACGGCACCGGCGTGGGTGGGAGCACCTGGGAGTTCATGGTCGAGCACGCCGTCGAGGCCATCCAGACCGGGCACGCCGAGGTGGTCGTCCTCGCGTACGGGTCTACGACCCGCGCCGACCTCAAGCGGCGGCGCCGCACCGCCAACCTGTCGTTCGGCGCCCGGGGCCCCACGCAGTTCGAGGTCCCGTACGGTCACACGCTCATCGCCAAGTACGCCATGGCGGCACGGCGCCACATGCACGAGTTCGGCACCACGATCGAGCAGCTGGCCGAGATCGCCGTGTCGACCCGCTACAACGCGTCGCTCAACCCCGACGCGTACTACCGGGACGTGATCACGATCGACGACGTCCAGTCGTCGCGGCTCATCGCCGACCCGCTCACGAAGCTGCACTGCTGCATCCGCAGCGACGGCGGGGGCGCCGTCGTGTTGACCTCCGAGGCCCGGGCCCGCGATCTGCCGAAGCGTCCCGTGTGGGTGCGCGGCACCGGTGAGGCCACGTCGCACACCACGATGAGCGAGTGGCCGGACTTCACTGATTCTCCCGCCCGACGGTCGGGGCAGACGGCTTTCGCTCGGGCTGGGGTCACCCCGGCCGACATCGACTGCTGTCAGCTCTACGACGCCTTCACGCCGATGGTGCTCTTGACGCTCGAGGCGCTCGGCTTCTGCGCGAAGGGCGACGGTGGCGGGTTCGTGGAGGATGGGCGGCTGCGCGTGGGCGGCGCCTTGCCGACCAACACCGACGGGGGCGGCCTCTCGGCGTGTCACCCGGGGATGCGGGGCATGTTCCTCCTCGTTGAAGGCGTCCGGCAGCTCCGGGGGGAGGCCGGCGACCGCCAGGTCGAAGGCGCCGAGCTGTGCTGCGTGAACGGGACGGGCGGCTGGTTCTCGTCGGCGGCGACGGTGATCCTCGGCGTCGCGTGACCCGGGGCGGCGACCCGCTCAGGGTTCGGTCGCGGCGAAGAAGCCTCGGTGCACGATCGTGGTCAGCGTGTCCAGCAGGGTGGTGTCGTCGGCCGTGATCCGCCGGGACGCGACGCCGTAGCTGACGCGCTCGAGCATCGCCATGAGCGCGCCGACCGCCGCCGGCTCGCTCTCGAGCGTGACCGGCGCGTCGCGCATGCGCTCGGCGAGGCGCCCACCAATCGCGGTGAACGCCTTGACACCGAGCCGGTCGACGTCGCGGTCCCCGACCTGGTCTTCCATCCAGGCCCGGATGACCGGCCCGTAGCGCCGGTAGGTACCCAGGAACCGTTCGAGGAAGGCGCGGAGCTCGGCCCGTCCTGCGCCGTCGGGTCCGATCGGGCCGATGCTCTCCGCGAGATCGCCGAGCTCGTGGGCGCAGTCGACGGCCAACGCTCGGAGCAGGTCCTCCTTGTTGGCGAAGTACAGGTAGAAGGTGCCGTGCGAGGTGCGGGCTGCCCGGACGATGTCGTCGACGCGCGCCGCGTGGTATCCGCGGCGGGCGAAGACGCGCAGCCCGGCATCGAGGAGGCGTCGCAGGGTTCGCCGCCCTTGCGCCCGCAGCTCGCGTTGCTGGGCGGGAAGCCCGGCGCTCGCTTCGGTGTCGCGACGGGGCGACGACTTGTACGATGCGGGCACTTACCCCCGGCCTCTCTCGGCGCTCGCGCGGCTGCCTCGGAGCGGTTGGGTCCATGTCGTCGGAACTGGTCCCGCTCGAGAGCCGATCATGCTCGCCGCAACCCTACGCGAAGCTGCTCGTCGCTTCGGTGGTGCGCCCGCGTACGTCACCGAGGAGGGCTGGGCGCTGTCGTTCGAGGACGTCGACCGGGTCTCGGACGAGGTGGCGGTCGGGTTCCACGAGCGTGGCGTCGAGCCCGGTGACGTCGTGGCCCTCGTGGTGCCACCCGGGCCCGAGTACCTGATCGGGTATCTCGCCTCGGCGAAGGTCGGTGCGATCACCGCCGGCGTCAATGACCGGCTGACCGCGGCGGAGCG
>DATISY010000067.1:0-65395 GCA_035468285.1 Acidimicrobiia bacterium | reverse complement strand
ACCCCGGCCGCACCGGTCCTCCCGCCGTCGCCGCGGCGCCACGGTCGCGCTCCTCACCACCGTCGCGGTCGCCGTGACCCTCGCCGCCTGCGGGAGCGGCGGGACCTCCAACCTCAACGTCAACTCCCACAACCAGACCTCGAACCCCGCCGCCACGCCGGCCCGCATCCACACCATCCCCGGCATGCCCCCAGTCGTGGACCCCACCAACCTCTACAGCCAGACCCGCGCCCACGACTTCAGCCCCACCACCAAAGGCGCCCTCGACCGCATCTACGTCCCGAACCTGGTCTCCAACGACGTCTACGTCATCGACCCCAAGACCTTCCAAGTCGTCGACCACTACCCGGTCGGCATCGACCCCCAACACGTCGTCCCGTCCTATGACCTCAAGACCCTCTGGGTCGCCAACGAAGCCGTCAACCGCACCGACGGCTCCGTCATCCCCGTCGACCCCAAGACCGGCAAACCCGGCGCGCCCATCGCCGTCGACAACCCCTACAACCTCTACTTCACCCCCGACGGCAAATCCGTGATCGTCGTCGCCGAGCAACGCAAACGCCTCGACTTCCGCGACCCCCACACCTTCGCCCTCCAGCAGTCACTGCCCCTCGACAACTGCGCCGGCAACAACCACGCCGACTTCTCCATCGACGGCACCTACCTCATCATCTCCTGCGAGTTCCAACGCGGCCTCGCCAAAGTCGACGTCGTCCACCACCTCGTCCTCGGCTACCTCCAACTCGCCCCCGACGCCGTCCCCCAAGACGTCCGCATCGGACCCGACGGCAAGACCTTCTACGTCGCCGACCTCAACCGCGGCGGACTCTGGACCGTCGACGGCACCACCTTCACCCAAACCGGCTTCATCCCCACCGCCGTCGGCGCCCACGGCCTCATCATCAGCCGCGACACCACCAAGATGTACGTCGCCAACCGCGGCAACGTCACCCAAAACGTCGGACCCGGCCACGGCCCCGGCAGCGTCAGTGTCCTCGACTTCGCCACCAACCGCATCGTCGCCACCTGGCCCATCCCCGGCGGTGGCAGCCCCGACATGGGCGGCATCACCGCCGACGGCACCCAACTCTGGGTCAGCGGCCGCTTCGACAACGTCGTCTACGAGTTCAACACCAAGACCGGTGCCGTCCGCATCATCCCCGTCGGCCGCGAACCCCACGGCGTCGCCGTCTGGCCCCAACCCGGCCGCTACTCCCTCGGTCACGTCGGCGTGATGCGCTGACCCCACCGGCATCACACCCGGCCGGCACGCCGACCGCCCCATAGACTCCGCCGCGATGACCGACGACACCGCCTCGTCCACCACCAACGAACCCACCCCGGGCCTCCCACAGCTCGTCCTCGAGCTGCGCGACCTCATCGTCGCCTACGTCCGCCAAGAGACGATCGTCCCGATCAAGAACCTCGGCCGCTACATCCTCTTCGGGCTCGCCGGCGCGCTCCTCCTCGGCCTCGGTGTCGTCCTCCTCGCCGTCGGTGTCCTCCGCCTCCTCCAAACCGAGACCGGCAGCACCTTCCACGGCGACTGGTCCTGGGCCCCCTACGGAATCGTGTTCGTCGTCCTCCTCGCCGGCGGCGCAGCGACCTGGAAGGCGCGCGGCGTCCGCCGCGCCCGAGCATGAGGAGCGATCCGATGCCCACCATCGACACCGACCGGCGCATCACCCGCGACGACATCGAAGCCAAGCTCCGCCAGATCCAACACGGCACCGAAGCCGGCGCCGACGCCGCCCGCGGCGCCGGCCTCGCCGGCGGGATCGTCGGTGTCCTCGTCCTCCTCGCGATCGCCTACCTCCTCGGACGACGCCGCGGCCGCAAGCGCCGCACCGTCGTCGAGATCCGCCGCATCTGACATGGGCCGCCTCATCGGCCGCCTCGCCCGCACCGGCCTCCGCCGCGGCATCCTCGAAGGGTCCAGCACCTGGCTCGTGGTCGGCGTCACCGCCACCGCGCTCCGCGCCGCGCACCATCTCCTCCGCGAGAAGGAGATCACCGCCTCCCTCGAGCTCAAGACAGGCGACGCCGTCGAGATCCGCGCCGTCCCCCCACCCGCACGCTGAGGTACCGGCGGAACCCACCGGTACCCTTGGACGCTCGATGAGAGTCCTGCTCCGCAACCCGCGCCGAGAGCTCGAGATCGACGGCCCGATCACCGTCACCGCCCTCCTCCAGCGCCTCGAGCTCAACCCCGAATCCGTGCTCGTCATCGCCGGCGACGAGCTCGTCGCCCGCGACGCCAAGCTCGACGACGACACCCCCGTCGAGATCCGCCCCGTCATCTCCGGCGGTCAGGACCCCCGACGATGAAATGCCGCGTGTGTCGCGGCCCCGCCGTCATCGATGTCCGCCGCCACAACGCCGCGTTCTGCCCCGACCATTTCCTCACCCACTGCCGCGAGCAGGTCCGACGCGCCCTCCACGACCACGACATGATCCGCCCCGGCGACCGCGTCGTCGTCGCCGTCTCCGGCGGCAAGGACTCGCTCGCCCTCTGGGACCTCCTCATCGACCTCGACTACCAACCCGACGCCGTCTACCTCGGACTCGGCATCGGCGACTACTCCGACGACTCCCTCGACCACGCCCGCGCCTACGCCACCCCCCGCAACGTCACCCTCCACGAGATCGACCTCGCCACCCACCAGGGCTTCACCATCCCCACCGCAGCCGCCGCCACCCACCGCAGCCCCTGCGGCGCCTGCGGCCTCTCCAAACGACACCTCCTGAACCGGTTCGCGCTCGACCACGGCTACGACACCGTCGCCACCGGCCACAACCTCGACGACGAAGCCGCCGTCCTCCTCGGCAACGTGCTCCGCTGGGAAACCGAGTACCTCGCCCGCCAACACCCCGTCCTCCCCGCCGCCACCGGCTTCGCCCGCCGCATCAAACCCCTCGTCCGGCTCGGCGAACGCGAGACCGCCGCCTACTGCGTCATCCGCGGCATCGACTACCAGGTCGACGAGTGCCCCATGGCCGCCGGCAACCGCCACCTCCACTACAAGGACGTCCTCAACACCCTCGAGCAACGCTCACCCGGCTCCAAAGCCGCGTTCTTCCACGGCTTCCTCGACCACGCCCACGACCGCTTCGCCGACGACCCCAACCGCGACGAAACCGGCGCCACGCTCGGCACCTGCGCCGAATGCGGCGCACCCACCACCACGGACATCTGCGCCTTCTGCCGCCTCCGTCACCGCGCCACGAGCCCACCATGACCAGCGAGTTCACCGCCGGTGACCGGGTCCTCCTCGTCGACTCCAAACGACGCCGCCACCTCATCACCCTCCAACCCGGCGGCGAGTTCCACTCCCACGCCGGCGTCCTCCGCCACGACGACCTCATCGGCCACGACGAAGGCGCCACCGTCCGCACGACGCTCGGCGCCCGCCTCACCGCGGTGCGCCCCACCCTCGCCGAGTACATCCTCGAGATGCCCCGCGGCGCCCAAGTCATCTACCCGAAGGACCTCGGGCCCATCCTGATGCTCGCCGACATCTACCCCGGGGCCCGCATCCTCGAGTCCGGAATCGGGTCCGGCGCGCTCACCATGGTCCTGCTCCGCGCCGTCGGACCCACCGGGCACGTCACCGGCTACGAACTCCGCGACGACTTCGCCGCCCGGGCCCGCCGCAACGTCGAAGGCCTCCTCGGACCCGACCTTCCCCTCGACGTCGAGGTGCGCGACACCTACGACGGGATCGACGACGACCACCTCGACCGCATCGTCCTCGACCTCCCCGAACCGTGGCGCGTCGTGAAGCACGCCGTCGCCGCGCTGCGCCCCGGCGGGATCCTCCTCGCGTACCTCCCCACGATCGGCCAAGTCGCGCGGCTCCGCGAGGAGCTCGCCGAATCACCGTTCGGGATGGCGCAATCCCTCGAGATCCTCCAACGGGGCTGGCACGTCGACGGCCAATCCGTCCGCCCCGACCACCGGATGGTCGCGCACACCGGGTTCCTCACCCACGCCCGGCTCCTCGGTCCGACGGGGTGAATGTCCTCGACCTCCTGCTGATCCTCGCGATCGGGCTCGCGGGATACACCGGCTACCGCTTCGGTCTCGCCGCCCGCGCGCTCTCGTGGGCCGGACTCGCCGCCGGGCTCGTCATCGGTGTCGAGTTCGTCGACGACATCGCCCGCGCCCTGCAAGGCTCGACGCCCCGCACCCGGCTCCTCGCGTCGCTCGCGTTCCTCCTCCTGGTCGCGGTCATCGGCCAGAGCCTCGGAATCGCGATCGGCAGCGTGGCCCGCCGCCACCTCCCCGCGACCGGCGGGATCCGCATCGCCGACCGCGTCGCCGGCGGCGTCACCGGCGTCCTCGGCGTCCTCGTCGTCGTCTGGCTCCTCATCCCCGGCCTCGCGAACGCCCCCGGCTGGACCGCCCGCGCCGTGCGCGGCTCGGCGATCGTCCGCCAGATCGACCGGCTCGCGCCGAACCCACCCTCGTCGCTCTCCACCCTCGGGCGCCTCGTCGGCGACGCACCCTTCCCCGAGGTGTTCCGCCAACTCACCTCGTCCGACGTCGGATCACCCCCCGGGCAAGGCGTCCCCCTCGCGGTCAGCAACCGGATCTCGCTCTCCGTCGTGAAAGTCGAAGGGCAAGCCTGCGACACCATCCAGCAGGGGAGCGGGTTCGTCGCCGCCAACGAGCTCGTCGTCACCAACGCCCACGTCGTCGCCGGCGAACGGACCACCACCGTCACCAGCCCGACCCAAGGGCGCCTCGACGCGGTCGTCGTCGCGTTCGACCCGACCCGCGACCTCGCCGTCCTCCGAGTCCGAGGCCTCACCGGCGCCCCGCTCCCCATCGTCGACGCCCAGATCGATGAGACCGGCGGGGTCTTCGGCTACCCCGGAGGCGGCCCCGAATCGCAGGCCCCCGCGCGCGTCGCGCAGCGCATCGTCGCCCAGGGCACCGACATCTACCGGTCCGCGCCAACCCAACGGGACGTCCTCGTCCTCGCCGCCAAGCTCTTCCCCGGCAACTCCGGAGGACCGCTCGTCGACACCAGCGGCCGGGTCGCCGGCGTCGCGTTCGCCGTCGACCCCGGCGCCTCCTCGACCGCGTACGCCCTCGCCACCGACGAGGTCGACGCCGTCCTCCACCCGGTCGAGGCCGGCGGCGGGACACAGCCCGTCAACACCGCCGACTGCGTCAACGGCTAGCCCGAGGCGACACCGCGACCATTCAGCTCGAGCCGGGCGCGCCGAAACCACCGGACTGGCCGCCTCGATGCTCAGACCCTCTCCCGGCCGGAACGACCCAGACCAGGGGAGCGACGGGTCAGTCGACCTCGATGAAGATGCACTCGCCAGGGCATTCCTCGGCGGCTTCGATGACCGCCTCTTCCTGGCCACCGGGAACCGCGGCCAGACCCTCGGCGCCCCCCGGCTCGCTGAACACCTTCGGGCCTTCCTTCACGTACGCGAGGCCGTCGTCGAGCAACGTGAACACGTCAGGCGCGATCTCCTCGCAGAGACCGTCCCCCGTGCAGAGGTCCTGATCGATCCAGACCTTCATGTCGTCAACTCCTCGATCCGCTCGCAGGACCGCCACAATTGCGGTCCGCGGACTGACAACGCTACCGGACCCCCCTCTATTTCTCAAGCCGAGGCAAGGAAAATTTGGTGGCCCCACTATGCCCCGGTGCGCTGAAATCATCCGTGTAGTGTCCGCGCGCAGCCCGGTTTTGCTGAGCACCCGGGAGGAGGTGGCACGTGGCCCCGGAGCACGAGCGGCGCCTCGCTGAGTACGAGCGCCAAGTCGGAGAGCTCCAGTCACAGGTCAAGGCGCTGGAGGAAGAGGTCGTCGTCCTCCGACGCCGGCTCCAAGACGCCCCCAAGCGGGTCCGCACCCTCGAGGAACGTCTCCTCGAGACCAAGGGCCAGCTGGCCCAGGCCGTCTCCCAGAACGAACGCCTCTCCGCGACACTCCGCGAGGCCCGCGAGCACATCGCCGCCCTCCGCGAAGAGGTCGAGAAGCTCACCATGCCCCCCTCCGCATACGGGACGTTCCTCGGCGCCAACGACGACGCCACCGTCGACATCTTCACCGCCGGCCGCAAGATGCGCGTCTCGGTCCACCCCGAGGTCGACGTCGAATCCCTCGAACGGGGCCAAGAGGTCGCCCTCAACGAGTCCCTGAACGTGGTCCTGGCCCGCGGCCTCGAAGTCGCCGGCGAGGTCGTCGTCCTCAAGGAGGTCCTCGAAGACAAGCGACGCGTCCTCGTCGTGGGCCGCGCCGACGAGGAACGCGTGTGCGAGCTCGCCGGCATCCTCGTCGGCGAGAAGATCCGCGCCGGCGACCACCTCCTGTTCGACACCCGGTCCGGCCTCGTCGTCGAGCGGCTCCCGCGCCCCGAAGTCGAAGAGCTCGTCCTCGAGGAAGTCCCCGACGTCAGCTACGACGACGTCGGTGGCCTCGACGACCAGATCGAGCAGATCCGCGACGCCGTCGAGCTGCCCTACCTCTACGCCGACCTGTTCTTCGAGCACCAGCTCCAACCCCCCAAGGGGATCCTGCTCTACGGCCCGCCGGGCTGCGGCAAGACCCTCATCGCGAAAGCAGTCGCGAACTCGCTCGCCAAACGCGTCGCGGAGAAGACCGGCAACTCCGGCACCCGCTCCTACTTCCTCAACATCAAAGGCCCCGAGCTCCTCAACAAGTACGTCGGCGAGACCGAACGCCAGATCCGCCTGATCTTCCAACGCGCCCGGGAGAAATCCGAAGAGGGTGTTCCCGTCATCGTGTTCTTCGACGAGATGGACTCCCTGTTCCGGACGCGCGGGACCGGGATCTCCTCCGACATCGAGAGCACCATCGTCCCGCAGCTCCTCGCGGAGATCGACGGTGTCGAGAGCCTCAAGAACGTCATCGTCATCGGCGCCTCCAACCGCGAGGACCTCATCGACCCCGCCATCCTGCGCCCCGGCCGCCTCGACGTGAAGATCAAGATCGAACGCCCCGACGAGACCAGCGCCCGCCAGATCTTCACCCGGTACCTCACCGCCGCGATCCCCATCGCGGAGAGCGAAGCACAGACCCACGGCACCGCCGCCGCCGCCGTGCCCGAGATGATCGCCGCCGCCGTCGACCACATGTACGCCAACGACGACGACAACCGCTTCCTCGAAGTCACCTACCAGAACGGCGACAAAGAGATCCTGTTCTTCAAGGACTTCGCCTCGGGCGCCATGATCGAGAACATCGTCCGACGCGCCAAGAAGCTCTCCATCAAACGTCAGATCGACGGTGGCGTACGCGGGATCTGCACCGACGACCTCATCGCGTCGATCAAGCAAGAGTTCCGCGAGCACGAAGACCTCCCGAACACGACCAACCCCGACGACTGGGCCAAGATCTCCGGGAAGAAGGGCGAACGCATCGTCTTCGTCCGCACCCTTCTCTCCGAGGGTGACGCGTCCACCGGTGGACGACAGATCGAGCGCGTCACCACCGGCCAGTACCTCTGACGGACGCCCCCGGCGCGGGGTCAGGGTAGGGAACACCCGCCAGTAGGCTGGCTCTGTGGCCGTCCCGAAAGTGTGCGGGACCGAGACCGAATACGGGGTGGTGCTGCGAGGCGCCCCCGACCCCAACCCCGTCCTCGCCTCCTCGGTCCTCATCAACAGCTACGTCGAGCAGCGCAAGGTCGGGTGGGACTTCGACGACGAATCCCCGGGCCGAGACGCCCGCGGGTACGCCCGCGAGGGCACCCAAGCCCCCGAGATCGAGACCCACCTCGTCAACACCGTCCTCACCAACGGCGCGCGTTACTACGTCGACCACGCCCACCCCGAGTACTCCACCCCCGAGTGCGCCGACGCACTCGAGCTCGTCCTCGCCGACAAGGCAGGCGAGCGCGTCCTCGCCCGCTCCATGCAGGCTGCGTCGCGGGTGCTCGAGCCCGGACAGTCGATCGTGGTCTACAAGAACAACTCCGACGGCAAGGGCAACTCCTACGGCTGTCACGAGAACTACCTCGTCGACCGGGCCGTGCCCTTCGCCACCCTCGTCCGGCATCTGCTCCCGTGGTTCGCGACCCGCCAGGTCTTCACCGGCGCCGGCAAGGTCGGCTCCGAGAACGGAGCAGCGCCCGTCCCGTACCAGATCAGCCAACGGGCCGACTTCTTCGAGGAGGAAGTCGGCCTCGAGACGACTCTAAAACGCCCGATCGTCAACACCCGCGACGAGCCCCACGCCGACCCCCAGCTCTACCGGCGCCTCCACGTCATCGCCGGCGATGCCAACCTCTGCGAGGTCGCCACCTTCCTCAAGGTCGGCGCCACCGCCGTCATCCTCGCCATGATCGAGGACGACTTCATCGACGCCGCCAGCGGCACCCGCAAGGAATGGTCCCTCGCCGGACCCGTAGCCGCCATGCGGACCGTCTCACACGACCCGACCTGTCGGGCCACGATCGAGCTCGCCGACGGCTCCCGCATGACCGCGGTCGAGCTCCAGTGGGAGTTTCTCCGCCTCGCCCAGAAGTACGCCGACGAAACCGGCCTCGCCGCCTGCGGCGAATCCGTCGGCGACGAGGTCCTCAGCCGCTGGGAATCCGTGCTCAGCGCCCTCGAGCGCGACCCCCGGTCCCTCGACGGGCAGCTCGACTGGGTCACCAAGCTCGGCCTCCTCGAGGCCTACCTCGAACGCGACGCCCTGTCGTGGGACGACCCGAAGCTCTCGCTCCTCGACCTCCAGTACCACGACGTGCGACCCGAACGGTCCCTCTACGAACGCCTCGTCCGTGCCGGGAAAGTCGAACGGCTCGTCGACGAAGCCGACGTCCGCAACGCCATCACCGAACCGCCCGGCTCGACCCGCGCCTACTTCCGCGGGACGTGCCTCGCCCGCTGGCCCGAGTCCGTCGTCGCCGCCAACTGGGACAGCCTCATCCTCGACATCGGCGGCGACCCGCTCAAACGGATCCCCATGATGGAGCCCCTCCGGGGAACGAGAGCCCACGTCGGACCGTTGTTCGACACCGTGAACACCCCCGCAGAGCTCGTCGCCCGCCTAACGTCCTAACCTGGCGACCGGAGGGCAGACCCATGGCCGAACAGCAGCGCCGGCAACGCCCGGCGCCCAAAGAACGAGTCGAAGAGACCGAAGAGCTCCCCGCATCCACCGAACGCGGCGAGAAGCTCAAGGGCGAACTCGACGACCTTCTGGACGAAATCGACGAAGTCCTGGAGGAAAATGCTGAGGATTTCGTAAAATCGTATGTCCAGAAAGGTGGGGAATAGGCCTTTTGTCCGTTTCCTGCGGACGCCACTGCTCAGTGTCACATGGGGTTCGTACAGTCCCAGAGTGAAGCGCTGCACCAAGTGTGGAGAGCTCAAGCCACTGAGCGCCTTCTATCGGGAAAGACCGGGCGAGACGGCTATCGCAGCGACTGCAAGTCCTGCTTCGCAACACGCGCCAAGCAGTGGTACTCGCAGAATCGCGAGCACGTCATCGGTCGGGTACACGCGTGGCAGCGGGCGAACCCGGAACGGGTCAAGGCCATTCGCGAGGCAGCCCGCCCGCGCCGCGCTCCGATCGACCGTGACGCCCGCTTGCGGCGCGTGTTCGGTCTCAGCGCTGAGGACTACGAGGTGATGCTGGCCCACCAGGAAGGCCGCTGCGCGCTGTGCAAACGACTCCCGTCGAAAGGGAGGTCGTTGCATGTGGACCACAACCACAAGACGGGCGTCGTGCGCGGCCTTCTGTGCTTCCGCTGCAACGCCGGAATGGGGCAGTTCCGCGAGGACATCTTCCGTTTCGCCGACGCCATCGTCTATCTCGCGAGAGGTGGCGACGCGCTCGAGATGGACGCAGCCGAACGTGAGCTCATGGTCGGGCTGGTGTACGAACTCGTAGGAAATGGCAACGATCCTAGCGTCGCCAGCCGCGGAGCTCCCCGGGCGATTGGCCTCGACGATCCTCCCGCGTGACGAGCGCTACCCAGGCAGCCTGAAGGTGCAGGGCAAGCGGTGTGTCGGTCAGCGACCGGTGCGACCGTCGAGGAGCTCTCGGGTGATGTCCATATGGCCTACGTGCCGGGCGGTCTCCTCGATGAGGTGGATCACTACCCAGCGGAGTGTCGTGGGACGGATCTTTCCGGCCGATGGCGCGTCGAGTGATCGCGCCGCGTGGAGCACGGCGTCAGCCGCCGCGGTCTCGTTTCGGTAGAAGGCGACGACCTCGTCGACCGACCAGCCGGACGGAAGATCGAACATGTGGGCACGCCATCCCATGTCCATCTGTTCCCCGGCGAAGACGGCCCGGACCCAGAGGCGTTCCGCGTAGCCGAGGTGCACGACGATCGTGCCGAGGGCGTTGGCGGTTGGGGTTGGGGTCCAGCGCAGCTGCTCGTCATCAAGGTCTTCGAGCTTGAAGATGGCGCTCTCGCGAAGGTGGCTGAGCCACGCTCGGAGCATGGTCATCTCGTCGGCGGGTGTCGACTCATCAGGTCTCGCGACGCGCAGCTCTGGTGGAGCCTCGCGACGCGAGCGGGTGGCGTCTGTGTCCGAGCTGGCCATGCCGCCACGCTGCACGCACCTCGGCGGGCGGTCAAGCCCCCGCATGCTGTCCGCGCGCACATCCCGGGGGCTGCTGGTACCGACCGTCGAGCCTCGTTGCGGCGCGATCGTGCCATTTTGCGTCGCCGATGTTGTGCGTCAACGCGAGTGGGCGACAGGGCCCCGTGTAGGCTGCGAAATCGATGCCGACGGAGGCGCCACTACCGTTCTTCTCGCCTGGCGCTGACCCGGGAGCGTCGTTCAGTGAACTGCTGCGTCGTGTGAGCCCTGACCCGAGCCCAGCGCCGGCGCTGTCGAGTGACCAGATCGTCCCGCACGGGACGACGGTGCTCGCGATCCGCTACGTCGATGGGGTGGTCATGGCGGGGGACCGCCGGGCCACGGCGGGGATGATGATCGCGAGCCGGCGGATCGAGAAGGTGTTCCCGGCCGACGACAGCTCGGGGGTGGCCATCGCGGGCGCGGCGGGACCGGCGGTCGATCTCGTGCGCCTCTTCCAGACCCAGCTCGAGCATTACGAGAAGATCGAGGGTGAGATCTTGTCGCTCGAGGGGAAGGCGAACCAGCTCAGCCAGCTGGTCCGTGCCAACCTGCCCGCCGCGATGCAGGGACTGGTCGTCGTGCCCCTCTTCGCGGGGTTCGACGACCGCCGCGGCGTGGGTCGCGTGTTCAGCTTCGACGTCACAGGCGGGAAGTACGAGGACATCGACTTCCAGACCCAGGGTTCGGGTGGCGTGCACGCACGGAACTGGATCAAGACGCAGTGGCGTTTGGACATGACTCGGGATGAGACCGTCGACCTCGCGCTCCGGGCTCTCTTCGCGGCGGCGGACGAGGATGCAGCGACCGGCGGTCCCGACCTGGTTCGGCGCATCTTTCCGACGGTCGCGGTCATCAACGCCTCGGGGTACCTCGCCGTCGACGACGACGAAGTCGCGCGACGAGCCGACGCGCTCATCGGTGGGCGGGAGGAGGGCGCGGGCTTATGACGATGCCTTTCTACGTGCCGCCCGAGCAGATGATGAAGGACCGGGCCGACTACGCCCGGAAGGGGATCGCTCGGGGTCGCAGCCTGATCGCGATGAGCGTCGTCGAGGGCGTCGTGCTGGTCGCGGAGAACCCGTCCCGGACCTTGTACAAGATCAGCGAGATCTACGACCGCATCGCGTTCGCGGGGGTCGGGAAGTACAACGAGTTCGAAATGTTGCGCATCGCCGGGGTCCGCCAGGCCGACGTGAAGGGCTACTCGTTCGCCCGTGAGGACGTGAACGCCCGATCGTTGGCGAACGCGTACGCGCAGACACTCGGCCAGGTGTTCACCCACGAGCTCAAGCCCTACGAGGTGGAAATCCTCGTCGCGCAGGTCGGTGCCGAGCCCGACGACGACGAGCTGTTCCAGATCCTCTACGACGGTGTCGTGAACGACAAAGAGGGCTATACGGTCCTCGGTGGGCAGGCGGAGGCGATCAGCACCGCGTTGCAGGAGCGGTACTCGGCGGATCTGGACGAAGCCGCGGCGGTCCGGCTGGGCGCCGAGGTCCTCGCCGCGAGCGACGCGGGCCCCTTGACCGCGAAGCAGCTCGAGGTCGCGCTCCTCGACCGGCGCAAGACCCGACGGGCGTTTCACCGGGTGAAGGGCGCCGAGCTCGAATCGCTCCTCGGCTGAGCTACCGCAGCAACCGCAAGAGCGGCGACAGGCTGACGAGCACGAGAAGCCCCAGCGCCACCCACAGCGGCCAGCGGTGTCGGGCCCTGACGGCCTCGTCGCCGCCCCACTCCCGAGGAGGCGCCAAGACCTGATCGACCTCGGTGGCGAGCATGACAAGGCGCGCGTCGTCGAGCTGGTCGGCCGGGACATAGACGTCGACGCGGGCCATTTCACCCATCGTCAGCCCGTACGGGCTGTGAAGCGCGCCGCGCAGCTGCACGTCGATTCCTTCCGCGTGCAGTCGGGCGGCCAGCAGGTGGGCGGAGAACGAGCCGCTGACCCACGTCAGGGGGCGCATGGGCACCACACCGTCAGCCTACGGCCGGCCTCCAGAATTGCTCGCGGTCGAAATGAGTAGCCCCTACTCACCCTCCGTGACTGGCCGGCTTGCTAGAACACCAAGCAGTTCGACGTCGACTGAGGGGCAGCAGCATGAGGGCATTCATTCGTGGGGGTTGCATCGCGCTCACCACCACCGCGCTCGTCGTGAGCATGGCCGGCGTGGCGGTCGCTTCCCCGAAGCCCAAGAAGCAGTCTCCGGCGAAGTACGCCAAGACAGTCTGCGGGACCTACACCCAGCTGGAGAACGACATCGGGACGTTCGCGACCGCGATCGGTGGCCTCGACACGACCGACGTCGCCGGATACAAGACCGGGGCTGCCGCCCCGACCACGACGCTGCTGGCGAGCCTCAAGGCCGACGAGGCCAAGCTGGCCGCCGCGTACCCGGACATCTCGAACGGACAGAAGATCGGGAAGCTGCTCGTCACGAACGCCAATGAGCTCGATAAGTCCCTCACGCAGGCGCTCGCCACGTTGCAGGCAGACCCGTCCGTCGCCGGCCCCGGTAAGTTCGCCGGGTCGGTCGCCACGCTGCCTACGAAGCTGAGCGACCCCTTCAGCAAGATCACGGACCAGACCCTGATCAACGCCTTCCAGAAGGAAAAGCTCTGCAAGAACGTCGTCAGGGTGACCGGCGGCTGACCGCCTGATCCGCCCAAAGGCCCCACGTTTGGGGGCGCGGAAGGCGACGCCGGCCCCGGTACGCTCGACGTCGTGGAACGTCGGATCTTCGGGCTCGAGAACGAGTACGGCGTTACCTGCACCTTGCGGGGTCAACGACGGTTGAGTCCTGACGAAGTGGCGCGCTACCTCTTCCGGCGCGTCGTGTCGTGGGGCCGGTCGAGCAACGTGTTCCTCGAGAACGGTGCCCGCCTCTACCTCGACGTCGGGAGCCACCCCGAGTACGCGACGCCCGAGTGCGACTCGATCGCCGACCTCGTCGTGCACGACAAGGCCGGGGAGCGGATCCTCGAGGGCCTCGTCCGCAGCGCCGAGCAGCGGCTGCGGGAGGAGGGCATCCGCGGTGAGGTGTTCCTCTTCAAGAACAACACCGACTCCGCCGGGAACTCCTACGGGTGCCACGAGAACTACCTCGTCGAGCGCGAAGGCGACTTCACCAAGTTCACCGACGTGCTGATCCCGTTCCTCGTGACCCGCCAGGTCTACGCCGGCGCGGGGAAGGTCCTCCAGACGGCCCGGGGCGCGATGTACTGCATCAGCCAACGGGCCGAGCACATCTGGGAAGGCGTCTCGAGCGCGACGACCCGGTCCCGGCCGATCATCAACACCCGGGACGAGCCCCACGCGGACGCCGAGCGGTTCCGGCGGCTCCACGTGATCGTCGGGGACTCGAACATGAGCGAGTACACGACGTTCCTGAAGGTCGGGACGTCGTCGATCCTGCTGCGGATGCTCGAGGAGGACCCGAGCCCATGGCGGGACCTCACGTTGGAGAACCCCATCCGGGCGATCCGGGAGATCAGCCACGACATGACGTGCCGGCGGCGGGTCCGCCTGGCCAACGGTCGGGAGCTCTCGGCGGTCGAGGTCCAGGCCGAGTACCTGAACCGGGCGATGCGGTTCGCGAAGAAGCGGGGGTTGAGCCCGCTCGAGCAGCGTGCGCTCGACATGTGGGAGCACGTCATGACCCACCTCGAGAACGACCCGTTGAAGCTCCGCACCGAGATCGACTGGGTGGTGAAGTACCACCTGCTCGAGGCGTACCGGGAGCGGCACGACCTGCCATTGACGCACCCGAAGGTGGCGTTGGTCGACCTGGCGTACCACGACGTGACGCGAGCCCGTTCGCTCTACTACCTGTTGGAGCGGCGCGGTCAGGTGGACCGCACCGCGACCGACGCGGACATCGATATCGCGGTGTCGACCCCGCCGCAGACGACCCGGGCGCGCCTGCGCGGCTCGTTCATCAAGCGGGCGAAGGAACGCAAGCGTGACTACACGGTCGACTGGGTGCACCTGAAGCTCAACGATCAGGCGCAGCGGACGGTGCTGTGCAAGGACCCGTTCAAGGCGCGTGACGAGCGCGTCGAGCGTCTGATCGCCTCGCTGTAGCGGTGACGCGCGGCGTGGTCATGGCACCGGGCCGGCTGGTGTCTCGGCGTCTGATTGTCAATGGGGCCGCGCGAGTGGTCGGGGGGTCGGGCGGTGAGTGAGCGGCTCGAACGGCTCGTGAACCTGACCGCGACGCTGCTCGACACGCGGCGGCCGTTGACGCTCGAGGAGATCGCAGCCCGACTGGAGCCGTCCTATCCCGAGGACAAGGTGGCGCGGCGGCGCGCGTTCTCCCGGGACAAGGAGACGTTGCGGGATCTGGGTGTGCCGATCCTGACGTCGGCGATCGAGGGTTTCTCGACCGAGATCGGGTACCGGATCCGCCCTGAGGACTACTACCTCCCCGATCCGGGGCTGAGCGCCGAGGAGCGGGCCGCGTTGCACGTCGCGGTCACCGCGGTGCGCCTCGACGGCGGTGAGGCCCAGGAAGGGCTCCGCAAGCTCGGCGGCGTCGAAGGGACGGGCGCACCGGCGCTCGCGGCGTTGGCCGTCACAGACGGGTTGGCGGAGCTCTTCGACGCGGTGGCGCGCCGCCGGGTCGTTGAGTTCGAGTACCGCGGCGACGAGCGCCGGTTGGAGCCGTACGGGGTCGTGCACCGGTTCGGCCACTGGTACGTCGTCGGACGCGATCAGGACAAGGACGCTCCCCGGGCGTTCCGGATCGACCGGTTCGACGGCCCGTCACGGTCGGGGCCGGACGGGGCGTTCGAGCCGCCCGCGGGGTTCGACCCGAGCGAGGGGCTGCGCTCGGACCCGATGACCTATGGCGACGACCGGCCGGTGGAGGCGCGCGTCCTCGTCGACGCGGCCCGGGCGGCGTGGGTGGTCGACGAGCTCGGTGACAACGCGGTCGTGGCGCGTCGAGAGGACGGCGCGGTCGTGGTGCAGCTGGCAGTCGTGAACCGGGAGGCGTTCCGGGCGTTCGTCGTCGGGCTGCTCGAGCACGCCGAGGTGCTCGCGCCCCCGGATCTGCGCAGCGACCTGATCGACTGGCTGCGTGCCGTGGCGGGGACGCCCGCATGACCCCGCCCGTTGCGGGTTCCCGGTTGCGGCGCATCCTGGCGCTGATCCCGTGGATCCTCACCCATCCCGGCGTGACCATCAGCGACCTCGCGCACCGGTTCGACGTCCGCGAATCGGAGCTCGAATCGGACCTCGCGCTGCTCCCCATGTGCGGCTTGCCGCCGTACACCGCGGACCGGCTCATCGACGTGTGGGTCGGCGACGACGGGGCGGTCAGCATCCGGCTGGCCGAGTACTTCGAGCGGCCGTTGCGACTCACCCCGAGCGAAGGCGTCGCGCTCCTCGCCGCCGGCCGGGCGCTGCTCGCCGTGCCCGGCTCGGACCCGCGTGGCCCATTGGCCACCGCGCTCGACAAGCTCGAGGCCGCCCTCGGGGCCCGGGGAGCGCTCAGCATCGACGTGGGCGGCAGCAACTTCCTCGACCGCCTGACCGACGCGACCGCGGCGGGGGAGCAGCTCGAGATCGACTACTACTCCTTCGCCCGCGACGAGATGACGACGCGCGTCGTGGACCCCCTCCGGGTCTTCCACGCCCTCGGTGCCTGGTACCTGGCCGCGTACTGCCACCGGGCGGACGGGGAGCGGCTGTTCCGTGTCGACCGGGTCCGGGCCGTCCGGTCGACGGGCGAGCCGGCGCCGCCGCACCCCTCCGCGGGCGACGACGACCTCGTGGACCTCGTCTACCGGCCCGACCCGAGTGACCCACGGGTTCGGCTCCGCCTGCGTCCCGACGCCGCCTGGGTCGCCGAGAACCTCCCGACCGAAGACGCGAAACCGCGTGCCGATGGGGGATGGGACGTCGTCCTCGCGGTGAGCGGCGCGGCGTTCCTCGAGCGGCTGCTGCTGCGCCTAGGGCCCTCGGCGACGGTGGTGGGTCCTCCCGCGGCCCGGGCGGCTCGGGCGGACGCCGCCCGACGGGTCCTGGCTCGTTATGGCCGATGAGGGCCGACGGCGGTTCTGGCCTCGCGGCGTGCGAGGATGGGCTCGTGGGGCCGACCTCGTGACGCCGACCGGGCAGCCGGATCCTGACGCGCGGCCCAGCGGCCACGAGACGACGCTCCTCGACCCCGGTGATCACGTCGACTCCACGGTGCCGGCCGGCCCCGCCGGGGGTGGCGGCAACGGTGCCGGCAGCGGTGACGTCGGCGGCCCGGCCGCGACCCCGTCCCGGCGGGATCGCACCAAGCGCCTGATCGTCGAGTGGGTGGTCCTGATCGTCGCGGCGCTCCTCATCGCGTTCGTGATCAAGACGTTCCTCTTCCAGGCGTTCTACATCCCGTCGGCGTCGATGGAACCGACGCTGAACATCGGTGACCGGGTGCTCGTGAACAAGCTGAGCTACGACTTCCACGACGTGCGTCGGGGCGACATCGTCGTGTTCAAGGCCCCGCCGGGGGAGCGCACCGCGGGGATCCAGGATCTGGTCAAGCGGGTGATCGGCCTCCCGGGGGAGACGGTCACCGAGCGCAAGGACGGCGACACCTACGACATCTACATCAACGGGCGGCGACTCCACGAGCCGTATCTGCCGGCGCGCGCGTCGACCGGGCCGGAAGGCTCGGACGTCCCGCCGGGTTGCGGGACACCCGCCACGAGGGAGCCTGGGTGTGTGGTCCCGAAAGGCCGGGTGTTCGTGCTCGGCGACAACCGCAACCAGTCCAAGGACGCCCGGACGTTCGGGCCGATCACCGAGTCGTCGATCGTCGGTCGCGTGTTCGTGCGGATCTGGCCGCTCAGCAACCTCTCGTTCCTGTAACGACCCGTTGATCGACAGCTAGGTCGGGTCCCATTCGGCGACGGTCGCGACCATGCGGTCGACGTGGTCGCAGTACACCGCGTCGATCCCGATGGCGAGCATCGCCCGCAGGTGACGCACCTCTTGCACGTCCCACGCGAAGGCGCGCCGGTCGAACCGGTGGAAGAGCGCGACGAGACCTTTGGTCCACTCCGCGTGACGGAGGTTCATGGCGTCGACGCCGGCCGCGGCGAGGTCCGCCGCGTGCCGCTCGAGCGAATCGGGGAGCCGGCGACGGGGCGCCGAGTGCACCAGCCGCACGTCGGTGGCGTCGGGCCGGAGGGCGCGGAGCTGCTCGAGGTCCGGTGAGCACAGCCACGTGCGGGCGGGATCGCCCGCGGCGCGGGTGAGGTCGATGATCGGCTGCGCCGCGGCGGGGTCCTTGACGTCGATGGAGAGGTCGTAGTCACAGCCCAGCTCGGCGAGCAGCGTGGCGAGGCGGGGGACGCCGTGCCGGGCGAGGCGTTCCGCGCTGGTGTGCGCCACCCGCAGCTTCCACAGCCCGAACAGGGGACCCCCGACCCGGACGTCGTGGGTGAGGACGACCTCGTGGTCGGCGCTCAGCCAGGCGTCGGTCTCCAGACCCCCCGCGCCGGCCTGCAGGGCCGCCTGGAACGCCGGGATCGTGTTCTCGGGGTGGAGGAGCCGGGCTCCCCGATGAGCGAAGGTGATGGGCGCCACAGCCCTGAATCCTGGCCGATCGGGGGGCCTCAAGGGGCCCATCCGGCCTGCCGATGGAGGGATATGGCCATCATGATCAAGGCGGACTGCCCGGGGTGCGGGGTCGTGCGCCTGGGGGCACCGGATGTCACCGTGCGGGTCTGCACCGACGACGGGTCAGGCGGATACTGCTTCCGCTGCGACCAGTGCGGCTCGGCGGTCCATCATGAGGCCAGCATCGCGGTGTGTGATCTCCTGGTCTCGGCCGGGGTGGAGCGGGTGGAGTGGCGGTTTCCCGACGAGGTCCAGGGCCGGCCGGACGCGCCGGGGTTCACGGTCGACGACCTGCTCGACTTCCATCTGCTGTTGAGCCGCGACGAGGAGTGGAGCCAAGAGCTCGCCGCGTTGTTGGGGGACACCAACTCGACCCCGAGCTGAGTGCCACCGGCCCGAAAAGGGTCGTGGTCAGGGGCGCCGGTACGATGCCGGTCGGCCTCGCGCGAAGGGAGCGTCCGTGTCGGTCGGCCCGGCCGAGATCCTGGTGCTGTGGGTGACGGCCCTGATCGGGGGGGCGTCCCGGCGACGGCTCGAACCGGCCCGCCCGGCGTTGAACCGGGCCTCGACCCGGACGGGTGGCGGGGACGGGGGTCGTCTCCGGCCCGGTGCGGGGTCGGCGTAGGACGTGACCCCGAAAGCCGCCGATGGCCGGATGACGGTCATCGAGCATCTCGCCGAGCTGCGTCGACGGATCCTCATCTCGATCTTCGCGATCGTGTTCACCGCGTCGCTGGCGTACTGGTTCGCGCCCGACATCATCCGGTTCTTCCTCCACTACTACAAGGACGTCACCCACGGAAAGAAGAACGCGTTCATCTTCACCGGGCCGCTCGACGCGTTCGTCACCCGCCTGAAGGTCGCCACCTACTCCGGGATCCTGTTGGCGTTGCCGGTGTGGCTCTGGCAGCTGTGGCGCTTCATCACCCCGGGATTGAGCAAACGGGAGAAGCGTTACGCCGTCCCGTTCATCCTGAGCTCGTTGGCGCTGTTCGCCGCCGGGGGCACGGTCGCGATGCTGATCCTGCCGAAGGCGTTGGATTTCCTCCTCAAAGCGGGGGGCACCGAGCTCCAGCCGCTGCTCACCGCGGACCGGTACCTCACCCTCGTCTTGTTGATGATCCTCGCGTTCGGGTTGGCGTTCGAGTTCCCCGTGGTGCTGGTGTTCCTCCTCCTCGCCCGGGTCATCACGACGAAGGGGCTCCGGAAGCGGCGCCGCTATGCGATCGTGGGGATCTTCGCCTTCGCGGCGATCATCACCCCCAGCCAGGACCCGTACTCTCTGTTCTTCATGGCGATCCCGATGTGTCTCTTCTATGAGGGGAGCATCATCCTCGGTCGGATCATGAAGCGATGAGCCCGGACAAGCGCCGCACGTACCGTCCCCCCCGGGACCGTCGGGAAGTCGCGATCGCCGCGGCGGCTGTCGCCGCGGTGCTGCTGTTCACCGTGGTGATGGTCTGGGTGCTCGGGCCGCATCCGAGCAGCTCCTCGACCCCGTCGCCGGCGCCGATCCCGACGTCGAGTCCCACGACACCTTCGACGGCGGCCACCTCCACGACGGGTTCGACGCCGAGCAGCACGTAGTGGGCGGGCGCGCCGAGTTCGAGGCGGCGCTCGGGTTCACGCTCGACGACTTCCAGCGGCGGGCCCTCGACGCGATCGACGCCGGCCAGTCGGTGCTCGTGGCCGCGCCGACGGGGTCGGGGAAGACGATCGTGGCCGAGTACGCCGTCGACCGGGCCCGTGCGTTGGGCGGCAAGGTGTTCTACACGACGCCGCTCAAGGCGCTCTCGAACCAGAAGTTCGCCGACCTGCGCCGGGTGCACGGCACGGCCACGGTCGGGCTGCTCACGGGGGACAACTCGATCAACGGTGACGCACCGGTCGTGGTCATGACGACCGAGGTGCTGCGCAACATGATCTACGGGGCGTCACCGGCGTTGGACGGGTTGCGCTACGTCGTCCTCGACGAGGTCCACTACCTGCAGGACCGGTACCGGGGCGCGGTGTGGGAAGAGGTCATCGTGCATCTCGCGCCGACGGTGGACCTGGTCTGCTTGTCGGCGACGGTCTCGAACGCGGAGGAGTTCGCTGACTGGATCGCGACGGTGCGGGGCGCGACGACGGCGATCATCGAGGAGCGTCGCCCGGTGGCGTTGCGGAACCGGTACCTGGTGGGGGAGCGGGGTGTCGACACGCTCCATCTGCTCCCCACGTTCGTCGGGGACGGTGACGGGGAGGACCTGCGACCGAACCCTGACGCGGCGCGCCTCGACCGCCGCCAGGGGCGGGGCGGGACCCGGGGGGCGACGGGACGGGCCCGGAGCCGGCTGGTCGCGCCGGGCCGGGTCGAGAGCCTCGACCGTCTCGCGGACGACGCCATGCTGCCGGCGATCGTGTTCGTGTTCAGCCGCAAGGGTTGTGAGCAGGCCGTGGAGCAGTGCCGGGCGGCGCGGGTGCGGCTCACCACCCGGGCGGAGCGAGACACCATCCGAGGTATCGCCGAGCGGCACCTCACCGACCTCGCGGAGGACGACCTGGCGGTCCTGGGGGTCGACGCCTGGCTCGACGGACTCAGCGCGGGGATCGCCGCGCACCACGCCGGGCTCGTCCCGCCGATGAAGGAGGCAGTCGAGGAGGCGTTCGCGGCGGGGCTGGTGAAGGTCGTGTACGCGACCGAGACGCTCGCGCTGGGGATCAACATGCCGGCCCGGTCGGTGATGATCGAGAAGCTGACGAAGTTCACCGGTGAGCGCCACGAGTTCCTCACCCCGGGGGAGTACACCCAGCTCACCGGCCGGGCCGGGCGGCGCGGCATCGACGAGGTCGGCTACGCGGTGGTGTGCTGGAACCCGTACGTCACGTTCGACCAGGCGGCGAGCCTCGCGGCGCGACGCACCGACGCGCTCACGTCGTCGTTTCGTCCCACCTACAACATGACGGTCAACCTCGTGCACCGCTACTCGGCCGAAGACGCGCACCATCTGCTGAACCTGTCGTTCGCGCAGTACCGCGCCGACCGGGACGTCGTGGCGCTCGAACGGCAGCTGGAACGCAGCCGCGAACAGCTCGCCCGTCAGCTGGACCGGGCCCGCAGCGCGGCCGGTGACATCGATGAGTACCGCACCCTCGTCTCGCGGCTCGACGCGGCTCGCCGCGGGCGGGGCGCGGCGTCGCAGGTCTCGGCCGCGTTGGAGCGGGTCCGGCCGGGCGACATCGTGTGGGTCGGGGGACGCGGGGGACGTGTCGTCGTCCTCGCCCACGACGGCCGGCGGGGCGGCCACCCCCGGCTGCTGGCCCTGACCACCGGCAAGTCGCTCGTGCGGGTGACGGCCGACGACTTCACCGCACCGCCGCGGCCCCTGGGTCACATCGAGCTGCCCTCGCCGTACGCCCCGAAGAACCCCAACTTCCGGCGGGAGACCGCGTTCCGGCTCCGCCGGGCCAAGGTCCGGGACCCGGCGCGGGACAAGCCGTCGGAGGTGGTCGGGGACCTCGAGGCCGCGGTCGCCGCGCACCCCGTCGCCGGTGACCCGGCCCGGGAGTCCCGGCTGCGGGCGGCAGCGAGCGTCGAGCGGCTCGAGCGCGACATCGCCCGCCTCGAACGACGGGTCCAGGGGCGCAGCGAGAGCCTCGCCCGCCAGTTCGACCGGGTCCTCGGCCTCCTCGAATCCTGGGGGTACGTCGACGGCTGGTCGCTCACCCCGCCCGGCGCGATCCTGGCCCGCCTCTACACCGAGACCGACCTGCTGCTGGCCGAGACCATCCGCGAGGGCCGCCTCGACGGGTTGACCGCCGCCGAGGTCGCCGCCGTCGTGTCGTGCTTCACGTACGAGCGGCGCGGCTCGGACGACGCGTCCGCGCCGCCGCTGCGCTGGCCGACCCGGCGCGTCGCGGAGCGGGCCCGGGAGCTCGAGTCGTTGTGGCAGACGCTCGTCAAAGCCGAGGACGACGCCCGCCTCCCCGAGACCCGTCCGCCCGATCCGGGGTTCACGCCGTACCTCTACGAGTGGGTGCTCGGCGAAACGCTCGCCACGGTCCTAGATGACGAGGAGCTCGCCGGCGGTGACTTCGTCCGCAACGTGAAGCAGTGCATCGACCTGCTGCGCCAGGTGGCCGATGTCGCGCCCGACCCGGCGACGCGTGACGCGGCCCGCGCCGCGGCCGACGCAGCGTTCCGGGGTGTCGTCGCGGCGGCGAGCGCGGTGCCGTGATCCGCCCCGGGGACCCGTGGGGGGAGCCCGCCGGAGGGCCACCCGACGCGACCGGCGCCGGGAGCGACCACGACCTCGCCGCGCTGGCGGCCGCGCACCGGGGCGCCCGGCTGCGGTTCGCGCCCGACGAGCGCTGCGAGCTCGCCCGCGCCGTCGGGCTCACGGCCGCCGCGCCGGGCGTCACCGACCTTCCCCTCGACGCCCTCGACGTCGGCGACCTCGGGCTGGCGGTCAACATGGTCGTCGCCGGCGTCCCCCCCGACCGGCTCCAGCCGTGGTCGCGGGCGCACCCGGTCACCGTCCGGGTGGATGGCCGGCTGGTCCACGAGGGGCCCGCCACGACCGTCGTGGTCGCCAACGGCCAGTTCCGGCGGGGCGCTGACCTGGTGCCCCGGGGCCACCCCGGAGACGGGCGCCTGGAGGTCCAGGTGTACGCCCTCCGGGCGGGGGAGCGGGCCGGGATGCGCCGCCGCCTCCCCGGGGGCGGGCACCTCCCGCACCCCCGCATCACGACCGCCCGGGGCCGCCAGGCCGACGTCCGCTGGGCCGCCCCGGCGCCGGTGGAGGTCGACGGGACCGCCGGGGCCCGCCGGGCTGCCCTCGACGTCACGGTCCGCAGCCCCGCGTTCGTCCTCCTCGTCTGACCTCCGCGTGCCGCCCCATGCCCCCGCCCCACGACGAGGGGACCGCGAGAATCGCCCATACGGCGCGAAGTACCTCATCCGCGGGGGGTTGGGGGGCCGTCGGTACGATCGCTCCTCCATGGCCGCCGGCCACGCCGGGATCGCCGAAGCGGGACCGAGCATGCAGTACGTCGCTGAGGAGTTCACCCCCGACGAGCAGGCGGTGCTGCGCCCGTACGTGACGAACCTGGACCGCCCCGTGTTCGCGCTCGTGAACCTCCCCGAGGTCGTCAAGGGCGCCCTGTTCGCCCGGTACTCGCGCAGCCCGAAGAGCCTCCGGCGGCTCTTCCTCGACGAGTTCGTCGGCGACCTCGACCTCACCGGCGACCTCACCGTCGACGCGAGCGTCGGGCTGACCCGCGCCGAGGAGCTCTACGACCGGGTGTTCCTCGAGTACGGCGACGACTCCGTCGCGCAGCTCGGCGGGGTGCACCTGGCCTGCGAGCAGGCCTCCAACGTGCTGACGAAGATCCTCGAGTGGGGTCGCCTCATGGCGTACCTCGAGCAGTCGACCCGGTACATCCCGTACACGGCGCGGCTCGCGGGCCGCTACCGGTACCACCGCCCCCCCGACATTCTCGAGTCGGCGCTCGGGTTGCGGTTCATCGCCGATCTCGACGCCGCGTTCGACGATTACGCGGCGTGTCTCCCGGTGCTGGGCGACTGGGCCAAGGAGCGGTACCCGAAGGAGTCGGGCGACTCGGACTTCGTGTACAAGCAGTCGTTGAAGGCGAAGGCGTGCGACGCGGCGCGGGGCATCCTGCCTGCGGCGACGCTGTCGAACGTCGGGATCTACGGCACCGGGCAGGCGTTCGAGGCGCTGCTGCTGCGGATGCGGTCCCATCCGCTTCCCGAGGCGGGGGCCTACGCGGCGATGATGCTCGAGGAGCTCCGCAAGGTCATCCCGTCGTTCCTGACCCGGGTCGACCGCCCGGAGCGGGGTGGGGCGTGGAGCGCGTACCTGGCGGAGACGCGTGCCGACACCGCGGCGCTGGTGGAGCGCATCCTCGAGGACGAGGTCCCCGAGCCGCGCCCGTCGGTGATGCTCACGGACTTCGACCCCGAAGGCGAGGACAAGGTCCTCGCAGCGATCTGCTACCCGCAGTCGACGCTGCCCGACGATCAGCTGCTGTCGCGGGTCCGTCGCCTCGGCGCCGACGAGCGGCACGCGCTCCTCGCGGCCTACGTGGGGGACCGGGAGAACCGTCGCCACAAGCCCGGACGCGCGTTCGAGCGCACCGACTACCGCTTCGATGTCCTCGCCGACTACGGGGCCTTCCGGGACCTGCAACGGCACCGGATGCTCACCATCGAGTGGCAGCCCCTCACGCCGTGGCACGGCTACGAGACCCCCGAGGCGATCGCCGACGCGGGCCTCACCGACCGGTTCGACGCGGCGATGGA
This sequence comes from Acidimicrobiia bacterium, assembly GCA_035468285.1. Classification (GTDB taxonomy): domain Bacteria; phylum Actinomycetota; class Acidimicrobiia; order IMCC26256; family PALSA-555; genus PALSA-555. The sequence continues at coordinate 40,886 of DATISY010000067.1, read as the reverse complement.
ACGCGCCGCGACCCTCTACGAGGACCTGGAGCGCTTCGTGCCCGACGAGGCCGCCTACGCGGTGGCGCTCGCCTACCGCGTCCGGTTCGTGATGCAGTTCAACGCCCGGGAGGCGATGCACCTCCTCGAGCTGCGGTCCTCACCCCAGGGTCATCCTGCATACCGGCAGGTCGCGCAGGAGATGCACCGCCTCATCGCCGAGCAGGCCGGCCACCCCGCGATCGCCGCGGCGATGCGCCACGTCGACCACCAGACCTACGACTTGGAGCGCCTCGGCTCGGAACGAGCCGCCGAGGTCCGCCGCGCCGCCCGCCGGTAAGTTCTCGGGTCGCTGACCTGCTCCGACGCGTGATTGGGCAGGTCAGGGGCCACACCCGGCGCTTGACAGCCGCCCCTCCCGTCGGGCGTACTACATGCGTCCCTGACCGCCTTTCTTGGTCGTGATTTCCGGTAGCGCGCGGACCGGAGGGGGGGACAGCACAGGGGCCAGGGGGGCCCAGGAGATCAAGTAGAGAACGCTGCGATAACCCGTCTGCCGGGCAGACCGGGCCAACCAGTGGCCCCAACGGTCTCCTGGGCCCTCCACCACACCTGCCGGGCCGCCCGTGGCGGTCCCCGGACCGGGAATGGACGCGGCGTCGCGCGCGTTCCCTGTGCCGCCGGGGCGCAGGCGTATGCTCCGGCCCCGATGAGGCGGCCGGCGCGTGGTTCGCGACTGTGCAGCACTCCAATCCGGCCGCTGGAGCGAACATGACCGACGAAGAGTTCGAGGAGGAAGACGACGCCGAGCTCGGCGACGACCTCGACGAAGAGGAGCTCGAGGAGGAAGACGACGCGCTCAACGACGACCTCGACCCCGACCTCGCGGACGACGCCGACCTTCCCGCGGTCGTGGAAGTCGTCGACGGTGAGATCCCGGCTGAGCCGGCCGTGCCCGTCGCGGCGGCGGTCGTCGTCGCGGGTGAAGGCGAAGAGGACGAGGACGTCATCGACCTCGACGAGGAGCTGCACCCCGACGATGTCGAGGCGCCACTCGACGCGCTCCTGCAGGAGCGCACCGCCAGCGCCACTCTCGAGGACGAAGAGGAAGAGGTCGAGGAAGAGGAGGTGGACGTCGAGCCCGGCGAAGCGCCCGCCAAGATCGTGCCCCGCCGCCCCGGCGAGTTCCTCTGCTCGTCATGCTTCCTCGTCCTGCCCCGCAACCAGCTAGCCGACGAGGAGCGGATGCTCTGCCGCGACTGCGCCTGAGCGTCCCTGCGCCGGCGGCCCGGCGCCGCACCCAGCTGCGGCTCCTCGCCGCCGTGGTGTCGGGGGTGCTCCTCGCCCTCGCGTACCCGCCGGCCGACCTCGGGCCGCTCGCGCTCGTCGCGCTCGTCCCGCTCCTGTGGGCCTGGCGCGACGCGACCCCCCTCAGCGCGGCCCGCGACAGCTTCGTGTTCGCGCTGGCGTTCCTCGGTGTCCTGATGGCCGGGCTCACCAACACCGGCTACACCGGGACCGTCTCCCTCATCGTCGCGGCGGCCTGCTACTACGCCGCGACCGGCGCGCTCGTCGCCGCGTTCGCACGGCGGGGGATCCGCAGCCCGTTCCTCACCGCCGCGGTGTGGGTGTTCTTCGAGTCGCTCCGGGGCCGCTGGCCCCTCGGCGGGTTGGCGTGGGGCGAGACCGGCATCGCGCTCCACAACATCGGGGCGGCCCGCGCGCTCGCCAGCTTCGGTGGTGTCGCGCTCGTGACGTTCGTCGTCGTCGCGTTCAACGGGTTCGTCCTCGACGCGCTCGTCGCGTCCCGGCCGGCCGTCCCGCGTCCCCTCACGCTCGCCGCGGCCGGGCTCGTCGGGCTCCTGGCGCTCGCCGCGGTCGCTGACGTCACCCGCTACCAGCCCCGCACGACGGGCCGGCTCCACTTCGCGCTCCTCCAGGGCGACCAGCAGGAAGGGCCGAGCAGCCCGATCCAGATCGCCGATCAGGACCTCACCAACGCGCACTTCGCGCTCGCCGACCGGTTGCAGGGCCACTACGACCTGATCGTGTTCCCCGAGTCCGCGCTCGACTACGACCCCGAGGAGCTCCCGCCGCTCCGGCAGCGCATCGTCGACCTGGCGGCGAAGCACGGCGCGGTGGTGCTGGTCAACGCCCGCTACCGGGCCCCCAACGGCCTCCTGTACAACGCGAACCTCGCGTACGGGCCCGACGGGCGCCTCCTCGGCGTGTACGCCAAGCAGCACCTCGTCCCGTTCGGGGAGTACGTCCCGCTGCGCCGCCAGCTCACGTTCATCAGCGACCTCCGCCAGATCCCCTACGACTTCACCGCCGGGAACCGCCGCGTCCTGTTCCACGCCGCGGGGCGACCGTTCGGGACCGTGATCTGCTACGAGTCGGCGTACGCGCCCCTGGTTCGAGGCTTCGTCCGTGACGGCGCCCAAGCGATCGTCGTGAGCACCAGCGACCGGTCCTACGGCCGGTCCGGTATCGCCGCGACGCACGTCGCGACGGGCCAGATGCGCGCCGCGGAGACGGGCCGCCCCGTGCTCCACGCCGCGCTCTCCGGCGAGACCGCGGTCATCGACGCCGACGGCTCGGTCCAGCAGAGCACCGGCCTGTTCACGAGCGCCCTCACGACGGGGACGTTGCTGACCACCACCGGTGAGACCCCGTTCGTCCGCTTCGGTGAGTGGGTCCTCGTCGGCTCCGCGGTGGCGCTCCTCGCCGTGGCGTTCGTCGCTGGGCGACGGTCCCGGCGGGACGTCCCCGTAGACTCGCCGGCACGTCACCGAGCCGAAGGAGCACCCGGTGCCTGACGACCATGACGCCACCGACAAGGCTCTCGAGCTCCTCGTCTACGGGCCGCTCGGGTTCGCCCTCTACCTCCGTGACACCGCACCGTCGTTCGTGAAGCTCTTCGTCGCCAGGGGCCGGTCGGTCGTCGACGAGCAGCGCAAGTCGGTCGGCGGTCAGCTCGGTCAGGCCCGCGCCGTCGGCGAGTTCGCCACGAACCACGGCGGCCCCCATGTGACCCGGATCGTCACCGACGGGATCACGAGGGTCCGGGAGCAGGCCGAGACGGCCATCAACGCGCTCAACACGCTGCTCGGCAACCCGACGGGCACGGCGCCCCCGGCGACGGGCCCGGTGCGGGACACGGCGAGCCCGCCACCCGCGACGGGCGCCGCGGGGAACGGCCGCCACCTCGCCATCCCCGACTATGACGAGCTGTCCGCCTCCCAAGTCGTCGAGCACCTCGACGGCTTGTCCCGCGCCGAGCTCGACGCCATCCGGGCGTACGAGACCGAGCACCGGGCCCGGAACACGGTGCTCGGCAAGATCGAGCAGCTCAACCACCCGGTCGCCTGAGCCTCGCCGGTGGAACGCTGCCGGCCCGCCGAGCGTGGCGACCTGCCCCGTGTCGCCGCGCTCGCCCGGGAGCTGCGCGACGAGCTCGTCCCGATGCGCGGCGGTGCGCTCTTGGCGGCCCGCGACGCCCGACCCGAACCCCTCGAAGCGACCTTCGCTGCGCTGCTCACGCACCCCGACATCCGCGTCGTGGTCGGCCTCATCGATGACGTGATCGTCGGGTTCGGTGTCCTCGAGGTCGAGGTCCTTTCCACGAACGAGCTGCTCGGTCGGATCACCGAGCTGTTCGTCGAGCCCGAGGCGCGGTCGGTCAGCGTCGGGGAAGCGATGACCGAGGCGCTCCTCGCGTTCGCGACGGAGCGTCGCTGCGTCGGTGTCGACACGCTCGCCTTGCCGGGGCATCGGGCGACGAAGAACTTCTTCGAGGAGCAGGGCTTCGTCGCCCGGCTCCTCGTCATGCACCACCCCATCCGAGACGACGACCGGTGAACGGTCCTGAACTCGCCGTCGGCGGTGTCGCGGTGAGCGACGACCGGCTTCTCCTCGTCCGCCGCGGGCACGGGCCGGCGGCGGGGGAGTGGTCCGTCCCCGGTGGCCGCGTCGCGGCGGGGGAGCCTGTCGAAGCCGCGGTCGTGCGCGAGGTCCTCGAGGAGACCGGCCTCGACGTCGTCGTCGACGAGCTCCTCGGCTGGGTCGAACGGTTCGACGACGACCGGCACTTCGTCATCCTCGACTTCCGGGTCACGGTCCTCGACCCCGATGCCCCCGTCCGGGCCGGTGACGACGCCGCTGAGGCCGCGTGGGTCCCGATCCCCGACCTCGGCAGCTACCGGCTCGTCGCCGGCCTCGTCGACTTCCTCGAGGCCGTCGACGTCCTCACCGACCTCCACCGCCTCCCGACACCCCCGACGGACTCGTGAGCGTCGCGTCACCCGCCGGCGAGCCCCCCACCATCGACGACCGGGCCCACGACAACCTGTGCGCCTTCACGCGTTTCCAGGCCCGGCTCGATCCCGGCAGCGAGCTCCTCGACGACGGTGGCGTCGTCGCGGTGGCCGGCTCCATCGACTTCCCGAGCACCCGCTCCGCGGTCCGCTCGGCGAGCTCGCTGCCGGCGGACGCGTGGGTCGACACCCTGACCGCGTTCCTCGACCGGCACGGCAAGACCGGGTGCGTCTTCGCCCGGGTCGGCGCCGACGACGACCTCCACGAGCGACTCACGCCGCGTGGCTTCCAGGAGTGGGCCCAGACCCCCGAGATGGTGTGCGAGCAGCCACTCGAGCCACGCACCCCGCCCGAGGGGATCACCGTCCGGCTGGCTGAGCTCCCCGCTGACGTCGCCGCGTACGCAGCCGTCGCCGGGCAGGCGTTCACCCATCTGGGCGTCCCCGAAGCAGCGACCCGCACACCGGTCGACACCCCCGACGTCCTGCTCGGCTCCGACTGCGTCGTCGCGGTCGCCGAGCTCGACGGCGTCGTCGTCGCCGGCGCGCTCGCCGTCCTGTTCGGCCCTGAGCCGGACGGGTACGTGGGCTGGGTCGCGTGCGCCGACGCGGCCCGGGGCCGCGGCCTGGGCGATGTCGTCACCCGCGCCGTCACGAACGAAGCCTTCGCTCGGGGCGCGCAGCTCCTCACGCTGGAGGCATCCCCGTTCGGCGAATCGACCTACGCGCGCATGGGCTACCGCGAGCGCTACCGGTACCGCGTCCTCATCCGGCTCTGACGAGCGCGGGACGCCAACCTGGCGGCGCCGCTAGCGATGTGCCGCGCTGGCGGGCTCGTCGACCGTCGCGACCCAGGGGAGTGCGCGGCGGACCAGGGTGACGGCGTCGACGACGGTGGGCACCGACGCCCACGCGCGCGGGTCGTCGGGCTCGGCACGCCACTCGCCGGTCTGGACCCGGATGGCGCGCATCCCGACCCCGACCGGGCCGACGACGTCCTTCGCCGGGCGGTCACCGATGTAGACGGCGTCGCGGGCGTCGACCCCGAGCTCGGTGAGCGCGCGTCGGAACGGGAGGGGATCGGGTTTGCGGTGCGCGCGGCCGTGCTCGTCGCTGAACACGACGCTGGTGAAGAACCGCTCGACGCCGAGCGCGTCGAGCTTGGCGCGCTGGATGACCGGGTCGCCGTCGGAGATGAGACCGAGCGGCACGCGTCGCTGCAGCCCGGTGAGGGCGTCGAGCACACCGGGGTAGGGCTCGAGCCGCTCGGGTCGGTGCCGCCGGAACTGCGCGACGAGGTCGGGTACCGCGACGGACGGCGCACCCACCTGGGCGAGGGCCAGGTCGATGATGTGGCCCCGGTCGCTGCCGTGGGTGGCGAGGTCGCGGAGCGCAGACTCGAACTCGTCGGGGTCCACGCCGTCGAGGGCGGCCCGGGCCGCGACGGCCCGCCAGGCGCCGTCCAGGAACTGGCGCTGGTCATAGAGGGTGTCGTCGAGGTCGAAGAGCACCGCGGCGATCATCGGGCACCGACCGTGACGCTGCGGGGCAGGGCCGGCCCGTCCGGGAGCGTGGGCTCCTCGAGGGTCAGGAGAGCGTGGATCTCGGGGTCGTGGAGCAGCGCGGCGACCCGCCGGCTGACGAACCCGTCCCCGTACGGGCACGGCACCGCGGCGATCCAGGCCTGCGTGTCCGGGTCGCTGAACGCCACCGCGGCCGCGACGGCCCGGTCGGGGTCGAGGCCGACGAGGGCCGCGATCCCTGCGTTGACGCTCTCCCACCGGGGCGTCGAGGTGCGCAGCACGACGGTCGGGACGCCCAGCCACGCGGCCTCTTCTTGGAGGCCCCCGGAGTCGGTGACGACGACCCGGGCGCCGGCGATGGCGTCGAGCATCTCGGGGTAGGGGAGGGGTTCGAGGAGCTCGACCCCGGGGGCGGTGACGAGGTCGGCGAGCTGGCCGGTGGCGTCGAGCCGGGAGCGGGTCCGGGGGTGGACCGGGAACCGGACGGGGCCGACCTCGACGGCGAGGCGGCGGATGAGCTCCACGAGGTGGCCCAGGCGGACGGGGTCGTCGACGTTCGTGGCTCGGTGGGCGGTGACGACGACGCCGTCGCGCTCGTCTGGGGGCCGACGGTTGGGGCCGTAGAGACGCAGCGTGTCCGTGATGGGGTTGCCGACCGCCCGCACCCGGCGCGGGTCGATCCCCTCCGCGGCGAGGAACCCGGCCGCGAGGTCGGTCGGTGCGAGGTGCAGCGAGGTCATCGCGGCGACGGTGCGCCGGTTGACCTCCTCGAGCGAGCGTTCGTTGAAGGACCGCAGGCCGGCTTCGAGGTGCGCGACGGGGACCCCGAAACGTCGGGCGGCGAGCCCGAACAGCGGGACGGTGTGGGTGTCGCCCAGCAGGAGGACGGCGTCGGGTCGGCGCATGTCGATGGTCTCGTACGCGTTGGTGAGCAGCGCGCCGACGCGTTCCGCCTCGAGGTGGGGGAGGGACCACCGCTCGTCGGGCACGAGACCGAGGTCGACGAAGAACCGGTCGGAGAGGCGCGGGTCGTCGTGCTGGCCGGTCGCGACGGCGTGGACCTCGTGACCGGCGGCGCGCAGCGCCTCGACGACGGGGGCGAGCTTGACGATCTCGGGGCGGGTCCCGAAGGGGACGAGGAGGCGCATGTCAGCCGTCGAAGCGTTCGTCGAAGAAGCGGGTCATCCGGACACCGGCCCGGTACCGAAGGCGCTCCAGCTGGAGTGGCTCGTCGAGCGCGCCGCGGAGCATCTGACCGACGAGGTCGGCGCCGGCCGCGAGCGCGAGTGGGAGCCCACCCGAGAACCTCGGGTTGACCTCGATCACACAGACCCCGTCGTCGTCTCGGAACCCCTGCAGGTTCGACACGCCACGCAGGCCCACGGCCTCGACCGTTCGGGCGACCACGTCGTCGATGGCCGCGTCGGTGAAGGTCTCACCCTTCGTGCTGATCCCTGCCTTCGTCTCGACCCGCCACCGGGGTACGCACGCCGCGATTTGTCCGGTGTGGGCGACGAGCACGTCGGCGGTGAACTCGCGGCCGGTGGCGCGGGTCTGGACGATGGGCTCGGGAGTGCGTCGGCACGCCCAGGCGAGCTCCATCGGGTCGTCGACGCGGTACACATCGCGCGAGCCCCGCCCGAACCTGGGCTTCACGACCCAGGGGCCGGGGACGTCGTGGCTGTTGCCCAGCGCCGTGACGGGGCTGGGGATGCCGGCGTCGCGCAGGACCCGGGCGAACTTCCACTTGTCGATGCACACCGCGACGGCGTCGGCAGGGGGGAGCCACGTCGCGACCCCGGCGTCGGCGAGGCGGTCGCGGAGGTCGTGCAGCGCGGCGATCTCCTCGCTCACCGTGCCGATCAGGACCTCGGGTCCCGTCTCTTCGACAACGCGGGTGAGCGCGTCGCCGAAGGCGGCGTCGCTGGCGGGGGGGATGACGCGGCCGTCGGTCGCGAGGCAGAGCCCCGCGGCGCGTTCGTCGGCGTCGACGGCGATGGTGTGGTGCCCGGCCTGGGCGAGGGCGCGGATGACCGCGACGCCCGCGGCGCCGCCGGCGCCGGTGACGAGGACCCGGGTCATCAGTCGGTCCGCTCGCTACCGGTCGGCGCGACCCAGCGGATGGCGCCGTCCTGGTTGCGGGCCCGGGTCGGGGCCGCCTCGGGCCGGTAGATGATGTCGGCCCCGTTCCCGTTCCCGTTGCCGTTGCCGTCGGCGTTGGTGCCTGGCTCCGGGCTCGGGTCGAGGGTCGCGACCGGGGTCGGGGCGGTGGGGGCCTCAGGTTGGACGTTCGCGCCGTTGGGACGCCGCGGGGGGTTGGGGTTCCGGGGGCCGCCCATGTCGGCCAGGCGGGTGACGGCCGGTCCGAACTCACGCACCGGACGGCCGTGCTGCTCGAGCTCCTCGCTCGCCCAGGCGCGTACCTGCACGACCCGCTTCGCGCGGGTCGGTTCCCATTGGCGTCGGGCGACAGCGAGGGCCACCGAGAGGCGGACCCGGTCGTCGGGCTCCTTGGGCATCATCTGGAGGACCGACTTGGACGCCCGGGCCAGCCCGAGCTCGACGATGGTGTTCCCGGCGCGGGCCCGCTCGGCGGGCTGCCCGTCGCCGCGGAGGGCGCGCTCCAGCCGGTGGATCTGGCGGGCGCGGGCGAGGAACCGCCACACGATCGCCAGCAGGATCGCGGCCGCTCCCGCAGCGACCAGTATGAGCTGTGTGTCAGCTTTCATGGGCGTATTCCTTTAGGAGTGTCCGGTTGCTGGGCAGCAGGACCCAGAGGAACAAGGTGAAGCCTCCGAGGACGTAGAGGATCCCGAACGCGGTCCCGATCCAGTCGTGGAACACGGTCAGACCCTGCGCGTTGGTGTGGATCCCGACGAAGACCGAGAGACCGATCCGGATGAAGTTGCAGATGAGGATGAGGGCCGCGGCGGCGAGGAACGCCATGAGCCGTCGTTGCCGGTCCCCGCGCACCACGAACCCGGCGATGGCCGCGAACGCGAGGAGGGCGGCGAGCGCGGAGCACGACGGGCTGATCGTGGCCAAGAACGGTGCCGAGTGGTTGGGGATGACCAGGATCTGGTTGCCGAACGCCTGGCTGGCGCCCCGGGCGCCCGCGCTGCGGAACAGCAGCGCGATGGTCGACGCCTCGACGTTGCGCCACGGGTCGATCAGGAGCCAGAAGGCGACGACGGTGGCGCCGAAAGCGATCGCGAGCCGACCCAGGACGGCGAATCCTTGCCGGTTCACGCGATCACCTCCACGTCCACGGTGCTCTGTTGGCCGTATCCCGTCCGGGCCGTCTTGACCCACGTGTACCGGCGGCCGAGGAGGCCATCGACCCACGACTTCGTGCACACGAAGGTGAAGATCACGAAGCCGGGCAGGAAGAGCAGGATCCCGATCGCGGCGCGCCGGGGGGCGCGGCTCACGATGAGACCAGAGGCCAGCTCGAGGAGGGGACCGAGGAACAGCAGCGTCGCGATCGGGGTCAGGTCGACGCCCGTCCCCCAGGTGAGCACGCCCGCGGCCCGGAGGGTCACCAGGACGAGGCCCAGCATGCAGAACACGGGCACGTGGTACACGAGGAGGAACATCGTGGTTTCGAGCTTGCGAGTCAGGCTCAACGAGCGCGACGACCAGACGGAACGGCGGTACTCGCGCCACACCTGCTGGTGACCCCGAGCCCAGCGGTACCGCTGACGCCAGAACCGCCGGAAGGTCGGGACGCTCTCTTCGGTGTCGATCGCGGTGACGTCGAAGCGGACCGTACGACCGACGAGCACGAGCCGGAGGGTCAGGTCGGTGTCTTCGGTGACCGTTTGCTCGTTCCAGCCGCCGAAGGCTCGCAACCAGCTCGTGCGCACCGCGCAGTTGGAGCCGCCGTAGGCGGGAAGCTCGAACATCGATTGACGGCCGTACTCGTTGACGAGGTAGCCGCAGTAGTAGTCCACGGCGATGCTGCGGGCGAGGCGGGTCTCGTTCGAGTTGCGGACGATGCAGCGGCCCTGCACGGCGCTGACTGCAGGGTCGGCGAAGTGACGGACCAGGCGGCGCAGCACATCGGCTCGAGGCTTGTGGTCGGCGTCGAAGACGACGCAGACGTCCCCGCGCGCGACGGCGAGGGCGGTGTTCAGCGCGCCGGACTTTCCGCCGCCGGAGCCGGGCGGGCGGTGGATGCACTTGAGGACGGGGTAGCGGGCACTGAGCTCGTCGAGGATGACGCCGGTGCGGTCGTCGGACCCGTCGTCGATGACGAAGATCTCGTGGGAGTCGTCGGGGTAGTCGAGTGCCATGAGGGTCGTGACGAGACCCTCGATCACGAGCTCCTCGTTGCGGCACGGGACCATCACGGTGATGAACGGGTGGTAGCCGTAGTCGAAGCCGCTCCGGGTCCGCATGTCCCGTGGTGCTGACGCCAGCGCAGACATGGCGAAGGCGAGGTGGCGGAGCAGGAAGACGAGGAAGAGGACCGTCAGGAAGATGATGACGAGCAGGCTGGCTTCGTGGACGCCGACGAGACCGACGAGGACGAGACCGAGACCGAGAAGGAACAGGAGTGTCCAGGGGGCGCCGGGCGCGACGTCGTGGCCGCCGGTGACCGCGGGCGAGACCGGCGCGGCGATGGGTGGGGCGACGACCGGGGGCTGCACGGCGCCCAGCACGGGGGCCTCGACGGTCACGAGTTGCGCACCCGCAGACGGCGGCTCCGCCAGAACAGCAGCGAGCCGAGGAGACCGGTCACGATGACGAGGGCGCCGATCGGGCCCCACCCGGCGAGGGAGCTCGAGGCGGGGTCGGACTGGCAGGTGATGCCCGGGGACCGGACCTGCTGACCGTCCAGCGTCCAGGCCAACGTCGCCGAAGTGTCGGCCTGGAAGACGTTGATGTGGACGCCGGGGGCGAACGTGGTCGGCTGGCCCCGGTCGGGGTTGCCGGGCGTGAACCGGTTCTGGCTCCCGACCGCGATGACGGTCGCCGGTCCGGTGTTCCGGAAGCCGAAGACGGAGTGGTATATCCCGTTGCGCTTGGTGGTGCACTCGACGATCGGGGTGACCGTGCGCGAGGCGCCGGTGTGGCTGGGCGGAGCGGCCAACGCCGGCGAGATCGTCAGGGCGGTGAAGACGGCCGCCGTCGCGATGACGCCACTGGCAGCCAGCCTGCGGTGTCTTCGCATGATCCGGACCCCTTCGTTGCTGCCATCGGTCAAGCAGCGCACGGCGGGGGACGCGGACCTTCGTCCGGTCCGCCTCCCAGCCTTAAGAGGCATCGGCGATTCGGGGGCGTTCCTTGAGGATCCGGGGCAAACAGGGGTTCTGGGGCTCGGTGCGGATCTCCGCTTCAGAACTTGCCGATAATCCCCGTTATGTCAACTAGAGCCAGGTACGAGACCTGGGGCCGGATCCAGGGCCCGGATCGGCTGCTCCCCTTACGTGCCCGGCAGGGCGCCGATCTGGGACAGGACGTCGAGCTGCTCCAGCGTGTTCCACTCCTCGACGATCTTGCCGTCCCGGATCAGGTAGATGTCGGTGGCGCCGAACGCCACCGGCCTCCCGCTCGGGGGGACCGTGGGGTCCGCGCTGCCCGGCAGGCCGTGCCACTCCCCCAGGTGGGTCCCCCGGCACGACCAGCGGGTGACGACTTTGTCGTCCTCGGCCACCTGGTCCTCGATGGTGAACACGCAGTCGGGGAAGGCGGTCAGGAACTGGGTGAGGAACTCCTTGGCCTTCTCGACCCCCTTGACCGGTCCGGTGTGGGGGTAGTGCACGACGTAGTCGACGTCGAAGACCTCGTCGACGACGCCGAGATCGCGATGGTTGAGGCCATCGAGGTACGCCCGGCGCACGATCGCCTTGTTGTCTTCCGTCGACATGGGCCCTCCTCATGCGGGCGCGCACGCGCCACGAGCGCTGAGCAACACCCAGGGGCCGAGCGCCGGCGCAGCGTATCGGGCAGCCTCACGAGGCTCGTCGGAGACGACCGAGTGAGTCCCGAGCGTCCCCGGTAGGTAGCGCTCCCGAAGTCGGGCGGCGCGGCTGCGCTCCGGTCGGTCAGGTTGTGGGTGTCGTGGTGGGCGGCGGCGGTGAGGTGGTCGTGGTCGGTGGGGGCGGCTGGGTCGTCGGCGTGGGCTTCTGCGTCGTCGTCGGCGCCGTGAGCTGCGTGACCGTCTGGGTCTGGGTGGCCTGACCGCCGCTGTTGCTCTTGGCGGTGATCGTGTACCGGTGGGGCTGGCCGTTGCAGGGGAACGGGACGGTGTCCGCGCCGCTGGTCCCGTTGTAGGTCTTGTAGGGGCCGGCGCCGTCGATCGAGAGGACGACCTCGTTCGCGTTGCTCGTGCTCCAGGACACGCCGATGGTCGTCGGGCCGGAGCACGCCACGGTGCTCGGCACGTTGAACGAGCTGATGTTCACCGCGTTGCTCGAGTTCCCACCCGAGCCGCTCGTGATGAGGAGCACGACGAGCACGACGATTATGAGGACGGCGAGGATGGCGCCGGCGATCAGCCAGGCTCGGCGGCGCCGTTGCGCTTCGGGGTCGCCGGGACCGCCGGGACCGGCGGGGCGCCGGTTCGGGGGCAGCATCTGGGTGGGCTCGCCGCCCGGCTGGTTGCCGTACCCCTCGGAGCCCCGGCCGTAGCCGGGCACCGGTTCGGTCGGTTCGCCACCCCAGCGTTCGGTCATCGACGCGTGAGCCTACGACCGGTGCCGTGCCGAGCGGGTGACCCTCACTCCCCCACGTAGTCCTCGAGCGGCGGGCAGGAGCACACGACGTTGCGGTCGCCGTACGCGTTGTCGATGCGGCTCACCGGCGGCCAGTACTTGTCGCCCCGTAGCTCGGGCCGGGGGTACGCGGCGCGCTCCCGCTCGTACGGGTGCGGCCAGTCGGTCGAGAGCAGGTCAGCCGCGGGGTGCGGGGCGTGGCGAAGCGGGCTGTCGTCGAGGGTCCACTCCCCTCGCTCCACCGAGCGGATCTCGTCGCGGATGGCGGTCATCGCGTCGCAGAACCGGTCGAGCTCGTGCTGGGACTCGGATTCAGTCGGCTCGACCATCAGCGTCCCTGCGACCGGGAACGACATCGTCGGCGCGTGGAACCCGTAGTCGATCAACCGCTTCGCGACGTCTTCGGCGGTGACGCCCGTCGCCTGGGTGATCGGGCGCAGGTCCAGGATGCACTCGTGCGCGACGAGCCCGTCGGGGCCGGTGTAGAGGACCGGGTAGTGCGACGCGAGGCGCCGCGCCACGTAGTTGGCGTTGAGGATCGCGACGAGCGACGCGGTCCGCAGCCCGTCGGGGCCCATGAGCCGCACGTACGCCCAGGAGATGGGCAGGATCCCCGCCGAGCCCCAGGGGGCTTCGCTGATCGGCCCGACGCCGGTCGCGGGTCCCGCGGCGGGCTCCAGCGGGTGGTTCGGCAGGTAGGGGGCGAGGTGGGCGCGCACCGCGACCGGCCCGACCCCCGGCCCTCCCCCACCGTGGGGGATGCAGAACGTCTTGTGCAGGTTGAGGTGCGACACGTCGGCGCCGAATCTGCCGGGGCGGGCGAGCCCGACGAGGGCGTTCAGGTTCGCGCCGTCGAGGTACACCTGGCCGCCGTGCTCGTGGACGACCGCGCACACGTCACGGATGTTCGCCTCGAACACCCCGTGCGTCGACGGGTACGTGACCATGAGCGCAGCGAGCTGGTCGGCGTGCTGGTTGGCTTTCGCTTTGAGGTCGTCGAGATCGACGTTCCCGTCGTCGTCGCAGGCGACGACGATGACGCGCATGCCGGCCATCGTGGCGCTCGCCGCGTTGGTGCCGTGGGCGGACGCGGGGATCAGGCACACGTCGCGCTGCTCGGCACCATGGTCGCGGTGGTAGGCGCGGATGGCGAGCAGCCCGGCGAGCTCACCCTGGGACCCGGCGTTCGGCTGGAGCGACACCGCGTCGTACCCGGTGATCTCGGCCAGCCAGCGCTCGAGGTCTGTGAACAGCTCGACGTACCCGGCGGCCTGCCCGAGCGGCGCGAACGGGTGGAGCCGGGCGAACTCGGGCCAGGTGATCGGCAGCATCTCGGTGGTCGCGTTCAGCTTCATGGTGCACGACCCGAGCGGGATCATCGTCCGGTCGAGCGCCAGGTCCCGGTCCGAGAGGCGCCGCAGGTAGCGGAGCAGCTCCGTCTCGGACTGGTGCTGGTGGAACACCGGATGTGTCAGGTACGCCGTGGTGCGAGTCAACGCCTCGGGGAGCGCGTCGGATGTCGAGGCGTCGAGGTCGGCGACGCTCGCGGTGACATCGAAGCTGGCCCAGACCTGCTCCACGATCGCCGGGGTGGTCGTCTCGTCGAGGGCGATCCTGAGCGTGTCGGTGTCGACGGTCCGCAGGTTGATCCCCCGCTCCCGGGCCCGTGCCGTGACCGCCTCGGCGCGACCGGGGGTCTGTACGGTCAGCGTGTCGAAGCAGTCGTCGTGGACGACGTCGATACCGCCCTCGCGGAGCCCGGCGGCCAGGATCGCGGCGAGGCGGTGCACGCGGCGGGCGATGCGACGGATCCCGTCGGGCCCGTGGTACACCGCGTACAGGCCGGCGATCACGGCCAGGAGCACCTGCGCGGTGCAGATGTTGCTCGTGGCGCGCTCCCGGCGGATGTGCTGCTCCCGGGTCTGGAGCGCCAGGCGCAGCGCCCGCCGGCCCCCGGCGTCGACCGAGACACCGACGAGGCGGCCCGGGAGGCTCCGCTTGTACTCGTCGCGGGTGGCGAGGAACGCGGCGTGGGGTCCACCGAAGCCGAGGGGGACACCGAAGCGTTGCGAGGAACCGACGACGACGTCGGCGCCCTGCTCCCCCGGCGGGACGACCAGCGCGCACGCCAGCAGGTCGGTGGCGACGGCGACGAGCGCGCCCCGGGCATGCCAGTCGGCGATGAGCGCCCGCCGGTCCGACACGCGGCCGCTGGTGCCGGGCTCCTGGAGGAGGACGCCGAACACGTCCTCGGCGGCGACGTCGTCAGCCGGGGCGACGAGCACCTCGAGCCCGAGGGCTTCCGCCCGGGTCTGGACGACCGCGATGGTCTGCGGATGGCAGTCGGCGTCGACGACGAACGTGTTGCCGGCCTTCGGGTGGACCCGGTGGCACAGGGTCATGGCCTCCGCCGCCGCGGTGGACTCGTCGAGCAGCGACGCGTTGGCGAGCTCCATCCCGGTGAGGTCGCTCACCATCGTCTGGAAGTTCAAGACCGCTTCGAGGCGGCCCTGGGAGATCTCCGGCTGGTACGGCGTGTCCGCCGTGTACCAGGCCGGGTTCTCGAGCACGTTGCGCTGGATCACCGGTGGCGTGATCGTGTCGGCGTACCCGCCGCCGATGAGGGAGACGAGGACCTCGTTGCGCCCCGCGAGGCCGCGCAGCTCCTCGAGGACCGCTGTCTCGGTGCCGGCGGCGGGCAGCTCGAGCGCGTCCCGGTCGCGGAGCGCGGCGGGGACCGCCCGGTCGGCGAGCTCGTCGAGCGACGTGAGACCGAGCAGCTCCAGCATCGCCGCCTGCTCCGTGGCGTCGGGGCCGACGTGACGTCGCACGAACGATGCGTCGAGGTCTCGCAGCGTCATGGGGGTCTCTCCGTCCGGCGGGCGGCCCGGGACCCGGGTCGCGTTCGGTCGCTCGGGCCCTGACCGGCCCGTCGCTCCCGCGCTGTCAGTGGACCTGAGAGATTCGCCGGCGGACCGACTTTCCCCTTCGGTGAGACGAGATGGCTTCCCGCCTGCTCTCCAGCGTGGCCTCGCCCGGACGGTTCATGGGCCTGAGAGGTTCCGGGAGTGGTTGCTCCTTCGGCGCCCCGCCCGGGTGGGCGAGGGCTCTCCCGCCCAGGGTCGACGGCTGTCGCGGCAGCGTAGCGCCCGAGTGCGCTGCGCCTCACGCTCAGCCGGTCGTCAGTGCCTCGACCAGGCCGGCCAGCTCGGCCGACCACGGCGGGGCCACGTAGAGGTGGCGCGGGACGTCCCCGACCGTGAGGTCGAGACGGTTGACGAGGCGTCCCGGCCGCCGTCGGACCGCGGACACGCCCGCCAAGGGCGCGTCCACGGTGACGGAACCGGTGGCGCTGAACCCGGTTCGGTTCGTGCGGAGCAGGAGCAGGCGCTGGTCGGTTGCGACGGCGAGGTAGTTCTTCCCCTTCCCGCTCTGGAAGGGACGCCAGGTTGCTTCGGCTTCCGTGCCGAACGCGCCGGCGGGGACGATCACGACGATGTGTTCGGGGGGCGTCACGAACGGTGCGGCGGCGGCGAGCATGCGCGCGACGGTCTGCTCACGGGCATCCATCACGCGGCCTTCGTCGTCGTGGCCCCGAGACCGTCGTGGCGGCTCCGCGAGCCTGGTACGGGTTTGGCGGCTCGGGCTCGGCGGGTCGGCCCGTGGGATGCCGGCTCATGCGCGGTGCGGGACGAAGGGGGTCCTGACGACCTCGGCGGCGACCCGGCGGCCGCGCACCGCGATCTCGACGGGGCTGGCGATCTCGGTGTCGGGCGGAAGGAAGGCGAGCGCGATCCCGCGGCCGAGCGTGGGTGAGAAGTTGCCGCTCGTCACCTCCCCCACTGGCGTGGCGTCGACGAGCACCGCGCAGTCAGCGCGTGGGATCTGGCGGTCGGAAGCGAGCAGGCCCCGCAGCCGACGGCTGATGCCGTGTTCCTTCTCGGCGAGGAGCGGCGCTCGGCCGCGGAACTCGCCCTTGTCGAAGCGGACGACCCAGCCCAGCCCGGCCTGGAGCGGGGTGATGCCGGGACCGAGCTCGTGGCCGTGGAGCGGGTAGGCGGCCTCCAGGCGCAGCGTGTCTCGGGCGCCGAGCCCGGCAGGTTGGATCCCGGCGGCGAGCAGCGCGCGCCAGACGGCCGGCGCGTCGGCGGCGGGAACGTGGAGCTCGACGCCGTCCTCGCCGGTGTAGCCGGTGCCCGCGGTGTACCCGTCGAAGGCGTCGTGCACGGCGCGCACGTCGAAGCGGGCCACGTGCGCGGCGTCGGCTGCGACGTTCGCGAGCTTCTCGCGGGCGTGGGGACCCTGGACGGCGATGACCGCGCGGGACGCGGTGATGTCGTCGGCCTCGCTCGGAGCGCTGACCCGCGCGGCAGCCTCGGCGAGGGCGGTGGTGACGCCGTCGGTGTTGGACGCGTTGGGCATGACGAGGAACGAGTCGTCGTCGGTCCACCAGACGATGATGTCGTCGACGACATGCGCGTCGTCGGGGTCGAGGAGGTGCGTGTACTGGGCCCGGCCGGGCGTGACGCGGTCGAGGTCGTTCGTGAAGGCCCACTGCAGGGCGTCGCGCGCGCCCGGTCCGTTGACACGGACGGAGCCGAGGTGGGAGACGTCGAACATGACGGCGTCGGTGCGGCAAGCGCGGTGCTCCTCGAGGACACTCGAGTACTGGAGCGGCATGTCCCACCCACCGAAGGGCGCGAAGCGGGCCCCGAGGGCTTGATGCTCGGCTTCGAGGGGGCTGTGGTGCGTGGCGTCGGCCATCGCGGCGGAGCCTACGCGGGGCTCAGGCGGTCTCGGCTTCCCGGTTCGGCGCGGGGTCGGGGCGCAGGTCGAGGCGGACGGTGGTGTCGAGTGCCGTGTCGCCGAGCTGGGAGGGGGGCTCGAGGCCGTACTTGACGAGGAGGTTCAAGTAGTCGCGCTGGTAGAGGACCTTGATCTGCACGTCGGGGAAGAGCTCGCGGAGACGGCGCGCTTTCTTGTTCTTCTTCGTGACGAGCTTCTGGTTCAGCGTGGTGATCTCGATGTAGAGGTCGTACGCCGGGAGGTAGAAGTCGGGGGTGAACGCCTGGACGGTGGCGCCGTCACGGTTGCGTTCGAGGGTGAAGGTGCGCGGCTCGTACTCCCACACGATGCCGTAGAAGTCGAGCAACTTGGCGAACTGACGCTCGGAGTTGTGCGCGAAGCGCGTCTGCTCGTGCGGGAGCGATTCGCCGATGGTCAACCCCCCTGCGCTGCTCCGCGCTCGGGTCGAGCGGGCGAAGCGTCGGGCTCGTCGGTCGGGGCGAGCGCGAGGATGCGGGCGTCGAGCTCGTCGACGACGTGTCCGAGGGGAACGATGTTGAGGACGCCCTGACCGCGGCGCACGAGGTCGACGAGGGCGTCGCCGTCGCGGGCGAGCACGGAGTCGGTGCCGTCGAGGACGAGGCTGGCGGTCTCCCAGTCGCCGCCGTCCTCGCGGAGGTACTCGATGGCACGGCGGGCGGTCTGGAGCTTCACGCCGGCGTCGAGGAGGCTCTTGATGACCTTGAGGCGAACGAGGTCACGGTACGAGTAGCGGCGTTGGGTGCCGCTGCCGTGCGCGTCGGCGAGGGAGGGTCGAACCAGCTCGGTGCGGGCCCAGTAGTCGAGCTGGCGGTAGGAGATGCCGACGACGGCGCACACCTGCGGTCCGCTGAACCCGGTCTCGGCGCCCAGCGCCTCATCCAGCGTGCCCGTCACCACGCGGGCCTGCTTGCCCCCGCTCCCCGACCGTCCGGCCACGCTGCCTCCTGAGTCACACCGACGTAGTTACGCCTCTGTGACCGTACCTGGCGTCCTGAGGCCCGTCAACGTCGCCCCAGGCCGTCTGGGGGCCACGCTGGGCCCAGGGCAGCCCGGGCCCGGGACGGACACCCCGCTATTCGGAGGCGAAGTCCTCGGGATGGACCTGGTCGAGGAACTCCCGGAACTCCTCGATCTCGGCCTCGTCTTCCTCGTCGTGGTCGAAGAGGACACCGGCCTCGTCGAGGACGGCCTCGTCGGCGAAGATCGGGACCGCGTCGGGGTACCGGGCGGCGAGGGCGAGGGCGTCGGAGGGCCGCGACGAGATGCGGCGCACCTCGGCGTCGCCACCGAGCTCGATCTCGGCGTAGAAGGTGCCGTCGTGGAGCTCGGTGATGACGACCCGCTGGAGCCGGACGGCCATCTCGTCGAGGACGGTCTTGAAGAGGTCGTGCGTCATCGGCCGGGGCGTGTCCATGCCCTGCAGCGCGTAGACGATCGCGGTGGCTTCGGGGTTCCCGATGAAGATCGGCAGGTACCGCTGCCCATCCTCTTCCCTGAGGAGCACGATGGGCTGGTTCGTGGGGACCTCGACCCGGACCCCCACCAGCGACATCTGGATCACTGGCGGCGCCTTTCGATCATCACCCCGAGCACTGCGACCCTACCATCGGCGTCCGCGGATCCGGTGTCCCGAAAACGGGCCGAACCGGCACGCTCGGGCCGTTTTCGGGCGCGGCGCGGGTCACGGCGCGCCCCACCGGGGCGGTTCGGCGTAGAGGCCCAGGTACGCGTCGGGGTTCTCGGCGAGCGCGCCCCGGTCGGCGGTGACGACCACCGGGAGGTTCCGGTACCGCTCCTCGTAGTGCAGCCCGTACCCGATCAGGAACGCGTCGCCGGGCACTTCGATCCCGACGTAGCGCAGCTCGAGCGGCACGATGCGCCGCTCGGCCCGGTCGAGGAGCGCGCACACCGCGACGCGGCGCGGGTCGCGCTCGCGCACATGGCCGAGCAGGTACGCGAGGGTGAGACCGGTGTCGACGAGGTCTTCGACGAGGACGACGTCCCGCCCGGTTACGTCGACCGCGAGGTCTTCGAGGATCTTCACGCGCCCGCTGTCGGGCGCGTACCGGGAGATGGCGAGGAAGTCGATCGTGACGTCGAGCCCGTCGTGACGGGCGAGTGCGCGGGCGAGGTCGGCGAGGAAGATCAGCGCGCCTTTCAGGACACCGACGAGCACCACCCCGTCGGGATGGTCGGCGGCGATGCGGGCCGCGAGCTCGCCGACCCGGCCGCGCAGGGCGGCCTGGTCGAGGAGGACCCGGGGCGGGGCGGTCACTCCCGGAGCGTGCCGCGCAGCGCCTGCCGCAGCATCGCGGTGCGGAGCCGGCTCGCGAGCCGGGCCAGCTCCTCGAGCTCGTCTTGGAGGCGGGCCCGCGCCGTGGGGTTGCGCTGGCGTCGGTACGGGAGCAGCACCTGCGCGAACAGCAGCGCCTCGCGTTCCGCGAAGTGCTGGTACATGCGCAGGTGCCGGGCCGTGACCCCCCGCGAGTAGTACGCCGCGCCGACCTGGGCGAGATCGAGGCCCTCGTCGTCGTACAGCGCGGCTTCCCCGCGGCCCGCGATGGGCGCGAGGAGCCCGTACGACTCGAGCTCGTCGAGCGCCTGGCTGCCCAACCCGGATTCGCGGAGGAGCTCGGCGCGGGTCAGCCCGCTCGTGGTGGGCTCGTCGTCGCTCGGGTGGACGGTCCCGAGCTCGGGATCGAGCCCGTCGAGGGGAAGGGTGAGCGGCGCGACGTCGAGGTCGTCACGGCGCGTGACGGTCATCGGCGCCTGCCGGGGTGGCAGCTCGGGGACGGGACGGGAAGGCCGGTCCCCGTTGGATGCCTCGAGAGGGGGTGCGCCCGCCGCGCCGAACTCGTCGAGGCGTTCCTTGATCACGCGCAGCGGCAAGAAGTGCTCGCGTTGCTGGTAGAGGATCCAGCGGAGCCGTTCGAGGTCGGTGCCGTAGAACCGCCGGTACCCCGACGGGGTCCGCTCGGGGTCGATGAGCCCCTGGCTCTCGAGGAACCGGATCTTGGAGACGGTGACGTCGGGGAACTCGTCCTGGAGGTGGGCGAGGACCTCCCCGATCGAGAGGTGGCTGCCGGTTTGCTCCGGCACGCTTAGGCGCTCGCCTCGGCACGCCCGCCGAGCAGGAAGGTGAGCACGAACCGGCCGATCTGCACGTCGGACATGTCGGTGAGCTCGGTCGCGTCGATCCGCTCGCCGCGCACGTACGTGCCGTTCAGCGACCCGACGTCGCTGATGGTGTACCCGCCGGGGGTGCGGCGGATGAGGGCGTGACGGCGCGAGACGGTGACGTCGTCGAGGAACAGGTCGGAGTCGGGGTGCCGCCCGATGCTGGTCGTGGCCGCGTCGAGCCCGAAGGTGCTCCCGGCGTTCGGGCCCCGCCGGACGACGAGGATCCCGAGGTCCCTGGGGACGTCGTCGAGGAGGGGCCCGAGCTCCTCGATCAGCTCCTGGCGGTCCTCGAGGAGGGCCAGCGACGCGGTGGTCTCGTCGGCGTCACCGAGCGTGGCGCCACACGACGAGCAGAAGTTCGCGCCTGCCTCGTTCTCGTGGCCGCACCGCAGGCATTGCATCACCCGAGGGTACCGACGGCCCCGCGGGTCATCAACGACCCCGGCGGCTCAGCCCTCCTCGACGAAGTGCTGGTAGGCGGCGGCGTCCATGAGCGCGTCGAGCTCGGCGGGGTCGGCGAGCGTCATGGCGAAGATCCAGCCGGCACCGTACGGGTCCTGGTTGAGGAGCTCGGGGGTGTCGTTGAGCGCCTCGTTCCGCGCCGTGACCTGTCCCGACACCGGCGAGTAGACCTCGGACACCGACTTGGTGGACTCGACTTCGGCGCAGCTGGCGTTGGCCACGACCTCGAGGCCGACGTCGGGCAACTGGACGTAGACGACGTCGCCGAGCGCGTCCTGGGCGTAGTCGGTGATCCCGACACGGGCGGTGTCACCGTCGAGCGACACCCACTCGTGCTCACGGCTGTATCTGCGGTCGTCGGGGTACTGCACGCGACCTCCTTCCCGCCTCGAACGTCCCGGCCGGCGCGGTGACGGTGGCGCTGGACCCTAGCGGAGGGCCTGGCGGACGGCCCGGACGCGCTCTTGCGCGAGCTGGCGGGCCTCGGCGTCGGAGTCACCTTCGGCCCAGACGTGCATGATCGGGTCTTCGGGGTCGGGGGAGACGAGCACCCACCCGGTCGGTTGGACGACCTTGACCCCGTCGATGAGGACGACGTCGCCCGGCGGGGGGTGCTCGACGAGCTCGCGCATGATCTGGCCTTTGCGCTCCCACGGGGTGGGGACCGTCTCGTGGATCAGGTGGATGCGCGGCAGACCCCGCACGATGGACGACAAGGTCCGGCCGGTCTCGGCGAGCAGGTCGAGCACCCGGGCCAGGGTGCTCGCGGCGTCGTACGCGGGGAGGAAGTCGGGCCAGATGTAGCCGCCGTCGCTCGACGCGGCGAACGCGATGCCCTCACCCGACGCGACCTCCATGAGGTGCGAGTCGGCAAGCTTGGTCCACACGACGTTCCCTCCGGCGGCTTCGACGATGCGTGCGACCTCGCGGGTGGTCGAGACGGGCACCGCGACCGCCGCGCCGGGGTGCGCGTCGACGACGAGTGTCACGAGGGTGAGGAGCGCCTCGGTGTTGGTGAGGACGTGCCCGTCGTCGTCGACGATGGTGGCGATCTCCCCGGACGCGTCGACGACCATCCCGAGGTGGCTGCCCGAGGCCCGGACGAGCTCCCCCACCCGGTCCTGCTGCTCGGCCGGCTCGGTCGCGGTCCCGGCGGCGGTGCTCGCGAACGGGTTGACCGCGAGGACCTCGGCGCCGAGCTTGGCGAGGACGGTGGGCATGATGATCGACGCGGCCCCGAACGAGTAGTCGAGCACGACCTTGAAGGGCCGTTCCCGCAGCCGGGCCGCGTCGACCGACCGTTCCAGCGCCGCGGTGTAGAACTCGATGGCGCGGGGCGGGAACACGATCTCGCCGATGTCGCCCGCGAAGGCACGCCGGTAGTCCTCGCGGTGGAGGAGCCGCTCGATCTTGCGTTGCGCGCCGGCGTCGATGTCACGCCCGTCGGAGTCGAAGAAGCGCAGCTCGACGCTGTCGGGGTCGCCGGGGACCAGACGGACGGAGATGCCGCCGAGGGCGTGGCTGTTGCGAACCTGGAACCGGGTGAGGGGGACGGTGGTGAGCTCGACGTCCTCGACGGTGATCCCGGCGAGGTTCAGGCCCCCGATCACCGCCCGTTTGAGGGCCCGGGCGGCGCGGCTGGTGTCGCGGCTGGCGGTGACGAACGAGCCTCGCTTCAGCGAGGTGCCGTACGCCATCGCGACCCGGACGGCCATCTCGGGGGTGACGTCGACGTTGGCGAGCCCGCGGACGCCGTGGGCGCCGAACAGGGTACGGACCCCGCGGGTCTCCCACACGATGGACGAGTTGACGACCGCGTCGGCCTCGACCGTCTTGAACGGGTACACCTTGACGCCGGGGCTGATCACCGCCTGCCGGCCGATGAAGCACTCGTCGCCGACGACGACGCCCTCGTCGAGGCGGACGTGTTCGCGCAGGTCGCTGTTGCGGCCGACGACGGCGCCGCGCAGCTGCGCGGCGCGCCCGACGTAGACGTGGTCGTGGAGAACGGTGCGCACGATCGACGCGTCGGGTTTGACGACGACGTCGGCGCCGAGGACGGTGTACTCGGCGAGGTGCGCGCCGGCTTCGATGCGGCAGTTGTCACCGATGACGACGGGCCCGTCGACCTGGGTGTTCGGGTCGATCTCCGCGCCCTCGCCGAGCCAGACCCCGTCGCGGAACTCGAACCCGCCGATGTCGACCTGGACGCGGCCGTCGAGGACGTCGGCGTGGGCCCGGAGGTACGCCTCGATGGTGCCGACGTCCTCCCAGTAGCCGTCGGCGATGTGACCGTGGAGCGGCTGGCCTTCCTCGAGGACGGCGGGGAACACGTCGCCGGAGAAGTCGACGACCTCACCCTCGGGGATGCTGTCGAAGATCGCCGGCTCGAGGACGTAGATGCCGGTGTTGATCGTGTCGGAGAACACCTGGCCCCAGGACGGCTTCTCGAGGAACCGCTCGATGCTCCCGTCGGGGCGGGTGATGACGATCCCGAACTCGAGGGGGTTCTCGACCCGCTTCAACGCGATCGACGCGATCGCGCCGCTGTCGCGGTGTGCCTTCACGAACGTGGTGAGGTCGATGTCGGTGAGCACGTCACCCGAGATGACGAGGAAGGTGTCGTCGAGCTCCGCGGCGGCGTTGCGCACCGACCCGGCGGTGCCGAGCGGCTCCTCGTCGGTGGCGTAGCGCATCCGGAGCCCGTAGTCGGAGCCGTCCCCGAAGTAGGTGCGGATCTGGTTGGCGAGGTACGCGACGGTGACGACGACGTCGTCGAAGCCGTGCTGGCCGAGCAACCCGACGATGTGCTCCATCATCGGCTTGTTGACCAGCGGCATCATCGGTTTCGCCTGGTTGCTCGTGAGGGGACGGAGCCGCGTCCCTTCCCCACCGGCGAGGATCACGGCTTTCATGCCGGCACCCCCGCCCGGGCCTCGCGGCCCTCGTGCAGCGCGGCGCGGGCCAACGGCACGTACGCCACGAGCGCGTAGTAGCTGAGAACGAGCCCACCGACGGTGGCGAGCCACGTCAGGGGGCGGATCACGTCCTGTGCGGTCCCGGCGCCCACGACGTCGATGAGGAGGAAGCCGGGCAGGGCGAACATGAGCGCCAGCGTCCCGGCCTTCCCGACCCACTGCACCTCGATGCGACGGGCCCCGGCGGCGGCGAGCCCGAGCGTCGCGGCGGCGACGAGGCCCTCACGGACCAGCACGAGCACACCGACGACCGCGGGGACGGTCCCGTCGAGGAGGAGCGCCACCGCGGCCGTGACGAGCAGGATCCGGTCCGCGACCGGGTCCAGGACCTTGCCGAGCTCGCTGCCCTGGTCGAAGTGGCGGGCGATCCACCCGTCGACCCAGTCGGTGGCGCCGAGCGCACCCAGGAGCACGAACGCCGCGAGGCGGTGCCCGTCGAAGAGCAGCCAGCAGAACACCGGCGCGCACGCCAACCGTCCCACGGAGATCGCGTTCGGGAGCGTCACGATTCGCCGAGTGGGCACGCTCCCAGCGTACGCGAGGGCCTCCCCGCGCCGGCTAGGCCCGGAGCTCGTGCTGCACCGCGGCCCGGGAGGCCAGGATCGGCCGGATCCGCTCGGTCAGGACGGCCTGGTGCGCGGGATGCTCTTGGTAGCGGCGCCACGCGGCGACGTCGTCGAAGTCGGCCACGATCGCGAAGTCAGCGTTCCCGTCCACGACGGACAGGTCCGACCCGACTGCGTAGGACCGGATCTCGGGGATCTGGCCCGGGAGTGCGACGAGCCCGGCCCGGACGGCCTCGACGTCAGCCGGGGTGGCGTCGACGCTCCAGGTGAGACAGACCACGTGACGGATCATGGGGTCACTGCAGCCCGGCGTACGCGCCACCATCGACCGGGATCGCGGCGCCGGTGATGAACCGGGCGTGCTCCGAGCACAGGAACGTGCACACCGCCCCGAAGTCGGCGGGGTCCCCGATCGTCCCCGACGGCTGACCCGCGGCGGCGTTCCCGCCGGAGAGCTGACGGATCCGGTCGGTGTCGTGGATCCCGGGTTGCAGCGAGTTGACCGTCACCCCGTCGGCGACGACCGCGCCGGCGAGCGTCTTCAGGAACCCGGTCGTCGCGGCCCGGGCGGTGTTGGACAGGATCAGCGACGGGATCGGCTGCCGCACCGCGATGGACGTGATCGCGACCACTCTCCCCCACCGTTGCTCCCGCATCGCGGGGACGGCCTCGTGGCACATGACGATCGCGGAGAGCGCGTTCAGCTCGAACGCCCGCTCGTAGTCGTCCATGTCGGTGATGTCGGCGAACCCGCCAGGATGGGGTCCGCCCGAGTTCGGGATCAGGATGTCGATCCCGCCCAGCGCGGCGCGTGCCGCCGCGACGAAGTGCCGGGCCCCGTCGGGTTGGGACACGTCGGCCACGATCGGGATCACCCCCGAGGCGGCGGCGACCTCGTCGAGGCGACCCTGGTCCCGGCCACAGATCGCGACCTGCACGCCCTCGGCGGCGAGCGCCTCGGCGCACGCCCGGCCCAGACCCGCCGACGCGCCCGCGACGGCGGCCCGCCGTCCCGTGATTCCCAGATCCATCGCTCCCCCTCCCGTTGCGGCTCCGGTCAGGCGCGGTCGCCGTGGATCGGCCCGGCCGTGTCGCGCAGCGACGGGGCCTGCCGCCCGGTGCGCGTGGCGATGATCTCGGCGCAGATCGCCACTGCGGTCTCCTCGGGAGTGCGGGCGCCGAGGTCCAGGCCGATCGGGGCGCGGAGCCGGTCCAGGCCGGCGTCGTCGACACCGGCCTCGCGGAGCCGCTCGACCCGCTCGGCGTGGGTGCGACGGCTCCCCATCGCGCCGAGGTACCCGACCCGGGTGCCGAGCGCGGCGACGATCGCCGGCACGTCGAACTTGGCGTCGTGGGTCAGCACGCACACCGCGTCGCGGGGCCCGAGCTCCTGGCCGTGCTCCTCCAAGTACCGGTTGGGCCACTCGCAGACGACCGCGTCGGCCATCGGGAACCGGGCCCGGGTGGCGAACACCGCCCGGGCATCGCAGACGGTGACGTGGTAGCCGAGCAGCTTCGCGGCGCGTGCCAACGACGCAGTGAAGTCGACCGCCCCGAAGATCACCATCCGGGGCGCGGGAGCGAACGACTCGATGAACACGGTCACGGTGTCTTCGCGGGCTTCGCCGTGGGGCCCGTAGTGGCGGGTCACGGTGGCGCCCGCCTCGAGCGCGCCGAGCGCGTCGCGGGCGACGACCCGGTCCAGGTCGCCGTGACCGAGGGAACCGACGGGGGGGCCGCCGGGCCGGACGAGGAGCTTGCGGCCGAGGCCGACCCCGTCGGTGACCGCGGCGAGCGCGACGGGCTGGTCGGCGCGCAGCGCGGCGTCCAATGCGTCGTAGACGGGCGTCGCGCCCGCGGGCACGGTCACCAGTCGAGCGGTTCGACGAACACGTGGATCGTCCCGCCGCAGGTCAGGCCGACAGCGAACGCGTCGTCGTCGGAGTAGCCGAACGTCACCACCCCGCGGGGCCGTTCCCCGGCGAGGACCGCGAGGGCCTCGGTCACGACCGCGCCCTCGACGCAGCCGCCGGAGACGGAGCCGGCGACCTCCCCGGAATCGCTGACGGCCATCGCCGCGCCGGGGTCGCGGGGCCCGGACCCGTCGAGTCCGACGACGCGGGCGACCGCGACGCGGTGGCCCGCGTCGCGCCACCGGTCGATGTCGTCGAGGAGGTCGCGCATCACGTCACCGGCCGATCATCGGGCCAGGACGCCGACGAGGTCTTCGAGGGCGGCGATGGAGTGGCCGGTGACGAACTCGTCGACGTGGGGCAGCGCCGCGGCCATGCCCCGGGCCAGGGGCGCGTAGTCGGCGGTGGCCTTGAGCGGGTTGACCCACACCACCCGGTGCGCGACCCGATGGAGGCGGGCCATCTGCTCGCCGAGGAGGTCGGGGTCACCACGGTCCCACCCGTCGGAGAGGACGACGACGACCGCGCCGCGGGCGACCCCCCGGATCCCCCACCGGTCATTGAAGGTGCGGAGCCCGTCGCCGAGGCGGGTGCCGCCGGACCAGTCGGTGACACGCGCCGCGGCGGCGCGCAGCGCCTCATCGGGGTCACGGGACGACAGCTCCCGGGTGAGGCGGGTCACGCGGGTCCCGACGGCGAACGCCTCGACGCGGGTGCCGGCCACGACCGCGGTGTGGAGGAACCGGAGGAAGGCGCGGGCGTAGGGCTCCATGGAGCCGCTGACGTCGCAGAGGAGCACGAGGCGGCGGGGCCGGTCGGTCGGTGCGCGGAACGCTCGCCGGGCCGGCTCCCCACCCGCGCCGAGGGCGCGGCGGACGGTGCGGCGCAGGTCGGGTCGGCCCCGGTCGCGGTGCGTGGCCCGGTGGCGACGGGACCGGCGGCGGGCGCCGACGATGCGCAGGTCGGCGATGAGCCGCCGAGCCTCGTCGAGCTCGGCGGGGCTGCACGCGGCGAAGTCGCGGTGGCGGAGCAGCTCGGCGGGGCTCCACCGGACCCGCAGCTGGACGTCGTCGCCCCCGTCGTCGGGTTCGTCAGGCGCGTCGGTGTCGGGCCCGGCGTCGTCGTCGAGCCCGATCGTGATCGTCTCCGTCGAGTCCGGTGCCGGGACGGCGGTGGGGGGCTCGGCGTCCCAGAACGCCCGGAACGCGGCGTCGTAGACGGGCCCGTCTTCGCGGCGGCGCAGCACGACGGCCCGGCCGGCCCAGTAGAGGGCGTCGCGCTGCTCGAGCCCGACGGCGGCGAACGCCTCGCCGAGGGTCACGGTGGCGCCGACGGGGACGTCGAGCCCGGCGCGGCGCAGCACCCGGGCGAACGCGACGACGAGCCGGTCGGCGTCGGCAGGGTCAGGCATCGTCGGAGACGGGGGCGGTGATGAGGGTGGTGAGCCCGTGGCTGACGGCGCGTTGCTGGTCCTCGCGGTACTTGAGGACGGTGCCGAGCGTGACGGCGACGGTCTCCTCGTCGAGGAGGGTGGCGCCGAGCGCGGCGACGGCCTGGGCCCAGTCGATGGTCTCGGCGACACCGGGCGGCTTGTAGAGGTCGAGGTCGCGCAGCGCCGCGACCGCGGCCGCGACCTGGCGGGCGAGCGCCTCACCGACGCCGGGGGCCCGCACCCGGAGGATGGCGAGCTCGCGTTCGAAGTCGGGATGGTCGATCCAGTGGTAGAGGCAGCGGCGCTTCAAGGCGTCGTGGACGTCGCGGGTCCGGTTCGACGTGACGACGACGACCGGGGGCCGGGCAGCGTGGAACGTGCCGAGCTCGGGGATGGTGATGGCGTAGTCGGCGAGGATCTCGAGCAGGAACGCCTCGAACTCGTCGTCGGCCCGGTCAACCTCATCGACCAGCAGCACCGGGGGTTGCGCGCCTTCGTAGGCGATGGCCCGCAGCAGCGGGCGACGGACGAGGAACCGCTCGGAGTAGAGCTCGTCCTCCGAGATCGGGCCGCCGCTCGCCTCCGCGGCGCGCAGGTGCAGGAGCTGCCGGGAGTAGTCCCATTCGTAGACGGCCTGGGCCGCGTCGATCCCCTCGTAGCACTGCAACCGGATCAGCTCGCCGCCCGTCCAGCGGGCCAGGACCTTGGCCAGCTCGGTCTTGCCGACCCCCGCCTCGCCCTCGAGGAGCAGCGGCCGCTCGAGGCGCAACGCCAGGAACACCGCGGTGGCGAGCCCGTCGTCGGCCAGGTAGTCGTGCGCAGCCAGCGCGTCGCGCACGTCGTCGACCGATTTGACCGGTTCCATGAGGGAATCGTACCGGGGGTCGCACGCGCCGGGTCTCAACGCCCGAGCGCGGCGCCTTCCGAGCGCGGGTCCGCCGCGGCGGCGTACCCGGGCGCGTTGAGCCGGATGACGTGCGCGTGACCCATCCCGGTGTCGAAGTTCCGGGTCACCTCGACCGTGTGCCCGCGGGCCCGCAGCCCTTCGAGCAGCTCGCCGGGGAACCGCCGCTCGGCGTGGACCCGCCACGTCCCGGGGTCGACCCGCCAGCGCGGCGCGACGAGCGCATCCGCCGGATCCGCCCCGCGGTCGACGAGGTGAGCGAGCAGCTGGACGTGCACCGCGGCTTGCGCGTCGCCGCCCATGCTGCCGAACACCAGCCACGGGGCCCCGTCCCGAAGCGCCATCGCCGGGATGAGGGTGTGCATCGGCCGTTTCCCGGGCGCGAACACGTTCGGCCGGTCCGGATCGAGCGAGAACGAGAACCCCCGGTTGTTGAGGTTGATCCCCCACTCGGGGACGTGCACCCCGGAGCCGAACGACGTGAAGTTCGACTGGATGAGGCTGACCAGGAGCCCGTCGCGGTCCGCGACGCACAGATAGGTGGTACCCCCCGGCTGGGGGACGGCGGCGTCGGGGTCGACGGCCCGGTCGAGGCGCAGCACCCGCCGCCGCGACTCGATCCACCCATCGGTGAGGAGCTCGGTCGCGGCGCGCGGCATGTGCTCGGGGTCGGTGACGTACCGGTCCCGGTCGGCGAGCGCCTGCTTGAGCGCCTCGATCTTGACGTGTTCCCGGTCGACGGGGTCGTCGCGGCGTGGGAGCCCGTCGAGGATGCGGAGCGCCTCGAGCGCGGTGACCCCTTGGGTGGGGGGTGGCAACTCGACGATCTCGACGTCGCGGTACGGGGCTCGCAGCGGCGCGGTCCACTCCCCCGCGTGCGTGGCGAGGTCCCCCCGGCGCATCGCGCTGCCGTGCTCGGCGAGCGTCGCGACGATGGCGTCCCCGATCGGGCCCTTGTAGTAAGCGTCGGGCCCGTCGGCCGCGATGCGCTCCAAGGTCCGGGCCAGCGACGGCTGACGCAACCAGGTGCCCGGGCCGACGTCGGCATACAGGCGCCGCCACGCCGCGAAGGTCGGGTCCTCCTCCCGGTACAGACGCCCCCCTTCCGCGAACACCGTCGCTGCACCCGCGCTGACCTCGAACCCATCCCGGGCGTACGCGATCGCGTCCCGTGCCAGCGACCCGAAGTCGCGGGTCCCCCAACGGGCAAGGAGGTCGAACCACCCGGCGACACCACCCGGGACGGTGACCGTGTCGGCCCCAAACACCGGCATGTGCGCCGCGCCGGCCCGGTCGGCGACGTCGTCGCGTGACGCCTCCGCTGGGGAACGTCCAGAGCCGAGGTAGCCGTGCAGCGCACCGTCCCACACCACCGCGAACAGGTCACCCCCATACCCGCACGCGTACGGGGTCACGACCCCCAGAGTCAGGTTCGCCGCGACCGCGGCGTCAACCGCGTTCCCACCCTCGGCCAGCACCGCGAGACCCGACGCGGAGGCGAGGTAGTGCGCGGTCGCGACCGCGTCGCGGGGAAACCGGCGCGCCTCCATCCCCGCAGGCTACGGGCAACCCGTGCGGCGCGGGGCCGGTCCGCACCCTGGGAAGCGGATCGAGCGGATCAGGGGACGGTCGCGCCCCACACCAGCGACCCCAGGCCGACCACGAGGCCGACCGCGCCGCCGAGCCGTGCCACCGCGACCTGCGACGCCCGCGGCGTCGTCGCCCGGATCCGCCCGTCGATCCCCACCGCGACACCGACACCCGATCAGGTCGATCATCGGGCCCTGGCCCGGTCCCCCGCGGGCACCGACGCGCCCCTCGTCGTGCCGTCAGCGTACGCCCAGCACGCTCAACCGGGGCCCCCGGCGCGGGCCGGGCAGCGCGTGTGACAATGCGCCCATGACGGATTCGCATCGCGAGGTCGACGCGGTCGTCGTCGGCGCCGGGTTCGCCGGGCTGTACGCGCACCAGCGGCTGCGCCAGCTCGGCCTGACGCTGCAGGGTTTCGAGGCCGCGGCGGACGTGGGCGGAACGTGGTGGTGGAACCGCTACCCAGGGGCGCGCTGCGACGTCGAGTCGATGGACTACTCCTACTCGTTCTCACCCGAGCTGGAACAGGAGTGGACCTGGTCGGAGCGGTACGCCACCCAGCCGGAGATCCTGCGGTACGCGGAGCACGTCGCGGACCGGTTCGATCTGCGCCGCGACATCGCGTTCGAGACCCGGGTGACCGCCGCGACGTGGGACGAGCCTGCGCAGCGGTGGCAGGTCAGCACGGACCGGGGACATCACGTGTCCGCGCAGTTCTGCGTGATGGCGACGGGCTGCCTCTCGGCGCCGAAGCAGCCCGAGATCCCCGGCATCGACACGTTCGCGGGCCCGATCCTCTACACCAGCCGCTGGCCGCACGGCGGTGTCGACCTCGCCGGTCAGCGGGTCGGGGTGATCGGCACCGGGTCGTCGGGCATCCAGTCGATCCCGGTCATCGCCCGGGAAGCCGCGCACGTCACCGTGTTCCAGCGGACCCCGAACTTCACCATGCCAGCGAGGAACGCGCCGCTCGACCCCGACGCGATCACGGCGCGCAAGGCCCGGGCCCGGGAGCACCGCGACGCGATGCGCGCGTCGCGTGCCGGGGTCGTCGTGCCCCTCCCCGAGGAGTCGGCGCTCGCCGTCGACGACACGGTCCGCGAGGAGAAGTACCGGGCGGCGTGGGAATCGGGGACCCTCTACGGGATGGTCGCGGCGTTCAACGACCTCCTCGTGAACCGGGACGCCAATGACACCGCCGCCCAGTTCGTGCGCGACCGGATCCGTGACGTGGTCGCCGACCCAGACATCGCGGAGCGGCTCACGCCCCGCAACCATCCACTGGGCACGAAGCGACCCTGTCTCGACACCGACTACTACGCCACGTTCAACCGGGACAACGTCACCCTGGTCGACGTCCGCGCGACGCCGATCGTCGAGATCGTCCCGCACGGCGTCCGCACCGAGGCCGACGAGTATTCCCTCGATGTCCTCGTGTGCGCCACCGGCTTCGACGCCATGACCGGCCCGCTCCTCGCCCCCGACATCGTCAACGCGGACGGCATCTCGCTGCGGGACAAGTGGGCCGCCGGGCCGCGCACGTACCTCGGTCTCGCCGTCGCCGGGTTCCCCAACCTGTTCCTGGTCACCGGGCCGGGCAGCCCGTCGGTGCTCGTCAACATGCTCGTCGCGATCGAGCAGCACGTCGACTGGATCGCGGACTGCATCGCCGCCGTCCGGGACCGCGGTGTCACGTCGATCGAGGCGACCGAGGAAGCCGAGGACGACTGGGTCGACCACGTCAACCAGGTCGCCAACAAGACCCTCTTCCCGACCGCAGCGTCCTGGTACATGGGTGCGAACGTGCCCGGCAAGCCGCGGGTGTTCATGCCCTACATCGGTGGTTTGCCGCTCTACGACCGGATCTGCCACGAGGTCGCCGCCGCCGACTACCGGGGTTTCACGCTCCGGTCCGCCGCCTCGGTCTAGCGTCGCCCCGCGGGTGGGCCGCGACGAGTTCCGGGCCGCCCGCCCGTGGTTCGCGTCCTGTCCGCCCGGACGGGACGCCGATCCCTGGCCGGCGCCGCTAGGCCATCCCGAGCCAACCGCCGACGGTCTGGGCGACGACCACGGTCGCCAGCACGCTGACGCCGATCACCGAGATCGTCGCGACGGCCCGGAACCGGGGCGAGTTCACCGCGTCGCCGAGCACCGTGCGCCGATTGGCGAGGATGAGGATGAACACCAGGATCACCGGGGTGATCAGCCCGTTCAGGATCTGGGTGTTGAGGAGCAGGTTGATCAGGTTCCCGGGGATCAGCGCCACCGCGGCGCCGAGCACGACCTGGCCGGTGAAGAGCCCGAGGAACAGCTTCGCCTCACGGAAGTGCCGCGACACCGACCGTTCCGCCCCGACCGCCTCGGCCAGCGCGTACGCCGTCGAGAGCGGCACCACCGCCGCGGCGAGAGCCGACGCGCCGAGCAGCCCGACGGCGAAGAGCATCGCCGCGCTCGCTCCGGCGACGGGCTCGAGGGCCCGGGCCGCTTGGTCGGCCGACGTGAGCGCGCCGGTCCCGCCGATCGCGGCCGCGGTGGCGATGATGATGCACATGCTGATGAGGTTGGCGAAGATCGCCCCGCCGACGCTGTCGAGCCGTTCCCGGGGGTAGTCGTCGGGCCCGATGCCGCGGTCGACGACCGCGGCCGCCTGGTACAGCTGCATGTACGGGGTGATGGTGGTGCCGACGAGCGCGACCGCGAGGACGATGAAGTCGTGGCTGGCCAGGAAGTGCGGCCACAAGGTGTTCGTCGCGACTTGGCCCCAGTCGGGGTGTCCGAGGAACAGCGAGATCGGGTACGCGAGGAACGCCACCGACAGCAGCAGGAACACCCGTTCCGCGTACCGGTAGGAGCCGAGGACCACGACGGCCCAGATCCCGACCGCGGCCAACGGCACCGCGATGTAGCGAGACACCCCGAAGATCTCGAACGCGGCGCCGATCCCGGCGAACTCTGACACGACGAGCCCGAGGTTCGCGACGACGAGGCAGACGACGGCGACGGTCGCGGTCCGGAGCGAGAACTGCTCCCGGATCAGCGAGACGAGGCCCTCCCCGGTGTACGCGCCGAGCCGGGCCGACATCTCCTGGACGACGACGAGCGCCACCGTGACCAGGACCATCAGGAACAGCATCCGGTAGACGAACTGGGAGCCCGCCGACGCGTACGTCGCGATCCCACCCGCGTCGTTGCCGGCGTTCGCGGCGATGACACCCGGCCCCAGGGCGGCGAAGAGCCAGACGGCCCGGCGCCGGGGCGCCATCCGGGGGAAGGGCCGGTTCATGGGAAGCGGACATGGACGCGGTGACGACCGCGGGCCGGGACGAGGGCGTCGATGACGTCGTCGGCGAGGATGCGACCGATGGGGTGGTGGTCGTCGTCGGTGACGATCACCGACGTGCGACGCGAGTCGATGAGCCGGTCGACGACCTCGTCGAGCGGCGCGTCGCTGTGGACCGTGACCGGCTCTGACGACTCGACGAGCTCCTCGAGGACGTCGTCGTCGCCGGCGAGGAGCAGGTCGACGAGGCGCAGGTCGTCGAGGAGCCGGCCGCCGTCGTCGACGACCACGACCCCGTCGAGGTCGCCGCGCTCGTCGGTCGCGGCAGGGAGCCGCTCCCGGACGGCGCGGACCCGGTCCCGGCGGTGCGCGAGGAGGAGCCGGGTGGTCATGAGCCCGCCGGCGCTGCTCTCCGGGTAGGCGAGCAGCGGGCGCAGCTTCATCGCCACCGTCGGCTTCATCGCGGTGAGGACCTCGTCGAGCTCGTCGGGGTCGAGGTCCCGCAGCGCGTCGGCGGCCTCGTCGGGCTCCATCGCGCCGATCAGCTCCGCCGCCCGTTGCCGCGGCAGGTCACGGAGCAGGGTGCGCAGCTCGTCGGCTTCCATCTCCTCGAGCGCGTCGGCCGCGGAGTCGGGGCCGAGCCGCTCGAGGAGCTCGGTCCGCTCGGGTCGACCCAGCTCCTCGAGGAGGTCGGCGAGCTCGCCCGGCCGGAGCCGGGCCAACGTCTGGTTCTCGCCTTGGAGGCGTAACGGGCCGGGGTCGACCCCGAAGGGCTGGATCGCGGCCCAGTCGATCACCCGTTCCGGTGTCGGGCGCGCCCGCCACCGGCGGGGCCCGAGGCGGCGCAGCAGCGACGGGAAGCCGACGTCGACGCCGACGAGGCGCCATCCATCGGCGACTCGGGCGAGGTAGAGGTCCGAGGCGCGCACGACGCGGACCCCGTCGACGTCGACGAGCTGATGGTCGAGGACGTCACCGTTCAGCAGGACTTCGCCGGGGCGGCGCTCGAAGTCGCGCAGGCTGAACGTGGCGGACCGGAGCGTGACCTCGGTCCGGCCCAGGTCGGCCATCTGCTCGCTCGGGACGAACGCGAGGCGACGACCGACCTTGACCATGAGGCCGGTGATGGGCGGGTAGGGCTCGCCGTCCCATCGGGCGACGAGGTCGACGAGGCGGCCGACCTCGGCGCCGCCGGTGATCCGCACGGGCCGCCCGACCAGACCTGCCACCGAGGTCAGCGCGTCGAGGACGGCGCGGTTGGCGAGGAGCCGTTCGGTGCGGCGGTCGCGACGGGACCGCAGCGCGGCAGGGCTGGGGAAGGGTGGACGGCGGGCCATGGGGGCCTCCGGGGTCTCCGGCGGGCAGGGCGAGCAGATCGAGCCCGCGCCGCCGGGGCCGCCGTCGCGAGGAGGCGACTAGGGCAGCAGTGACCGGCAGCAGGCGGGACGACGGCTGGGACTCGGGGGTTCGCTTCGTCGTCGCATCCGCCTCACCTCCTTGGTTCCTGCGCCGCGCGCGCACTGGCCGGTACCGATCACAAGCCCATGTTACCGCCAGGGCCCGTCCCGGGCCCGGTGTTGCGCGCAATCCGCGGGACGCGCTCATCCGTAGGACCGTCGAGCGCCGGGGAAGCACTCCACCAACCAAAGGAGAAGGAATCCCTGATGCGTTCCATCTCGACGCGGACCCGGCTCATCGGCGTGGCGACCGCAGTGGTCATCGTCGCTGGGGCCGGTGCGGTGTGGGCCTCGTCGGGCTCGACCTCGAGCCGTCCCCAAGTCCGTGTGGCCGCCACGACCACGACGATGCCGACGACGACCACGACGACACTGCCGCCTCCACCGCCGACGACGCAACCCCCTCCCCCACCACTGCCACCGCCACCGTCCCCACCGCCGCCTCCGCCGCGCCGGTTCACGCCGCCACCCCCGCCGGCTATGGCACCGCCTCCGCCGCCGAACCCGATCCCTCAGAACGGGGGCGGCGACCACGACGGCGACAACTTCGGTGGGCCGAACGACGGTGACGGCAACATGTGACACCCGCCCGCCTGCCTGACCGCGCGTCGCCACACGCGGCGCGCGGTCAGGTGTGGTCAGGTCAGGTGTTCGCGCTCGGCCAAAGCCAGGGCCTCGACGATGGTGCGCTGGACCCGTTCCCGGCCCGGCGCGTCGAGGGGCAGACGCGGTGGCCGTGGTGGACCCCCCGGCAGGCCGAGCAGGTCGAGCGCGGCTTTCGTCGCGGCGACACCGCCCGCGTCGCGTGTCGCGGCGAACAGCCGCATGACGGTCCGGAACGCCGCATGACACGCGGCGAGGTCCCCGGACCGGTACGCGTCGATGACCGACACACACAAGCGGGGGGCGAGGTTCCCGTCCGAGCTCAGGTACCCCTGGCCCCCGAGCGCGAGGCAGGTGAGGGCGTGCAGCGGGCCACCGACGTGCACGTCGGCGCGCTCGTCGACCGCCTCGATGACGCGCAGCAGGTACGACACGTCGAGTGTCGAGCAGTTGACGCCGATCACCTGGTCGTAGTCGTCGAGCAGGGCACCGATCAGGTCCGGGGCGAGGAGGTACCCGACGCTCTGGTGCGTCGACAGCACCACCGGCAGCGTCGCCGCGTCGAGCACGGTGCGGAGGTACCGGTCGAGCTCGGCCCGCGTCGGCCGGTTCCCGTGCCCCTGATCGAGCGAGTAGAGCTGCATCGCCTCGACCCCCGACCGGGCCGCGACCCGGGCCATCTCGACCATCTGCGCCGCGGTGCGCGGCTCGACGCCCATCGCCCGGACCGGGACCCGCCCGCCGAGGACCTCGGCGCCGACGGCCAGGACGCGCTCCACCTCGCCGGTGTCGAGGGTGTAGCCCTCACCGCTGCCGCTCCCCGCGAGGTAGACGCCGATCCCCGCCGCGGCGAGGCGACCCAGATGGGCCCGCAGCCCAGCCTCGTCGAGCGCACCGTCGGCGGTGAACGGCGTGATGGAGATCACGAACGTGCTCGACGCACGGCGGCTGGTGTCGTCCATGGGGCCGGCGGGAGTCTACGGACCATCCAGGTACGATCACTCGCCTCGACCGCCAACCGGGGACGGCCCGTGACGACAGCACCAGGACGCCACTACCGGCTCATCTCAGCCGACAGCCATGTCAACGAGCCCCCGGACCTTTGGACCGGCCGGGTCCCGGCCGCGTTCCGGGACCGCGCTCCCCGCATCGAGCACTTCGACGAAGGTGACGCCTGGGTCATCGAAGGGGTCACCGACCCGATCAACTTCGGGATGAACGCCTGCGCCGGCCTCGAGCCGGAGGCGATGCAGGGCTGGGTCCGCTTCGAGGACATCCGTCGTGGGGGCCACGACCCCGCGGCGCGCCTCACCGAGATGGACCGCGACCGCGTCGACGCCGAAGTCCTCTACCCCACGCCGCGGCTCGCGCAAGCCGTGTTCGCCAACCCGGACCCGGAGTACCGGGCGGCGATGGTCGCGGCGTACAACGACTGGATCGCGGAGTACGTCGAGTACGCCCCGGAGCGCTTCGGTGGGCTCGCCATGCTCCCGAACTGGGGCGCGGAACCTGCCGTGGCGGAGATCGACCGCGTCCTCGACCGGCCCGGGATGCGAGGCGTCGTCATGGGCACCTACCCGAACGGGTCGCTGCAACCCGACGCGACCGACGACAAGGTGTGGGGCCGCCTCGCCGAGCGCCAGGTCCCGCTCGGCATCCATGTGAGCCTCGCGGCGCGGATGCCGACGGCGCACAGCGCCAAGCTGCCCGGCTACGGCCGGTTCTTCGACGCCCCGAACCGGATGATCGAGATGATCTTCTCGGGGATCTTCGACCGCTTCCCCGACCTCGACGTCGTCTTCGCCGAGGTCGACTTCGGCTGGGTGCCCTACGCGAAGGAGCAGATCGACAACAACTACCACCGGCTCGACCCGGTGAGCCGCTTCGGTCTCGCCGCGAACCCGAGCGAGTACATCGAACGCCACTTCCACTTCGGGTTCATGACCGACACGTTCGGCATCCAGAACCGCGCCCATGTCGGTGTCGAGCGGATCCTGTGGTCGAACGACTATCCCCACATCAGCGCCGACTGGCCCGAGTCGTGGCGGACGATCCAAGCCGCGTTCTCCGGGGTCCCACCCACCGAGCGTCAGCTCATCCTGGCCGGCAACAGCCAGCGGCTCTACGGCTTCGGCCGCTAAGCCCGTCCCGGCGCGTCGGCCGCGACGGGCTCGGCGTCCTATCGCAGCTTGCTCTTGACCTTCTCGCCGGTCTTCTTGACCTTGGCCTTGG
Organism: Acidimicrobiia bacterium; assembly: GCA_035468285.1. GTDB lineage: Bacteria > Actinomycetota > Acidimicrobiia > IMCC26256 > PALSA-555 > PALSA-555. Next base: position 2,925 of record DATISY010000067.1, on the reverse strand, counting down.
CCTGGTCGGTGGTGCCCTTGGCCTGCAGCTTGCGGTTCCCCGTCGCTCGCCCGGCGGTCTCCTTGACCTTGCCCTTGGCGGACTGCGAGGTGTTCCGAGCCTGATTCCGTGCGGTCGCCATCGGATCTCCTTCGTTCGTGACGCCGGGCCGTCCCTTCGACAACCCAGCCGTGCCGCTCCTGTACCCCACGGGCTGCGCCGCCAACCCACCCCGCCTCACCCCGGCGCTCCCCAGCCTGGCCGCGGGTCGGTCGGGTTCCGCCCCGACCGTGGCGGGCAAGACTCAAGAAGAGACTCGGCCCGACGCGAGGAGCATCGATGGCGATCGCGACGATCAATCCTGCGACAGGCGAGACTGTCAAGACGTTCGACGCCCTGTCGGACCGTGAGGTCGACGACCGGCTCGAACAGGCGCAGCGGGCATTCGTCCAGTTCCGGTCGACCAGCTTCGCGGACCGCGCCGCGTGGATGGTCCAGGCAGCCGCGATCCTCGACCGGGACCGCGACGAAGTCGCTGGCGTCATGACCACCGAGATGGGCAAGACGTTCACCGCGGCCAAGGCCGAGACCGCGAAGTGCGCCACCGCGTGCCGCTTCTACGCGGAGCACGCCGAGACGTTCCTCGCCGACGAGCCCGCCGACGCCGACGCCGTCGACGCGCAGCACGCCTACGCCCGCTACCAGCCGCTCGGCCCCGTCCTCGCGGTGATGCCGTGGAACTTCCCGCTCTGGCAGGCCATGCGCTTCGCGGCGCCGGCGTTGATGGCCGGCAACGTCGGGCTCCTCAAGCACGCCTCGAACGTCCCCCAGACCGCGCTCTTCATGCAGGACCTGTTCACCGAGGCGGGCTTCCCGGACGGAGCGTTCCAGACGCTGCTCATCCGATCCGACCAGGTCGAGCGGGTCCTGCGCGACGGCCGCGTCGTCGCCGCGACCCTCACCGGGAGCGCCCCCGCGGGACGCTCCGTCGCCGCGATCGCCGGGAGCGAGATCAAACCGACCGTCCTCGAGCTCGGGGGCAGCGACGCGTTCATCGTGATGCCATCCGCGCACCTCGACCGTGCCGCCGAGGTCGCGACGACCTCGCGGACCCAGAACAACGGGCAGAGCTGCATCTCCGCCAAGCGGTTCATCGTCCACGACGCGGTGGCTGACCAGTTCGAGCAGCGGTTCGTCGACCAGATGGCTGCGCTGCGCGTCGGTGACCCGATGGACGACCGGACCGACATCGGGCCCCTCGCCACGGAGCAGGGCCGCACCGACGTCGAGGACCTCGTCCGCGACGCCGTCGAGCACGGCGCCACCGTGCGCTGCGGCGGGGAGCGCCCACCCGGCCCGGGCTGGTACTACCCCCCCACCGTCATCACCGGGATCACCCCGGAGATGCGCATGTACCACGAGGAGGTGTTCGGGCCGGTCGCGCAGCTCTACCGGGTCCCTGACCTCGACGCCGCCATCACCCTCGCCAACGCCACGGACTACGGGCTCGGCTCGAACGCCTGGACCACCGACCCTGCCGAGCAGAACCGGTTCATCCGCGACCTCGACGCCGGCGCGGTGTTCATCAACGGCATGACCACGTCCTATCCCGAGCTCCCCTTCGGTGGTGTCAAGACCTCCGGATACGGGCGGGAGCTCTCGGCGCACGGAATCCGCGCGTTCTGCAACGTCAAGACCGTCTGGGTCGGCAACGGCCAATCCGAGCCGGCCGGGGCCGCGACGGAGTGACGCCCGGGCGCCGGAGGCGCTCGACCCGTGCTACGTGACGCCGGGGCGGGCGTGCCGGGCGAAGAACGCCAAGATGAGATCGGTGGCGTCGATCTCGTGCGTCGTCGGCCCGAGTGACGGGACATCGATCGCGCCCGGCCAGGTGTGCCCGCCGCCGACCACGGAGTAGAGCTCGACCGCGGTGCCCGCCCGACACCCCGTGTAGTCGGTCAGCTCCACGTGCGGGGTCACCCGGTGCTTCGTCGGCTTCGCGGCACACCGGTCCCGCGCCGCCCAGGCGGCGACACTCGTCGGGACGTCCAGCACCGGGAGCTGCGTGAACGTGCTGTGCCCCCCGTGGTACCCGACGACCGGGTCGGTGGTGCCGTGAAACGCGACGACGGGGAGCGGAGTCCCGGTCGGGCAGCTTCGCACCAGGTTCACGCCCGCGACCGGCGCGATGGCGGCCAACCGGCCGGGTATCCGGCAACCGAGCAGCGCGGACATGCCTGCCCCGTTCGAGATTCCGGTGGCGTAGACGCGGGTCGGGTCGATGCACAGCGTCTGCTCGGTGTGGTCGATGAGCGCGTTCGTGTACGCGACGTCGTCGGGTGCGGCGAGGCCGGGAAGGATGTTCCAGAAGGCCGGTGTTGCCGTCCCCTGCGGGGTGACGATGACGTACCCCCGCTGGGGTCCCTTCGTCTCGAGCTGGCTGTAGATGGCCTGCGCCCCGGCGTTCGAGCCGTACCCGTGGAAGTTCAGGATCAACGGCAGGGCCCGCTGTCCCGTGTTCGGTGGGACCGCGAGCCGGTACGTCCGTGGGCCGCCGACCGACTGGATCTCCTGCACGGTGTTGCTCGCCGGCACCGCGGCACCGCAACCGGCGCTGTGGGGTGCCGGGGACGCGCCGGTCGCGGCGGGGGCGACGGTCGGGGCGGCCAGGGTCAGGCCGACGGCGACGAGGAGGCATGCCGACACGGTCCGGCACCGCCTCGCGACGCGGATCTCAGGCCCTCTCAACGTCAGGAACCTAACGCAGCCGACTCCCGACCTGCGGGAAGGGCACACCCAGGCGGCGCCACCGACCTCGCGCCGCGGGGCGATCGGCGCGGGTCGGCGGCGCGGCTGGTCTCACTGCCCGTGGCGTGTCCTAGTAGCCGTACCCTACGCCACTCGACCCCGAACCGCCGGAGCTCGTGGCCGGGGTGCTGGCCGGCA